>DATMDM010000150.1:0-6490 GCA_035557795.1 Thermoplasmata archaeon | reverse complement strand
TCGAGGAACCACTCGGGCTCGTTCTTCTTGCGCGAAATGAGCCGGACGATGTCCTCGTTGAGGCCCTTCGGCGCCTTGTCTTCATCGAGATCGGAGACGAAGCCGTACTTGTACTCCTGCTTCGCCATTTGCTCTTGGATTACGCTCTTGGAAACCATAGGCGGGCCTCCCGTTTTCGAGAAGCGGAAAGTAGACTATAACGTTGTTATATATATCTTTGGTCGTGCGTGCGGCGAATGACGCGCACCCTCTGCCGACGGCGCGATTCGCGGCGGAAGACTTAAGACGACGGCCCGCGTTCGAACGGGTCGAGACGCGATTCGTTTGATGGCCCCCCAGCAACTGCCGCTCACGGTCACGGACAGCGCAGTCCGGCGCATCCGCGTGTTGCGGCAGAAAGAGAACCAGCCGGCCGCCTCGCTCCGCCTGCGGATCATCGCGGGCGGGTGCAGCGGGATGCAGTACCGGATGGACCTCGCGGACGCCGCACGGTCGACGGACATCGTCGTCGCCGAGCAAGACGTCAAAGTGTTCGTCGACCCGAAGAGCCTGACGTACCTCCAAGGGTCGAAGCTCGAATGGGAGGAAGACCTGTTCGGCGGCCAGTTCAAGATCACAAATCCCAACGCGAAGCACTCCTGTTCGTGCGGCCTGAGCTTCACGATCTGAGGATGCGTCACAGCGCGTTTGCGAGCATCTCGGCGAGATCGACGATGCTCAAGCTCATGTTCCGTTGACGGGCTACGCCCTCGAAGTGCATCTCCGCGTGAGGGCACGTCGTCACGAGGGCCGTCGCGCCGGTGTCCTCCGCGGCATCGAGCCGGCGCTGGGCCACGCCTGCCGCTTGCTCCGGAAAGACCGCCGGAAAGCCCCCGCCGGCACCGGAGCACAACGCGTCTTCGTGGTGCGGGAGGATCTCGAGGACCTTCAGATCCCGAATGAACTTGAGGGCCTGCCTCGGAGGCTCGTAGACCTTCGCCACGCGGGACATGTGGCACGCGTCGTGGAACGCGATCTTCTGCGGGAGCGGCTTCGTGAAGGCGATCCGCTTCTCCCGGATCAGCTTCTCGACGTAGTGGGAGATGTGGAAGACGCTGTACGGCGGGTTGCCACCCCACTGCTTGTAATCCCGGGCGAAAGCGCGGTAGCATTCCGCGCACGCGGTGACGAGGACCTTCGCGCCGGTCTCTTCGACCGCGTTCACGTTGTGGGGCATGAGCTCCTTCTTCGTCGTTTCCTGGTACCCCATCCGGGCGAGGGGCGCGCCCGAGCACCATTCGTCCGAGCCGAGGATCTTGTACGGCACCCTCGCGGCGTTGAGGATCTTGACGACGGCCCGGGCGATCTGCTGTCGTTTGTAACTCGCGACACAGCCGACCCAGTAGAGCACCTCGGGGTTGGCCGACTGCACGGCCTCCGGCGGAATCCAAGCCCCCCGGGCCTCCGTCGGTTCGCCGAACAGGTTGTGCGTCTCCCGGACGTTCGCCAGGTACGGCTCGAGCTCCTTCCGCTCGTAGCCCGACTTGACCATCCACTCCTTGACGTCGTCCCACAGCTTGTCGAACGGAATATCCACCGGGCACACTTCCTCGCAGGCGCCGCAGCCGGTACACTCCCACGTGTTCCGCGCAAAATCCTCTCCGGGCTTCACCTGACGGCGCAGCAGGAGGTCCAACGGTCCGCGCATCTCGTACTGGCGGAGGGCGAAGACGCGACCGCGAGGCGAGGCGCCCTCCCAACCCGCCTCCTGATACGCCGGGCAGACGGGGACACAATAGCCGCACATCGTGCAGGCGTGGATATCTTCCTGAATGGGAGGCATCTTCGCGAGGCGCGCCATTCCATCCCACCGTTCAGGTCCGAAGTTCCCCGAGCTGCCGGTCCGCCTGGACCGCCTGTCCCTCTTCGTCCCGTGCCAGCTCCTCCAGGACGGCCTTCGCGCGGCCCGCTGTGTGAGCCGCGGACTCGCCAAACAGGGTCGCCGACTTGCGTCCCGCCTCCGCGGCGATCTCCCACGCCTTCGACAGGGAAATCTCCTTCTCAAACGCGTAGCGCGCGGCGCCGCAGTTTGGACACGTGTTCGGCATCGCCTTCGTTTCGGCAACGAAGCCGCACACGTAGCACTCGACCCTCGCGACGACGTTCATCGGATAGATGCCGGGCATCACGGCGGCGTCCCTCGCGCCCGACCCGGCCACGCCCTCGAGTCGCGCGAGCTGGTCTTTCTTGTGGCGGCCGAGTTCCTCGAAGGCAACCTTGACCCGCATCTCCGCGACCGCCACGTTGGCGAGGTCGTAGAACGTCAGCCCCTCAACGAGGGCCCCGAAAGCCCGTGCGAGGGCGTCCGATTCCTTCCCACCTTTGGAGGTCAAGTACCCGGCCACCCCCGGAAACGCTGCAGACCGCTGGATACGGGGGAGAGAATATCAAGATTTGGTACTATTGGAGGCGGGACCTCGATCGAGATCAGATGCCCCAGCCGAACTGCTTCTTCGCGGTCTCGGACATCATCTCGGGGGTCCACGGGGGATCCCAGACGATGTTCACCGTCGCCTCTTTGACCCCTTGAAGCTGCTCGAGTTTCCGCTTCACGTCCTGGTGGATGTACGCGGACGCCGGGCAGCCGGGAGCGGTGAGCGTCATCCGGACGTCGACCTTGCCTTCGTCCGGCTTGAGCTCGATGTGGTAGACGAGGCCGAGGTCGTAGATGTTGATCGGGATCTCGGGATCGTAGCACTTTCGGAGGACGCTGATCACGTCATCTTTGGTCGCCATGTTCCGAATCCTCGGATTCTTAGGAGGGCCGTCCGATATTAACGTTCCGCTTCCGGCGCGAGCGCCTTCCGGCCCGCGAATCCGGTGTCGAGCGTGTGCCACCATCCGATCGCGCGTTCGCCGCGCTGCCAGCACAGGTATCCGACCTCATTCCCGATCCGCGCCGGAAAATCCACGAGTCCGCGGTGGATGTCCTTCAGTTCACAGCCGAGGGCGTGCACCTCGTCCACGTCCGCCTGGACCGACCGTTCGAGGTCCGCCTGTTCCTGGAGGGATTCCGCGTACGCCTCGCGATCCTTCGCGGGCGCGGCCCCGAGTCCTTCGCCGTAGTACGCTTCCGCGTCCTCGATGAGTTCGCGGAGTTCCCGCAGTCGGGCGAGCTTCGGATCGAGTCGTAGGAAGCTCTCTTCGAGACGCGGAACCAGGGCGTTCGCCTCCGTTACGGTGAACATGCGCAACAGCGCGTCCGAGTGCAGGCGGAGATTGGTCGGGCTTCCCATCGGGCTCCTCGCGGTATCTATCGTTTACGAGGGACTTTACCCTTTGCCTACGTAAGGTGGTGGGCTTCCCGCACGGCGCGCGCCGCGGCGACCATGTTCCGCAGCTTCGCCTGGGCCTCCTCGACGCTCCGAGTCTTGAGGCCACAATCCGGGTCGATGTACAGCTTCTCCGGCTCAAAGATGGTCAGGGCCTTCTCGATGCGCTCGCGGATCAGGGACTCCGGCTCAACGACATGGCTATGGACGTCGACCACGCCGAATGCGATCTCCTTCTTCAGCGGCTCGCGCTTGAAGCGATCCAGCAGGTCCAGGCCAGAGTTGGACATCTCGAGGTCGAGCTGGTCCACCGGCAGCTTGTTGAAGAACTCAAAGATCTCGTTGTAGTTCCCGTAGCAGGTGTGGAGGATCGTCTTCGCCCGCAGGCCCTTCGTCACGGTGCCGACCGCCTTGACCAGCAGCGGCAACTCATCGAGGCGCGTCGAGAGCGCGGGCTCGTCGACTTGGACGATCTTCGCTCCCGCGGCTTCGAGGCTGAGCGCTTCCTGATGCAGCAGCTTCGCGAACGCGAGGCACGCCTCCTCCCGCGACCCGTAGAACTCGTCGAACGACCAGTCCATCATCGTGTACGGTCCCGTGATCATGCCCTTCACAGGGCGCTTCGTGCGCGCCTGAGCGAACTTGAACCAGTCCACGCTGATCGGACCCTTCCGGCGGAGCTCGTCGACGATGATTGGCTTCTTGTAGTACCGGTTGCCGTAGGAGCGGACGAGGCCGGAAATCTCCGTTCCGTCGATGTTCTCGGCGAAGTACGTGGCCATGTCGCCTCGGTACTGTTCGCCGTCCACCGGGATGTCGATTCCGATCTCTTCCTGGAAGTGGATCCACTCCGCGGTCGCCTTCTCCTCGAGGGCCCGTAGGCCTTCTTCCGACAACTCACCCTTGGAGGCCTTCGTCCGTGCACGCAGAAGGTATTCGGGCTTCGGGAACGAACCGACGCTCGTCGTCAGGAGGCCGGTCATGCGGCGACCCCCACCTTCCTCGCGGCCGCCGACAAGATCCGGAGCTTCTCCCGCGCCCGCTCGCGGGGAAGGAACTCGAGGCCGTTCGAGGGCGACAGGAACGACGTTTTCAGATTGATCCGGTCTTTCAGACCCAGGACCTTCTTGGCGACTTCGGCCGGATCCTCTTTCTTCGTATTGCGGGCGTCCACGAGACCGAGGACGAGCGGTTTCTTCGAGCCGTGTTTTGCAATCGCAGACCATGTCGCGGATCCCTGGACCAAGTCGAGACCGATCGCGTCCACGGGCGTCTCGACGAGTTCCTCGAAGATTTTCGAGACCTCCCCAAAATACGTGAAGAGGGTCAGGACAGCGGCCCCCTTGCGGGAGCGAATGCGCTCGAGACCCTCGACTGCGAGGGGGAGGTCCTCCGGATGTCGGGTGAGAATCGGCTCGTCAATCTGGATGTGGGCTGCGCCTGCGCGGGCAAGGGCGGAAACTTCCTCTCCGAGGGCGTTCGCGAGGTCGACGGCAAGGGGCTTCTTCTTGCGGTAGTGCTTGTCAAGGGCGAGCGATGCAAGGGTCAGCGGTCCCGTGAGGACCGCTTTCACCGGCGCCTTCGAATTCGCCTGCGCGAACTTCCATTCGTCCACGAGGATGGGCTCCTTCCACGCAATCGCACCGTGGACCACCGGCTGGCGGTAATACGTGTTCGTGTCGAAATACCGCGCGAGGCCATTGACCTCGACAGAGGCGAGTCGGCGGGCGATGTGGCTCTGGCTGTCGTACCAAGAGATCTGGCCATCCGCCACGAGGTCAATTCCGCCATCGTTCTGTTCCCGCAGGACCGCCTTGACGACCTCTCGCTCGGCGACTCCGAGCTCGGCGGCGCTGATCTCTCCCTTGTCGAATCGAGCAATCGCCCGCCGCAAGGACTGCTCTTCGAATGTGTCGCCAATGCGCGGATAATTCCCGACGACCGTGGTTCGGACCAAGTGGAGCCCTCCGGGCAATGAAGACGGAGATGGATAATGGGAATAGTATAAAAGGTCTGCAATTCCGATACGAATAATCGCGACCGACGCTCGTGCGTTACTTTTCGACCTGCTCTTCGAGCAGCTTGACCTCGCCCTGGAGGTTGATGTGGTAGAACCCTTCCAGATCCTTGTAGCCGATCTCCTCCATGTGGAGGCAGTCGACCGGACAGACGTCGACGCATTGCTGGCAGCCGATGCACTTCGTGTAGTCGAATTCCGGGATCACGATCGGCTTGCCCTTCCGATCGTTCGGACCGTCGAGCATGTCGATGCATCGGGTCGGACACTCGCGCTCGCACTTGCGGCAGCCGATGCAGACATCCACCTCGAGGATCGGATGCTCGCCGATGCGGTTGATCAATACGATCTCCTTGTCCGAATTCTCTTTCGGCATCCGGAGCTCGTCCGCGCGGTAGTATAGGTCCTCTCGCGCATAGTCGGCGAGTTCGAATTCCTGCGTGAAGTTCCACGCGTCCGTGGGGCAGTATTCCATGCAGTTCCCGCAGAACAGGCAATGCCCGACATCGACCGCGGGCCTCCGGATGATCTTCTTCATCTCATCGAGTTGCGCCCGGCTGGGGTGAAGATACTCCGACGTCGGCTCGACTTCGTAGAACTCGAAGTAGATGCATTCGTTCGGACAGACTTTCGCGCAGAGCTCGCAGCCGATGCACTTGAACCAGTCGATGCTGTGCTGCCCTCGAAACGCCACGGGGAGCTCGACCTTCTGGTACGGATAGAGATGCGTGACGGGCTTGCGCCCACCGGGGACGAGGCGGTTGATCCCCGGCATGGTGACTAACGCCTGCTTGATCGTCGCGAGGAGCGGTCGGACGGTGCCCCCGATCGTGCCGACTTTGGGGCCGGCCTTAGCTTCGGACTTGCGGGACTTCATACGTGTACTCGCCCTTCTGCATGTCCATCAGCTGGCCCTCGCGCGCGCTCACGAGGCGGCCCTTCTTGGTCCGGACCCAGCCGCTCCGCTCCGCCTTGATCTTTGCGCTCAGCTTGAGGAAGCCATCGATCAGGGCCTCCGGCCGCACCGGGCAGCCCGGGATGAAGATGTCCGTCGGGACGAACGTGTACGAGCCCTTCACGACCGCGTACGAGTCGTAGTACGGCCCGCCGCAGATCGTGCACTCCCCCATCGCGATTACCCACTTCGGCTCCGCCATCTGCT
>DATMDM010000149.1:0-12492 GCA_035557795.1 Thermoplasmata archaeon | reverse complement strand
TTCGCGAGTATCTCGAGCGCATCGAGCGAGTCCAAGACCAGGAAGCGGTAGTCGAACGACTTGCGGATGCCTTGCGTGTAGAGCTTGAACAGGTCCAGCCACGGTTGTTCCGCCGACCCGGTCAGTTTCTTCCGCAGGGTGCCGAGGTCCAAGACGCTCAGGTTGCCGTGGGTGTCGTCGAGGCGGTAGCCGAGGCCTTCCGTATGGTCGATCAAGCTGGCCCGGCCTTGCTCGAGCGAGACGTACAGCCCGCGGGAGCCGCCCAGGGCGCTCGAATGGAGGATATGGTACGTGAGCGAGGTCTTCATCGTCCCGGGTGCTCCGGAGACGAGCACGACGTTGCCTTCCGGGATCCCGCCTCCGAGGACCTCATCGAGCCCCTCGATGTGCGTCGAGACTCGTTTCATTTTTCGTCCTCCACGATGAGTTCCGCAGCCGCGAAGAGCTCCTCCATCTCCTTGCCCTTCCAATACTCGGCGGCGGTGACGAGGAGGTCCGGGTGGGCCTCGGATGAGATCCGGGACGGCCACTTGCCGCGGGCCACCTCCTCGGCCCCCTGGGCCGCGAACGAACGAAGGCCGCTCGCGGCGGCTTCGAGTTGAGTCCGTAGACCGTGACCCGCGGTCCCTGCGACGACGCCGGAGAGCTCGGTGACGGCGCGCGTGAGGAAGTCCAGGAGGGCAGGCACGTGATCCGTGGTGAGTTCCTCCTGCCGAAGACCGTGGGCTCGAGTGAACGACGCGAGGAGGCGAACCGCTCCGCTCCCGAAGGATTGCGTGAGGATCGCTTCGATTTCGCGCGCCGGATCGGGGAGCGACCACCAGGTGACGCGCAAGTCCCTCAGAGCGCGGCGCTCCACGTCCGTGAGCCGAGACGTCGAAAAGATGACGGTGGACCCCGTGCCGCGGGCCACATGTCGCAGCCGCACGACGGCCTCGATCGTGGGCGGCCACTCGGAGAGGGCCGAGAGGCCGGCCAGGTCCTCGATCACCGCCAAGCCTCCGTGGGACCCCGCGAGGAATTCGGATGTGGTCGTCAGGGCCCTCAAGGAAGCATGGCGGACGGGCAGGATCGCGGCGAATCCCGCTCCGCTCGCGGCCATCGCGGGAGGGGTGCGGCCCAAGATCAGTGTCGGGCGTCCGCCGGAGGACTCTTCGTGCGCCGTTCGAAGCGCATACTTGGGACGAATCTCCTCGAAGACGATCGCGTCGGAAGCCGGGAGCGTTCCGGGCTTCGCCGGCCCTTTCGACGGATGCGGCGCCATTGGGAACGGGTCCGCTTGGATCGCAACGAGGGCGAAACATGCGAGCGCGATTGGGGACGCCAGATTCGCACCCGCGAGCGCCGTCGCTCCGAGGAACTCGAGTTCGTACGTGTACACCGGCCCCGCGACGATCAGGGCGATGACTCCGACGCCGAGCCAGAACGAGTGCGCCGCGAGCAACCGGGAGGAGTACCGGGCGTAGACGGTCTCCGCGAGCGCGATCCCGAGGCACACCACCAGGAACCCGCCGAGGACATTCCCCTCGTATGCCGCGGCCGCCGTCCATCCTTTGATCGGCGCCAGGTAGGCGAGCAGCGGGACCGGAATGAGGAGCAGAAAGGCGACGGATCTTCGTCGAGGTAGCGTTTCTCCATGGATGAGTCCCAGAACGAGGATCGCGGTCAGCGCGTGCGAGAGGAGCAGGATCCCCAAAGCCACGTCGTTGCGAAGGGCCGTTAGCACCCCTTCGTTCGTCCCGACGAAGGCCGCCCCGAGCGAGAGGTAGGCCAGGCTGCACGCGGCGTAGGTGGCTTGGAGCCAAGGACGTCGGCCCCGAATCGCGATGAAGGCCACCAGCCATGCATCCACGGCAACCCCTGCGAGGATTGCCGCACTCGAGATGTTCATCGGGTGGCCCCCAGGGTTCGGACCCGCAGGACGGTCACGGTGTCGGAGGAACGCCAGCGCCACCGGGTCGCACCCGTTTCCCGGAGTTCTGCCGCGGAGCGGAATCCGGCCTGCCGCGCGTCCGCATCTGTGATGTCAGAGAGGAAGGCTCGCCTTCCGTCCTCGATGAACAGGCGCCCGAACTCGGGGCCGGTCTCATATACCGCGCGCACGACGTGGCCGACCCCGGGCACGGTCGTCCCCTCGGACGGCCGGACGATGAGCCGCGCCACCGCTTTCAGGAGGCGGTCCCCTTCTTCGACGGAGAAGGTCAGCTCACCCCGAGGACGACCGCGGGGCAGTTCGCCGGACAGGGCGAGTCGGGCCGCCGAGATCACGAGGAACGTGACGAGGCCGCCGATGATCAGCAGGTTCGTGAAGCCGATCTGGTAGAACTCGCGGTGGTACCAGAATCCTGCGACGAGGACGAGGGAGATCAGGAACAAAAATCCGGAGCGGACCAAGAACGTCCGGAGGCGGGCGTCCATCGGCTCACCCGATCGCCCGCGCGACCTCGAACCGCCCGTTCTCGAAGAGGAGGGTGTGGTCGTCGCTGTCCTGGTTCACGCTCCGCATCTTCACGCATTGCACGCGACGCTGAAACGCGGTCTCGGTGACGGGCTCGAGCCGAAGGTGGATGATGCCGTCCGCGAGGAACTCCTCCTCCAGCGCGGTCGGGGGCGCCTCCAGCGCGGGTTCTTCGGAAATCAGCAGGCTCGTGACGCCCAGGTCCCGCAGCCACTCGAAGAATCCGAACGTCTCTGCGCGCCGATCATCGAACTCGAGGACGAGTTCGAGGGCGTCCCACGAGTCGATTGCCAGGAGCCGGAAGTTCCGCCTCATGCGCAGCTCGAAGATTTTCGCCTTGAGGACCGCGAGGAGCGCCTCGCCCCGCGGAGCCGCCGTCTCCGCCATCGACCCGACCTTCGCAACCATCTCCTCCAGGTACTCCCGGCCGCGACTCAGATCGAGAATGGGGAGCGCGTCCGAGACCGAGGTGGCCTTCAACCCGAGCCCTGCGATGTGTTCGAGGAGGCCCGCCGCCGTCTGCTCGAGGGTGACGTACAGGCCGGGCGCTCCGGCGAGCGCGTTGTGGTACAGGACGTAGTATGCGAGAGAGGACTTCATCGTCCCGCTCGCCCCGCGCACCAAGACGACGTGGCCTTGCGGGATTCCTCCGCGGAGCACGTCCTCGTCGAAGCCGCGGATGTGGGTCTTGATCAGGGGCCGGGCCATCGGGTCCCCTCACGAGCTCATCGCGCGGGTGACCCGGAACCGGCCCTCGTCGAAATCCATCGCGAGATAACCGGTGTTGTGCTTCGTCCCCCGCATCTTCACGACTCGGAACCGACGCTGGGCGGTCAAGTCCGTCACCAGGTGCATCCGCAGATGGATCACGCCGTCCGCGAGGAACTCCTCGTCGTGGCGCCCTTGGAGTACATGTCCGGCGACGACCCAATCCGGCCGTTCCGTGACGAGGAAGCTGGTGATCCCGAGGTCGCGCAGCCACTCGAAGAGCCGATAGATCTCCCGCCTGCGGTCTTTGAACTTCGCGAGGACCTCCAGCGCTTCGAGCGAGTCGATCACGATCAGGTCGAGCCCCCGCTGCTCCTTGATCGATTGAATCCCTTCCCGGAGGCCCTCGAGCCAGTCCTTCTTCTCCCCGAGGAGGTTCGTGGCCGTCCTCGGATCAAGGACGACGAGCGATCCTTTCGGGACCTCGAGGTGGAGGCCGAGGGAACCCATCTGCTTGAGGAGGCTCGACCCGCGTTCCTCGAGGCTCAAGTACAGGCAGTGCAGGCCTCCCCGCGCCGCGTTCTGCAGGAGGATCGAGAACCCGAGGGAGGATTTCATCGTCCCCGGCGCGCCTTCGATGAGGACGACATGACCCCAGGGGACTCCACCCTCCAGGGTCTCGTCCAGGCCTTCCACGAAAGTGCGTACGCGCGCGGGGCGCTCGCCCGGTCCTTCCGGGGCCACCGCGGCGCGGGCTCGCTTCGCGGTCAACGACGTCTCGATGGAGAACGCCTCCTCCATCTCGTCCAGGATGTCTCGTTCCCGCTCCTCCTCCGCGGTCGGGCCCGTCGACTCCGCCGTCGCTGGCGAGGCTTCCCGCGGTGGCCTGGGTGCTGCGACGGAGGCTTCGCTCTGGGCGATTTTCGAACCGATTTCTTGAGACTTCTCTTGTGCGAGCCGATGGTCCGGCCGGAGCTCGAGGACTTTCGCGAAACTTCGAGCCGCTTCCGGGAGATTCTGGAGGGACTCGAAGATTAGGCCCCGCTCCACCCAGGTTTCCGCGTGACCGGGATGGATCACGGCAGCGCGATCCAGGACGGCGGATGCCGTCGGCAGGTCGCCCAACATCCTCAGGACGCGGCCGAGTCCGAGCCACGCCTGCTCGTCTTTCGGACTCAGCTCGAGGGCGCGCAGATAGCCCACTGCAGACTTGTAGGGTCGGCCGAGCCGCAAGTACGCTTCCGCGAGGAGGATCCACGAACGCCGGTCTTCGTCGTCGCGGGCGATCGATTTGAGGAGCGGATCGATCGAATCCTCGAACCGCGTCTCGCGGAGGAGCGCGACCGCGTCCTGCAGATATTTCGCGGCTTCCTGCCTCGCTGCCGGAGTCGGCGCTTTGCGATCGCTCGAGCGGACGTACGGCTTGAACCGATGGCCTTCACCCTGCGCCTTGGCCCGGATGCCGTCCACGGCCGCGGCCATGACGTCGGAGTGGTCCTCGATCTCAGGCTCGACCATCGTGACCACGACCGGGGGTGCGGCCACACTCGCCGCTCGATCGGCCGCGGGCTTCTTGGCCGTCTCCGCGACGATGGCGGTGAAGACTTCCCCGCTCGTCACCCGCTGGAGGGAAACCGGAGGACCCTTCGGGGTCGATCCGGCGGGCGTCCCGAGTTTCCGCCCGCAGGCCCGACAGTTGACCGCGTCCAGCCGGTTCAACGATGCGCAGGTCGGACACGGGATCGAATTCGGCATGGACCACCTACGGACTGATGACCGGTACGACTTGGAAGCGCCCCTCGTCGAACACGAGGGCGGAGAATCCCGTCTTATGGTGCGAACCCCGCATCTTTTGGACCCGGATCCGACGCTGGATCTCGACGTCCGAGATCGGGTGCATCTTGAGCTCGATGATCCCGTCCGCGAGGAACGCCTCGTCTCGCCGCGGTTGCGGGACTTCGAGTCCGAGGTACGACGCCTCCGACGCAGCTTCCGCGAGGACGAGGGTCGTCGCGCCGAGGTCCCGCAGCCACTCGAACAGGCGGAACAGCTCCGTCCGGCGGTCCTCGAATTTCGCGAGGACCTCGAGCGCCTCGAGCGAGTCGATCACGACGAGGTCGACGCCGTCGATGTCTTTCTTCGTCGTCATCGTCCGCCGGAGGAACTCCATCCAAGGCTTCGACGCGCTCTTCCCGACCTCTTTCTGAATCGTGCCGACATCGAGGATGTGGACGTCCGAGCGGACCGCTTCGACGTCGAACCCCATCGCGGCCATCTGGCCCTCGAGGCTCGGTCGCGTCTGTTCCAGGGAGACGTACAAGCCTTTCGCGTCCCTCTGCCGCGCGTTCGCGTGGAGGATCGCGTACGTCAAAGTCGACTTCATCGTCCCCGGCAAACCGGAGACGAGGATGACGTGTCCGACGGGAAAACCGCCGCCGAGGACATCGTCGAGGCCCTCGATGAACGTCGGGATTTTCTTCGTCCCCATGGAGTTACCCCCAGCGAGTTTTTGAAAGAGTGACGCGACACGGCCGTCCGAACCGGTCGAGTTTCCAGTCGAAATCGGCATCGAGCCGGAGCCGGAGCATCTCGGCTAAGGCGAACCCCCGGATGCAGTGGACCGGGTGGCGCTCGTCGTGCCGCATCGTGCACACGCGGCGATACGGACAGAGGTCCCCGATCTCCGCATGGACCGTGTCCTCGTCTCCCGTGAACGTCGTGTCCGTCGTCGCGAAGAGCCCGCCCTCGTCGATCGCTTTCGTGTACGCCTCGCACGCCTCTTTCGGGTTCGCGGACGCTTGGAACTTCGGGAAGTTGATCAGGAGAAACTTCCGGAGGCCTTCCTCTTCGACCGTGCGCAAGAAGAGCGGGGCGTTCCCGAGGGACTCCGCGGCGCGGAGCATCCCGTACACGAAGAAGTCCAGGAGCCGCTGAAGGCCTTCCTTAGTCGTGGGCATGGGCATCTCCCTGGAATCCATTCATCCCGCACTCTCCCGGAGGATTTTCTCCACCTGCTTCGCCGCTCGCTCCATCGCCAGGAGGACGAGCCCGAGATTCGCGTCGTCGTACACGAGGGCCACGAGGAGCGCCTCCTCCCCCGCGCCGAGGCTGAGGAGCTTCCCTTCGTCGGACTCGATGATCGCGCGCACGAACCGGCCTTGGGCGAGCTGGATCGTCGCCATCTCCGAAGTGCCGACGATTGCCGCCGTCATCGCCGCGACCATCTTCGGGTCCACTCCATCCGGGAGGGTGTGGGTCACGACGAGACCATCGCGCCGCACGACCGCCGCCGACTTGATGTCCGTCACCCGGGAGAGTTCGTCGATCGTCTCCTCGAGGCGCACCCAGACATCCGTCACGCGGGCACCTCCGCCGCTTTGAGCACTTCCGAGATCGACTGGACCGCCCGGTCGACGCTGAGGAGGAGGAGACCCATGTTCGCCTCGCTCCGGACCATCGTGACGAGGATCGCCTCTTCGCCCGCACCGGTCGCAATCATCTTGCCGATATGCGTGTCCACGATGGACGAGTTGAACGTTCCGAGGCCCATCTCGACCACGGCCATCTCCGACGTGCCGACGATTGCGGCGGCCATCGCGGCGATTTTCTTCGGGTCCATCGTCTTCGGGAGCGCGTGCGCGATTAGGATTCCGTCCCGGCGGGCGATTGTCGCCCCGAGGACGGCGGGCAACCTCCGGAGCTCCGCGAGGATTCCCTGGAGGCGTCTCGCCGCGTCGCCGAGCATCCTATCGCACCCCGATGATCATCTCGGCGAGGATCAGGAGGGCATCCCGCACGCCCTTGTTCTCCGTGGCGACCGTTGGGATCACCGGCACGTCCTCGGGCAGGCTCATGCGGTGCGCGATTTCGTCCGGAGGGATCGCGCCCGGAAGGTCGCTCTTGTTCGCGAGGACGACGTAGGGGATCCGGGGCCCGACCAGGTCCAGCATCTGACGCGCCCTGACCAGCTCGTCCGGATGACTCGCGTCGACGACCAGGAGGACGCCGCTCACCTCTCGCGCGAAGATCTTGAAGATGAACTCGAAGCGCTCCTGGCCCGGGGTGCCGAAGATCTCGGCCTCGATTCCCGTGATGTTGACGTTTCCGTAGTCGAAGGCGACCGTCGTGCCCATCCGGTCGATGCTGATGGACTTCTCGGAGACGGCCTTGACGACCGTCGACTTCCCGGCGTTGAACGGGCCCGTGACCAGGATCCGCGGGAAATAGACGGTCAGCCCGACGAGGTCTTTGAACGTGTATGGGATCCAGTTCGTCCGGATTCCGTTTGACTCCATTTGCGAGATGCGCATCGAGTTGCGGACGATCCCGCCGCGGAGCGACGACTGAAACTCGATGACGAAGTCGGACATCGCGCGAATCTCGTCGAGTTCCCGCTCCATCAGGGTCCAGTTGATGAACAGGAAGCAGATCACGGTCCCGGCCGACCGGGCCGCCTCGATCAGTTCGCGCCAGAGCCTCAGGACATCCTCCTTGGGAAACCGGTCCACGAGGAACTCCATCGAGTCGACGACGATGCGACCGGGCCGCTCCGCCTCCATGGCGGCGACGATCGCTTCACGGATGTTCGCTAGACTATCGATGTTGTCGATGTGATACTTCTCGTGGCTAGGGAGGAGCAGCTGGGACGAGGTCGCATCGACGAGCACAAGCTTCGCGGGGTCCACCGGACCGAAGCGCTTGAGTTCACCGCGGGCGAGTTGCGGGGCGCGGAAGAAGTCCACGTACACACAGGTCTCCCCCGACTTCACGCCTTGGATCGCGAAATTCTCGCCGAATAGGCGTTTCTCCGTCGGCTTGTCGCTGAAGAGGAGGAGCGTGGATGGGCGCGGGAATCCTCCTTGAAGCCGTTCGTCGAGGACCGGGATCCCGGTCTTCGCGCGCGGGGCCATCGCTTTCGGCGGAGCCTGCATCATCGCGAGACCACCGCCTCCGGAAGGAGGGCGAATGGATGCCACGACGCGTCGACCTGATACCCGCGCATGTGGTGGACGCGGACCTCGTGATCCATTCCGTCCGTGTAGCGCATCTCCACGACGCCGTCGACAAGAGACCGCAACAGGTTCATCGTCATCGGTTCGTGGACGCCCTCTTGGACCGCATACAGGATGAAGCCGAGGTTCGTCTTCGCGCGCGACGTGACGATCTGGAAAAACTTTGCGATCGCTTGGCTCGAGTTGTGCAGGAACAGCGTCGACACCGTGTAGAAGTAAATGCGAACGGGCGTCCCAATCTCTTGGCCCGCCTTGCTCATCGCCATCCCGATTCCTTCGAGATTGCTGAAACTGGAGACGAGGAAGGTCTTCTTGCCGACCGTCGTCTCGGGTCGCTCCGACGTCGTCGCGCTGTAGCAGTCGACGAAGACGAACGACTTGCCCTCGACGGCCTCGAGGTCGAGATGCAACGCTTTCGCCCGCGCCCGGATCTCGTTCGGATGGAGATCCAAGGTCACGAAGACGACGCGCTCTCCCTTCCGCAGATCGTCCCGGATCCTTTCCACGAGATACTCGAACTTCCCGACGCCGGGCGGACCGCTCAACAGGATCGAGTAGTTGGTCGGGAACCGCTCCTCCATTTAGGTCACCTCGGTCGGGGCTTTCGCTCGGGCGTTCGGAGGCGTCGGCTGATTCACCGGACCGCTCGATGTTCCGTTTTGTCATATATAGGACGTGTCGTAGTTCTCAGGGCTGAGAAATCCCGTCACCGGGAGAGAATCGACCTCGGCCCGACAAAAACATATAACGCGAGGGCCCCATGCGGCGCGGATGCCTCCCGGTGCGGTGGAGTTGAGCTACCTCGAGAAGAAGGTCCTCTTGGCGCTCGACAAGCTTCAGAAAGCGTCGCCCGAGGAGCTTCGTGCCGCGGGCAAATTCCGCGAGCTGGTCGAGGTCATGAACGCCGCCTCGTGGCTTCAGGCCAAAGGGCTCGTGACGATGAAAGAACGGGTCGTGCACTCATACCGACTCGCGCGGCCCGAGGTCGCGAAGCGCCAGCTACCCGAACGGAAGGCACTGAAGGCCGCGATCAAGGCGGGCGGCCGGATCGAGGTGGCCCGACTCAGGGCCGCCTGCAAGTTCGATGACGGCGATCTCGCGGTCGCGTTGGGATGGCTGCGGCGAAAGGGCTGGGCGGACGTGTCCAAGGGAGCGGACGGCAGTCTTGTCGTCGTCACCCCCGCGGGGCGGGCGGCCGCGAACGCGAAAGGACCCGATGAAATTCTCCTCGCCCGGCTCGCGAAAGTAGAGCTAACGGAGGACTCGATCGATCCTCATCTGGTGCGGGATTTGAAGTCCCGACACGAGCTGGTGAAGGAGCGGGAGTCCGTCCGCCGTGAGATTGCCCTCACCCCGGCCGGGCAAAAGGTCCTCGCCGCGGGGATCGAACTGAAAGAAGAGGTGGCCCAGCCGACGACGGACCTGTTCCGGTCCGGCAAGTGGCGGGGCGTCGACTTCCGGCGTTACGACACGAAGGCGTTCGCGCCGCTCATCCGGCCGGGGAAGCGGCACGTCCTCGGCGCATACATCGAGCGGATCCGGCGGATCTTCCTGAGCATGGGCTTCACGGAGATCCAGGGGGACTTCGTCCTCTCGGCGTTCTGGAACTTCGATGCCTTGTTCCAGCCGCAAGACCATCCGGCGCGGGACCAGCTCGATACGTTCTATCTGTCCAAGCCGGCGACGATGCCCCTCCCCGATGAAGGGATTGTGCGACGCGTGGCAGAGGCCCACGAGACCGGCGGGACGACCGGGAGCACGGGTTGGCGATACGCCTGGGACCGCAAGGAGGCGGAACGGGCGGTCCTCCGTTCGCATACCACGCCGATCACCTTGAGATGGCTCGGCGAGCACCCGGACCCGCCGCGGAAGGCGTTCATCATCGGACGCGTTTTCCGGCCCGACGCGATCGACTTCACCCATCTGCCGGAATTCCACCAGATCGAAGGCGTCGTCATGGAGGAAGGGGCGAACCTCGCCCAACTGATCGGCGTGATCGAGGAGTTCTACCGTCGGCTCGGTTTCACGCGGGCCAAGTTCCGTCCCGGCTACTTCCCGTACACGGAGCCGAGCATGGAGCCGGAGGTCCAGCTTCCTGATGGCCGTTGGATGGAGCTCGGCGGCAGCGGCATCTTCCGGCCGGAGGTGACGGAGCCGCTGGGCCTGAAGGCGCCGGTGCTCGCGTGGGGCCTCGGCCTCGAGCGACTGATCATGGCCGTCGAAGGGATTTCCGACATCCGCCAGCTCTACCTGAGCGACCTCGACTGGCTGCGCGACCACCGCGCCGTCCTCTGAGCACGCCGCATCCCGAATGAGAATCGCGTGGCAATCTTTATTTGCGTTCCGAGAATCTGCGACGCGGTCTTCGCATGCCTTCCTCCGCCGAGAACGACATCAGCGCGGGCGAACAGGCCCTCGGCCAGCTCGATTACGATGCCGCCTACAAGCACTTCGACAAGGCGACGAAGGCCGATCCGACCAACGCGGTGGCCTTCTTCGGGAAAGCCGAGGCGGCCCTGGGAGTCGCGAAAGTCGAGCCAGACGAAATCCTGGGGCTCTACAAGAAGGCGATCGACTTGGACGGCGAGAACCCGCAGTTCCGGGACGCCCTCGCCTCGTTCTGCGTCGATCTCGGACGCTTCAACGACGCGGAAGAACAGTACAATGCCGCGGCGAAGTTGGACGAGGAGAACGCCCCGTTCTACTGGTCCGAGTTTGCCATTCAATACGCGCGAAAGGCGCCCCTGGTCATGGAACAGTTTCTCGACGACAAGACCCGGGACATGATCCGCCAAAAGGCGTTGACGTACGCCTTGCGGGCCCTCGGGATCGAGAAAGAGGACGCGAAGCGGATCCTCTGAGACCATCACGCGACTCGGACGCCCGGAGCACGGCCCCTACGGCCCACGCGACATTCGACGCACACGCTGCCCGCCAGGTGGTCGTCGCAGGCCGGCCGGCCGCAGCTGCGGCAGGCCCGGAGGGTCGGGCGTTGGCAGATGTGACAGAGGACGGCCACGGCCATGGACCCTCGATGGACGCGGGACGCCATGAGGCTTTGCCGCTGGCGGGCTCCCGGTCGGGGAGTCGCCCGTAAACATGTTTACGCCGAGGGTCGGCATCGCGGACGGCGTCGGAAGGCTTCCATCTCCGCCGAGGAGATCGTCACACGAGCCATCGTCACGGCGGCGCCGAGGCCATGGAGTTTCTCGGCCAGTTCCGTCGCGAGCGGTTGCGGGAGGACGAAGACGGATTGCCCGATCCAGACGACCCCTGGCCGGAGGATGTACGGCCGGGGGGATACCTCCGGCATGTCCTTGCGACCGAAGATTAGGTGAGCGACCCGAGAGGCTGCGGAACGATTCGCGGCGGACACGTCGTACGACAGCAGGACCAGCGGGGCCGAGGCGTCGATGGGAGGGCTCATGAAGACGGATATATGTAGCTATAATGTAACTATTTCGGGGAGGGATGAGTGAAAGTATTCGCGGAAGCCTCCGGACGAAGGAAACCGTTCGCGCTTCCGTAAACATGTTGACGGAAGGCGGCCGCGCACCTGCCCTGACGTCGGCTTACAGAGCGCGCAGTTCGCCGAACGTAGTCGACCGCTCCGCGAACGCGTTGTGCTTGTGAATGGACTCCTCGGCCTCGGACTTCACCCGCACCCAGGTGGTGTCCGGCATCTTCGGGTACCGCTTCAGAAGACGATCTAAAACGTCGCGCACGACGTCCTCGACGAACTTCGGATTGCGATGCGCCATCTCGACGAGTCGGCCCTCGTCCGGCCGCTTGAGCAGACCGAACGTCGGCGCAGACAGGGACCCCTCGACGATGTCGACGAGTTCGTCGGCCTCGATCTCATGACCGGGCGGCTCCTGTAGGATCGCGGTCGTCCGGTTGCGTTGGTTGTGCGTGATGATCGGCACGCCCTCGGGCCATCGAGTGAGTTCCGGGTGTTCCTTCATGACGTCGTCCCGCACCGTCTCCATCGCGCACGGGCAGGCGGTCATGCCGACGACCTCGACGCCGATCGAGCGCTCGACGTCCGGGGCCCCGCGCCGCGCGTTCGCTCGCGCGACCAGGCGGTATGGCTCCAAGGAGGTCCGGCCCGACGGAGACGTGCGCTCGAGGAAGTAGTCGGCCTGCGCCCAGACCTCGGAGGTCGTCGCATATTCGTGCCGCTTCAAGAGAGAACGCGCGATGGTCTCCGTCAGCTCTTCCAGGCTGGCGTCCGGTTCGCGCACCGAGCGATCGACGACCTCATTGATCGCCTCCAGGTTCCGCGAGAGATGCGACCCCTTCTGGTCCGGAGGA
>DATMDM010000148.1:0-1242 GCA_035557795.1 Thermoplasmata archaeon | reverse complement strand
TGCTGGCTCTGCCGCGACGTCAAGAACAGGACGAGCTTGTTCGCGCGGAGCGCGTATTCGAGGGACGCCACCAAGGCGACCGCGGTCTTTCCAATCCCGGTCGGAGCGTGGGCGAGGAGGTGCCGGCCGTCCGAGATCGCGAGGCGTGCGTCCGCGAGGAAGTCGGCCTGGCCCTCGCGCACTCGGTCGAAGGGCCATGGAATCCGGACGGCCCTCGGGGGCGAGGGGACAGGTGCCACGAGCGTTTCCAAGGCCGACCTCCACAGGGGCGACGACGTCCCACGACCGGACGGTATGAAGGACTTCCGGAGGGAGAAGGCCGAAAGTACTCCGGTGGCCTTCGCCCCGAGATAATTACGAAACAGCGCTTAAGCCGGGCCGGGAAGCTCCTTCCCTCGTGCGGCGCCGTTGCTTCGTCTGCGGGTTCCGGTCGGCGAAACCCGTGTGCCCTCGGTGCAATACGATCCTGCGACCCGAGCAGGCGGTCTGCGCGACGTGCGGGAAGGCGTTCGATGGCTGGATCGCGGCCTGCGACGCGTGCGGCGCACCGATGAAGCCCGCCCATGAGACGTCCGAGGAGGGAGAAGCATTCCGCAGCCTCGCCTCCGTCCCCGGCATGTCCGAGGAACGCGCCAAGGCGCTCGCCGCGAAAGGCTTCCGGGACTTCGCCGATGTGGTCCGGCTCGCCTTGCCGGAGAACGCCGTCCGACAGGGGTTGCACCACACGATCGCTCGGAAGGTCCTGTTGGCGGACCTCGTGCCCCGGCCCCCGCGTGCGGTGAGCGGGGCCTGTTGCCCGGTATGCGGCGCGGCGTGGCTCGCGGGTGCGACGCGGTGCGCATCGTGCGGCTCGACCGTCGGCCTCGAACTCGATCCCGTCGCGATCGAACGGAGACTCCAAGAAGTCACAGGGGACCTCGTGAACCTCGCGGAGGACGAAGACTTCCAAGGAATGCCGGAAGGCGTCCGGAACGAGATCTTGCAAGCCTTTGGCGGCGTGACGCGCGAGGACCTGCTGCGCGAGGAGTACGTCCACCAGATCGAGGCGTGGCGGACGAAAGGCTTCGACGTGGCCCGCGTCGAGGACCTTCTCGAAGAAGATCTCCCGAACTTCCGCGAGCGGAGCGCAAGGCTCATCCGCCTCCAGGTCGCAAAGAAGGCCGACTCCGGGCGATATCGATGTCCGTTGTGCGAAGTTCGAATTGACAGCATCTCGGAGGAATGCGGCAACTGCGGCGCGCG
>DATMDM010000147.1:0-3461 GCA_035557795.1 Thermoplasmata archaeon | reverse complement strand
GTCGGCTTCGATGTGTCGAAGAAGATCTCGCGGGGCCGCCATCCGACGAGGTCGAAGATCGCGTTCGCGACCTCGATCATCGTGTACCGTTTCCCGTTGCCGAGGTTGATCGCGCTCCCGTCGGTGATGCGCTCCGCGGCGCGCACCGTCCCTTCCACGATGTCCGTCACGTACGTGAAGTCCCGATCTTGACGGCCGTTGCCCCAGATCGGGTACGGATCCATCCGGCGGACGGCCTTGTAGATCAGGGCGATGATCGCGTGGGTCTCGTTCTCCCGGGGTCCGTATGCCGTGATGAATCGGACGCTGCAGCCTTTCATCCCGTATTGGCGGATGAAGGCCAGGAGTTGGATTTCGCCGAAGACCTTCGCCCAGCCGTACTCCAGGTCCGCGCTGAGCGGCTCACCGAGCTTCCGCGGGTCGCAGTCCTCTTCGCGCAACAGGTAGTTCGATCCCTCGACGGCTTGCAGCGCGGGAGGATAGACGCATGCAGAACTCGCGAAGATCACTTGCGAGACGTCCGCCCTCCGGGCGGCCTCATACACGTGGTGGTCGATCGCCAGGTTCGAACAGACGTCCGCGGGGTGCGAGTCGATGTACCCGCGTCCTCCGTGGATCGCCGCGAGATGGAAGAGGACCTCATTGCCTTCGAAGGCCGACGTGATCTCCTCGATGCCGCTGTACTCGAGGTCGAGTTGATGGAACTTGTAACGGCCTCGGACGGCCTCGAGGTTCTGCAGGCGACCGCTGCTCAGGTCGTCAACGATGGAGACGTCCGCGCCTCGGGCGATGAGCGATTCGACGAGATGGCTTCCGATGAAGCTCGCTCCGCCCGTGACCGCGACCTTGCGGCCATCCCATTCCGATTTTTCCAGCCTCGCGGCGTCGGACGAGAGCGAGTTGCCTCTCGTGGAACCCGGCCCGGACAATGTCTTTCCCCCTGGGAATGTTAGTCAAGAAGGCCGAGCCACGATGCGAAAGCGTGAGTGGACTCCATGCCTTCCACGACTGCACTCCCCCTACCTTGATAGCAGTTGGAAGTATGGATATAAGAATTTGTTGCCGAACCCTCCAGATGCACGGGCCGTAGACTTGTCGACTCCGCGACGCGGAATCGGCGGAACTAGTCGGACGGCAGCTTCGGCGTGCGATGCCAGCGGAGGTCCCGCGGGCGGAGGACGACCTTGAACGCGGCTTGGATCAAGGCGGCGAGCTGGAGGATCCAGTACGCGTACAGGCCAGGGAGGAGCCAGAGGGTCTTTCGATCCCGGGTCAGGGCGGCTTCGGCCACCACGAGGGGTGCAAGGAGGAGCTGAGACCCGAGGAGACCGTACAACCAAGCGAGGAGGGCTTCTGGTACTGTTCCTGAGATTGCGAACAAGGCGAGGGACCCGAACGACAAAATTGAGCTGACAAGGAAAACCAGGGGGGAACAGAGGTACAGGAACGCGTCAATCGCCTCCCGCCGACTCCGCCCGACTCGGAACCGACGGCGAGCGGATCGGGCGAATACCTGCAGGGCGCCGCTCCACCAGCGTTCCCGCTGGCGAACAAGATGCGAGGCCCGATACACGGGCTGAATCCAAACGTTCGCGTCGAGCATACCGACCCGGACGCCTGATTGGGCGAGACGGAGTGAATACTCCAGATCTTCCGTGAGACAGGCCTCGTCCCACGGCCCTAGAGCATCGAGGACGCCGCGTCGGAGGAACATCCCTGTGCCGGCGAGGTGCATGAACAGACCGAACCTCTCCTTCGCGGCCTGCAGGCCCTGAAACCAGAACCGCGTCTCGTAGTAGTTCAGTCGAGTAATCGCGTTCGTGTGCTGGTTCATGACCCTGGGGACGGCCTGGGCCACGCTGACGTCCGGGTGATCGTGGAAGTACTTCGCGACGCGGAGGAGGAGGTCCGGCTGGTACCGGGTGTCGGAGTCGAAGACGCCGATGACGTCACCGCGGGCGTGGGCCATTGCGCGGTTCAGGGCCGGCGGCTTGCCCTTTGACGGGCCGCCGGAGAGGCAGCGGACGTTTGGGAGGACCGCGGCCATCCGCTGGCCGATCGTCGGCGTGGCGTCGTGGGATCCATCTTCGACGAGGAGGACCTCGAGGAGGTCTTTCGGATATTGCAGCCGATCTGCACAGCGCAGCGCGCCCTCGATCACGATCTCCTCATCCCTCGCCGGGATGACGATGCTGACGGACGGCAGGTCTACGGGATTGCGGAGCGATCCCTTGTCAAACGGTTTCGGCGCACCTCGCGTCATTCGGAGACCTAGGAAGATGAGGATCGTATGGTAGCCGGCGATCGCATAGAAGGCGAGCGCGAGTCCCACAAGAAGGGCCGTCGAAAGCTCGCCCCACATCCGCTCGGTATTGGGCGTCCGACATAAAGCAGTGACCGTTTCGCGTCGTCTCGACGTTCGCTCCGAGGGAAGTAGCGAGGAAATCCTCGAAACCGGAATCCGGGATGCATCATGGCTCCGATACCATGATATAGGCGAGATGGCATCCATACCATTAATGACGGCAGTAGTGCCGGTCGACCGCGCCGGAAGGATCGTGATCCCGAAGGAGACTCGAGAGGCGCAAGGCATCGCTCCCGGGACCAAGTTCCTCCTCATCGAAGGAAAGGATGGGAGCCTGTGGCTCCAGCGGCTGGACCCGCAGGAGCTCGCCCGCCGCATTCACGAGGAACTCCAGGGAATCGATTTGGCCCCGCTCGTCGCGAAGGTCGAAGCCGAGATCGACGCGCTCGCGGCTTCGAAATACCCGTCCGCGGCGCGTCGCTAGAAGCGGAGGGCCCCGGTGGCCACGCCGGTTCCGGCTATCCTGCTCGACGCGAACGTCTTCGTCTCGGCGATCAAGCCCGTTCCAAGGGTCACCGACTCGCTCCGATTCCTCGTGCATCTGCTGGATGCGGGCGTTCGCCTCGTTGGCAATGAGATCCTCGCGGAGGAGTACCTACGCTACGCCCGGCTGTTGCCCTCGCCCACCGCGGCCGCACTCGCCGCATCGATCCTGGAATCGATGGAGATCATTCACGTCGAGGAACGCTTCGTCCGCGCATGCGCGCCCTATTTCGGCGCGAAGAGTGCAAAGGATTGCGTGCACGCCGCAACTTGTCTGCAGCTGGGGGCGACCCTCGTGTCGAACAATCACGATTTCGATCCAATCGAGCGAGCCGGCGTGATCCGCCGTGTGACGACCGGCGAAGCAATCCGCCGGTGGCTCGGTCCTCGCAAGCGGTGACTTGGCGACACGGACGATTTCGACCGCCGTTCGTCTCTCAACCGTGCTGATGTCAAAGAGACACGGCATGCTGCCGCGCGGGAGAAATCCTTTACTATTCGGCGCGAGTCCGGAGTCTTCTGGACGGGACGCAGGTTTGGAATACCGCGGACGCTTACGTCGGTTGCTGGGCGATTCGGCCACGCGGCTCTTGTGGGCGTCCGTCCTCCTGCT
>DATMDM010000146.1:0-3991 GCA_035557795.1 Thermoplasmata archaeon | reverse complement strand
GTGAAGTAGGCCGCGATGCCGTAGTTCGCCTCGACGGGCGCCGGGTCCTTGAACTTCAGTCCGCGCGCCTTGAAGATCTCGAAGTCCTTGCGGCAATCGTTCGTCCTGAAAACGAAGTGATTGCCTCCGCTCCCCGCTTCGGGTGGCGCGCGAGGATCCAGCTTGTATTTGCCTTCGAACAGGATCAGCTCGACGTCCGTCCCCTTGGGTGCGACGGTGAGCCATCGGGGGTTGCCCGGGTTCTGGTAGTCTGCCCGCTTCTCGAACCCAAGCACCTCGGTGTAGAATTTCAGGGCTGTCTCTTGGTCGCTCACGACGATTGGTACGTGCGTCAGTTTCTCGATCATGGTTTCCGTCTCCGCCATAGTATAACACACTGGTTATTTAACGTTTGGATTATTTGGACTCGTTCGGCTGCAGATCTCAAACGCGTGCCCCTCTCGGTATCGTGTCCGTAGTCACGACGCCCGAAGGTTTTTTCCCAATTCCATCCATCGGGCGAGGGTCGCACGGCGGGAATGATGATGGCCAAGACACGTGACTGGCAAGGAATGAAGGACATGTCCGCGCGGCTCCTGAAGGAGCGCACGGGGGAGGGAGTGGAAACTTGGAATCGGCGCATCAAGCGGGAGCGTTTGGACGAGGAGGAGTCGCTTCGGGTGTGGCTCACGAAGCAGGGCGTGACCGGCTACGCACAGTCCCTCCTGGTCATGGAGCGGTTCGGCTACCCGGATTTTCTCCTGGCGACGGCCGATGAGCTCATTAACGGACAGTACACAGACCGGGCGCAGCTCCGGCCGATCTTCGACGCTCTCATTGACGCTGCGGCGGGTCTCGGCCAGGTCACAATCCAGGCGCGCAAGACCTATATCTCACTCGTCTCTCCTCGCCGGACGTTCGCCCGGATCCAAGCGACGACGAAGAACCGCGTCGATCTCGGTCTGCGGTTGGAAGGTCGGAAGCCCAAGGGGCGCCTCCAGCCCTCGAAGATTCAAGAGACCATGCAGGTTCAAATTGGACTCACGGCACCTGATGAGGTGGATTCAGAGGTGCTCGGTTGGCTGCAACAAGCGTATGACGAGAACCGCTGACAGAGCACCCAATCAATCCGTGAGGACGAATTCGTTTCCGTCAGGGTCCGCGATCGTCGCGTTCCAATTTCCCCACGGTTTCTTTTCTGGGCGGTCCGTGACGGTCCCGCCCTTTCGCTCGATCGCGCGTGCGGCTCGCTTCACGTCCTCGACGGAGAAGTAGATTCCGGACACGGTGCCAGCGGAGCGCCCGGGCTCGCCCTTCCCTTGGACGTGCATCGAGAGCGGCGGGCCCCGTGGAATTCGGAACGAGGCGGACTCTCCCTCTTCGTCGTACCAGATCTCGCTCAGACCAAGCACGTCATGATAGAACCGGCGCGCCTTCTTGATGTCGCGGACATGCACCCAGATCGAGTTGATCTTTCGAATCGGTGAGACGGGCATCGACACACCTCTCACCTCGAACCGCGAAGGGTTTGAAAGATTGTTCGGCGCCCCCGACCCTCGGTCCGTCTCAACCTTCGGATGCCGGTTGCGGCGTCTCGAGATAGGATTTCAGCAAGTCGAGCGCCTGCTGCCACATGGAACCCCAATCCCCCGCCACCGTTTCGGGCGAGTGGTGGGTAACGTGCACGGCGGTCTGCGGCCCTTTCGGATACAGTTCGTACGCCACCGTGGTCACCACGGATCGATCCTCTTTCGAGAGCGGCCACGCAAAGGAGAGCTTCCGGGGACCCTCGATCGTCGTGATCGTCGCCTCGAGTCGTCGATTCGGAAGCGTCGCTTCGTACACCCCGCCGATCTGGGCATCGACGCGGACATCGTCTCCCCACCACTCGACCAGCCGTTCCGCATTCGTGAGCGCTTCGAACACCTGCGCGGGAATTGCATTGATCGTGATCCGGGCATCTCCCAAGACGACGGCATGCGGCGGCGCGGGCTTGGCCATTGAAGATGCCTCCTACAAGGCGGTGTCTGGAAGTGGCGACCGTCTTCGGGCGTGATAGGCGGACGTGGCGCATAAGCGTGCCGAAAGTCCTTCGAGCTCTGAACCCTTACTCATCGGACGATTTCCTCGACCTCGCGGAACCATGGTTTCGCCGTGCCGACCTTGGCTCGTTTCTGCCACGCCCGCCCTTTTGGGACGGACTGGAGCGCGGCCTCGAGCTTTCCGATCCGACTCTCGATTCGCTCAGCGAAATCCCCGGGGACTTTTCCTTCCGCAACGAAGTTCCCCAGCAACTGTCTCGACTTCGCGAGGTTCTGCGTCGATTCATACCAGAACCCCCAGTCGTCCGCGAGGAGGTCCGCGATGTGTCCGGCGTCGATCGCCTCGCGATTGCCGTCCGCAGCGCGTTTCACGTCGTGCCCGAGGAATAGGACGATCAGGTCCACGAGGTCCTTCCGTCCGATCCGGTGGATCTGCAGCTTCTCGAGGACCATGTCCGTGAGGGAAATCGTCGGAGAGTCGAGTTCCAGCCGTCCGTTGCCGGGTTTCTTTCCGAACAGGACGTCGTGGCTGAATTCGAGCCGGTCGAGGAAGATGTCGACGTGGAACCGATTCTGGCCCTCGTAGTACACGAGCCGTCGGTCGCCGAAGAACCCGTTGATCATGTCGTCCGGTTTGAACCCGAGGCTCTCGAACACGCGGCTGATCGACCGGCCCTGACTCGCGTATCCCATCAGGTCGAGATCCGTGAAGAGGGGCGTGCCTTCGCTGATGCGTCCCACGCGGTGCAGGACCGAGATGGACTCAGGCACGTGCAGCGAGTGTGCGTAAATGCCAAGGGAACCCAGGATTCGCAACGACGTCCCTTGGGCTTGGGCCGCGTCGACGATTGCCCGCGCCGCGCGGAGGAAATCGGCTTCTCCGAGAGCCACGAAGGACGGTTCGTTTGGCATGATCGCACGAGGGTGAGGCGGGCGGCCTCCGTAGCCGAACCAACGGCGGATGTGGGAGGCTCGCCGCAGCCAACGTGGTTCGCGCGAATCCCTAGGTCCGTATAAAGGATGCGCACGTAGCGTCCCTGACGAATCGAAATGTGCGTGGCAAAAGCTTGATGACCGGATGACCGGTTACTGGCCGCGGGGCGGGGGGCGAGCCCGTGGGCGAAGTCGACGTTTTTGCGAGACGGGGAGAGCAGGCGACTGCGCAAGTCCAGGTGTTCACGCGACGGGCCTCGGGCCTCGTCCGGGTGATGTCACCGTATTCGGCGTTCGCGTACAACATCCTGAACATCGGGATCATTTTCCCCTGGGTGTACATTACGACGATCATCCTCTATCCCGGAGCCAGCATCTGGCTGGGGATCTTCATCACCGGCATTTTCACGGGGTTCCTCGCCGTCGTGTACGCCGGGCTGGCTTCCGCGATGCCTCGAACGGGCGGCGATTATGTGTTCCAGAGCCGGACGCTCCGACCGTGGCTCGGCTTCGCCATTGTCTCCACGATGATTATTACGTTCTTCCTCCAGTGGCAAGCGCTCGGCGGGTGGCTGGTTGCGATCTTGGGCTTTGCGCCGCTCTTTACCGGGCTCGGACTCACGACCGGCAACACGATGTTCATCGATTGGGGCGTCTGGTTCTCGACACCGATGGGCGCCATGGTGACCACGATGGTCACCTCGACATTCGCCGCGCTCATCCTCATCAAGAGCTTCCGATGGTTCGTCCAGATTCAGTGGGTCATGTGGTACGGGTTCCTTCTCAGTTATCTTGTCATGGTCGTGATGTTCTTCATCACCCCGACGGCGACGTTCATTGGTCGTTACGATCGCGCCGCCACGATCATCGCGGGCTCCGGCCCCGGGGCGTACCAGGGTGTGCTCTCGAACGCGATTGCGAACGGCTTCACGCCGAATCGGGCGTTCGATCTCTTGGGGACCCTCTTGATCACGCCCGTTGCCTTGACCAGCTTGGGGTGGGTGGGATACGCACAGGAGCAGGCCGGTGAAATCCAA
>DATMDM010000145.1:0-21550 GCA_035557795.1 Thermoplasmata archaeon | reverse complement strand
GAAGGTGAAGGTCCGCGACCTCCGGGTGCCTGAGCTCGGGGACAAGTTCGCCTCCCGGCACGGGCAGAAGGGCGTGATCGGCCTGATCGCCCAGAACGAGGACCTGCCGTTCACGGCGGAGGGGATCATCCCGGACCTGATCATCAACCCCCACGCCATCCCGAGCCGGATGACGGTCGCCCACGTCCTCGAGCAGATCGGGGGGAAGGTCGGGGCGATGGAGGGCCGGTTCATCGACGGGACGCCGTTCAGCGGCGAGCGGGAGGAGAGCCTCCGCGCCGCCCTCGAGGCGAACGGATTCAAGTCGAACGGGAAGGAGACCCTCTATGACGGAACGACAGGGCGGATGATCCCGGCGGAGATCTTCGTCGGGGTGATCTACTACCAGAAGCTCCACCACATGGTCTCGGGGAAACTCCACGTCCGCTCCCGCGGCCCCGTGCAGATCCTCACCCGCCAGCCCACGGAGGGTCGGTCCCGACAGGGCGGTCTGCGGTTCGGGGAGATGGAGCGGGACTGCCTGATCGGGCACGGCGCCGCGATGGTGATCAAGGACCGCCTCCTCGACGAGTCCGACGGGACGATCCAGTACGTGTGCGGCAACCCGGATTGCGGGCATTTCGCGATCAAAGATCGGAAAGGGAACCTGCGATGCCCCGTCTGCGAGAACACCTCGAAGATCTATCCCGTGCAGACCTCGTATGCGTTCAAGCTCCTGCTCGACGAACTCCTGTCCTTGGGGGTCGTCATGCGTCTGCAGCTGGAGGACATGCGATGATGTCTTCGATGCGGGGGGTCACGAAACGAATCCAGGCGATCAAGTTCGCCCTGCTGAGCCCCGACGAAATCCGGCGGATGTCGGCGACAAAGATCATCACCGCCGACACGTACGACGACGATGGATTCCCGATCGACATGGGCCTGATGGATTCCCACCTCGGGGTCATCGAGCCCGGCCTCCGATGCAAGACGTGCGGCGGTAAGGTCGACGATTGCCCGGGGCACTTCGGTCACATCGACCTCGCGATGCCCGTGATCCACGTCGGCTATGTGAAGGATATCAAGAAGCTCCTTCAGGCGACGTGCCGAAAGTGCGGCCGCCTCCTCCTCACGCGCCAACAGGCGCAGGAGTACATGGCGGAGATGGAACAAGTCGAGGAGCTCGGCGGCGACGTGACGGAGGTCGGCTTCGTCACGAAGGAGACCGCGCGGGAGGCGCAGAAGCGCCAGCGCTGTCCGCATTGCGGCGAGGAACAGGGCAAGGTCACCCTCGACAAGCCGACGACGTTCCGTGAGGACGGCCACAAGCTCACGCCGAAAGAGGTGCGCGAGCGCCTCGAGCGGATCCCGAACGAGGACCTCCGTGTCCTTGGGATGAATCCGGAGGTCGCCCGGCCCGAGTGGATGGTCTTGACCGCGCTGCTCGTCCCGCCGGTGACCGTTCGTCCGTCGATCACCCTGGAGAGTGGAGACCGCTCGGAGGACGACCTCACGCACAAGCTCGTCGATGTCCTGCGAATCAACCAGCGTCTCCGCGAGAATCGGGACGCGGGCGCGCCCCAGCTCATCGTCGAGGACTTGTGGGAGCTCCTTCAGTACCATGTGACGACGTACTTCGACAACCAGACGTCGGGCATCCCGCCGGCCCGGCACCGGTCCGGACGTCCGCTCAAGACGCTCGTCCAGCGGTTGAAAGGCAAAGAAGGCCGCTTCCGTTCGAATCTGTCCGGCAAGCGCGTGAACTTCAGCGCCCGGACCGTGATCTCCCCGGACCCGATCCTATCGATCAACGAGGTTGGCGTCCCGGTCGAGGCGGCCCGCGAGCTGACGGTCCCCGTCCACGTCCAGTCGTACAACCAGGAGATCGTGAAGCAGTGGGTCAAGCGAGGTCCGACCCCGCTCGGTCCCCTGGGAGAGTATGCGCCGGGCGTGAACTACGTCATTCGACCGGACGGCCGACGAATCCGTGTGACGGAAAAGAATGCGGAAGTCGTCGCGGAAGCCGTTGAGATCGGCTACACGGTCGAGCGGCAACTCGTGGACGGCGACATCGTGCTGTTCAACCGGCAGCCCTCGCTGCACCGGATGTCGATGATGGCCCACGAGGTCCGCGTCATGCCCCACAAGACGTTCCGTTTCAACCTCGCCGTCTGTCCGCCGTACAACGCGGACTTCGACGGCGACGAGATGAACCTGCACGTGCTGCAGAGCGAAGAGGCGCGCGCGGAGGCCCGAGTCCTCATGCGCGTGCAGGAGCACATCCTCTCCCCGCGGTTCGGCGGCCCGGTCATCGGCGGCATTCACGATCACATCTCCGGCTCGTTCCTCCTGACCCACAAGGAGAGCAAGTTCACCCGGGAGGAGGTCACGTTCATCCTCACCAAGATCGACATGCGGGACCTTCCGCCGCCGGACATCAAGAAAGGCGGGAAGGAGTTCTGGTCCGGCAAGGCGCTGTTCTCCGCGATCCTGCCGAAGAACCTCAGCATGACGTTCAAGTCCTCGATTGCGCCGAAAGGCGACATCGGCTTGAAGGAGCTAAGGGACGAAGACTCGCTCGTCGTGATCAAGAACGGCGTCATCGCGTCCGGCACGATCGACGAGAACGCGATCGGCGCCTTCAAAGGCAAGATCGTGGACAAGCTGGCCCGGGACTACGGCCCGGACGCCGCGCGGGAGTTCATCGACCGAGCCACGAAGATGGCGATCGGCGCGATCATGATCCGCGGCTTCACGACCGGCATCGACGACGAGGACATCCCGGAGGAGGCGAAGAAGCAGATCACGGACGTCCTGAAGACCGCGATCGAGAAGGTCGAGGACCTCGTGGAGTCCTACAAACGGGGCGAGCTCGAGCAGATGCCCGGCCGGTCCCTCGAGGAGACGCTCGAGGTCGAAGCGATGAAGATCCTCGGCCGCGCTCGGGACCAGGCCGGCCAGATTGCGGGCAAGCATCTAGGCATCGAGAACAGCGCGGTGATCATGGCCCGGTCCGGGGCTCGCGGCTCGATGCTGAATCTCTCCCAGATGGCCGGATCGATCGGCCAGCAGGCGGTCCGCGGGGAACGCTTGAGCCGCGGCTATTGGAACCGCACGCTCCCGCATTTCAAGAAAGGGGACCTCGGTGCGGAGGCGAAAGGCTTCGTGAAGTCGTCGTACAAGAGCGGCCTCCATCCGACGGAGTACTTCTTCCACGCGATGGGCGGACGCGAAGGCCTCGTGGACACGGCCGTCCGCACGTCTCGATCCGGCTACATGCAGCGCCGGTTAATCAACGCCCTCGAAGACTTGAAGGTCAAGGAGGACGGCACGGTCCGGAACACGGCGGACACGATCATCCAGTTCAAGTTCGGGGAGGACGGCGTGGATCCGTCCCGCAGCGTCCAGGGGCGTGCGGTCGACATCGACGACATCTTGCAAGATGTCCTCGGGGAGGAGCCTTCATGGAAGGAGCGGCTCCGGGAGCAGGAGATGGCCTCTTACGGCCTCACGGAGAAGGATATGTACGTTGAGATTTCCGAGGAAGAGGTCGAGGTCGAGGAGGAAGAGCCTCCGTCGGAGGAGTGACGATGGCCCGAGCGACAACGATTCAGGCGTTGCGGAACCGCGGGATTTCCAAGAAGACGGCCGAGATCCTCGCGGACGCCGGTTTCACACTGGAGAAGCTCACTGCCTCCAAGCCCGAGCGCGTCGCGAAGTTCATCCCGAAGAAGGAGGCCGAGAAAGTCCTCAAGAAACTCGGCACGGCCCCCGCGGAGGCGAAGCCTGCCCCGAAGCGCGAGAAGGCGGCCAAGCCCGCAGCCCGCGCGAAGAGGCCCTCGGCGAAGGCCGCGGAGGCGGAGCCGGAAGCACCCCTCACAATTCCCGTGAAGGCGCCGCCGCTCACCCCGGGCGAGCAGGAGATCATGGACGGGTTGAAGGAGATCGGCCGGTGGCTCCCCCGGTTCGTCGTGACGGAGCTATCGAAGAAAATTCACGGGCTCAAGCTCAGCAAGAAACGCCTCCTGGAAGTCCTCCAAAAAATCTGCGAGAAGTTCGATCTCCACGTGATCGACGCCAACGAATCGGCGGGGATCGTGTCCGCACAATCGATCGGCGAACCCGGGACCCAGATGACGATGCGGACTTTCCACTACGCCGGCGTGGCCGAGATGAACGTGACGCTCGGGCTGCCGCGGCTCATCGAGATCGTCGACGCGCGTCGCGTGCCATCGACCCCGATTATGGAGCTGTACGTCAAGTCGGGTCACACGGACCTGGAACGGATGCGAAAGATCGCGACCGAGATTGAGATGACCTCCCTCGAAGACATCGCCTCGATTGAGACGGACCTCGTGAACATGCGGGTCCTCGCGTATCCGGACGATCACCGCATGAAATCGCGGGGCGTCACCTGGTCGGAACTCGAGGAGAAGCTGAAGAAGCTCGGCGAGATTCAGGAGGTCCGACGCCAGGTCGGGAACGCGGAGAAGAAGGCGAGGGCCCTCGTCGTCGAGGCGGGTGAGCCGTCGTTCAAGAAGCTCCAGCGCCTGGTCGAACAGGTCCGCGTGATGAAGATCAAGGGCATCGACGGGATCTCGCGCGCGATCATCCGGAAGCGCGGCGATGGATACGTCATCTACACGGAGGGATCGAACCTCTCGAAGATCCTCGAACTCCCGTACGTCGACGCCGCGAGGACCAGCACGAACTCGGTCCAGGAGATCTACGAGGTCCTCGGGATCGAGGCCGCGCGCAACGCCATCGTGAACGAGGCGTACAACACGCTCCAGGAGCAGGGCCTCACGGTCGACATCCGCCACATCATGCTCGTCTCCGACATGATGACGAACGACGGCGATGTGAAAGCGATCGGCCGCCACGGCATCTCCGGTCGCAAGTCGTCAGTCCTCGCCCGCGCCGCGTTCGAGATCACGGCCCATCACCTGCTTCGTGCGGCGATCACGGGCGAGGTGGACTACCTCGATGGCGTCGCGGAGAACGTGATTGTGGGCCAACCCGTCACGCTCGGCACGGGTGCGGTGAACCTGATTTACAAGCCGCCTCCCGGACTCCCGAAACCCACCGCCGTGGCGAAGCCGAAACCGGCCGTGACGCCTCCGCCCCCGGTACCGGCCCCTGAGGAGCCCTTGGAGGAGGTCGTTCCGTGATCGACGTCCCGCGCGCCCTCCGTGTCGCGACCGACACCGGCGAGGTGCGCTTCGGCCTGCGCGAGGTCCGCCGCGCGGCGAAATCGAAGAAGGCGAAGCTCGTGGTCCTCGCCTCGAATTGTCCTGCCGAGGCCACTCGGACCCTCGGGGACATCCGCGTGTTCCGCTTCGGCGGCACGAACGTGGATCTCGGCGCCGCTTGCGGCGTGCCCTTTTCCGTCGCGGCCATCGCGGTGATCAGCCCCGGAGAATCGAACATCCTGACCGTCTAGGATTCGCATGGTCGAGATCGTTTTCGACGAGCAGACGATCAAGTACGTCGCGTTATTCCAGGATCTCACCCGGACCACGGTCGTGGACTGCGTCGACGCGGGGGACAAACTCATCTTCGTCGTCAAGGAAGGCGACATCGGGAAGGCGATCGGCAAGAAGGGCGAGAACATCGCGAAACTGAAGCGCCTGATCAACAAGGACATCCATGTCGTCGAGTACTCGGAGCACCCGGACAAGTTCGTCGCGAACGTCTTCCGGAACTTCGACGTCAAGTCCGTGCAGATCGAACAGCGGGGGGACGTCGTCCACGCGACGGTGACCGTCGAGTCGACCAAGAAGGGCCGTGCGATCGGAAAGGACGGACGGAACCTGCGCGTGTCGCGGGACCTGATCGCCCGCCACCATCCGATTCAAAGTGTGAGCGTGGCTTGAGCCGGGCCCTCGCCCGTCACCACGAGTGAGTAGGAACCTTAACGTATTCCTGCTGCTTCGTCGCGCGCCAAACCGAGTCGCCCGCGGTGGGCGGCCCGCAATCCGCTGACGGAGGCGAGCCGAATCCAATACAAGTGGACGGTCCTGACGGTCACCACCGTGGGCGTGCTGATGGCCGGGATCGACTCCCGGATCGTGATCGTCGGTCTGCCGCAGGTCGCCGCAAGCCTCGGGGCGGACGCGGAACAGGCGATCTGGATCACCCAAGCCTACGTGCTCGGGAGCACGGTCGCGCTCCTGCTCATCGGGCGCATCTCGGACATCCTGGGCCGCGTCAAACTGTACACGAGCGGCTTCGCCGTGTTCACGGTCGGCTCTCTCCTGACGAGCCTCGCCGTCGATCCGGCCCAGGTGATCGCCTTCCGGGCGATCCAAGGCCTCGGTTCGGCGATCCTGTTCACGAACAGCGCGGCCATGATCGTCGACGCGACCCCCGCGGACGAACTCGGTCTGTCCCTTGGAATCAACCAGGTTGCCTTCCGGATGGGTTCGATGGCGGGCCTGACGCTCAGCGGCATCATCTTGTCCGTCCTCGACTGGCGCGCCCTGTTCTACGTCAACGTGCCGATTGGGATCTTCGGGACGGCGTGGGCCCATTTCCGGCTGCGGGAGGTTGGCAAGCTTGAGCGGGGGGCGCCGATCGATTGGGGCGGCTTCGCGACGTTTACGGTGTTCATCATGAGCTTGCTTCTCGCCATGACCCTCGCGGCATACGGCGTCGCGGAGACGAGGACCGTCCTCGCCCTCCTGGTCGTCGCGTTCGGAAGTCTGGCGGTTTTTGTCGTCCTCGAACGCCGTCATGCACATCCTCTACTGGACCTGAGGCTCCTCCGCATCCGGGAATTCACCGGGGGAGTTGTCGCCCAGCTGTTGAACGCGATTGCCTTCGGCGCGGTCCTCCTCCTTTTGAGCCTCTACTTCCAGCTCGTCTTGAGACACACCCCGCTGACCACGGGCCTGCTCATGATCCCGCTCGATATCTCAACCCTCGCCGCGGGGCCCTTGAGTGGGCGCCTTTCGGACAAGTATGGCCACTTGCCATTCACGACCTCCGGCTTGGCGGTCATCAGCCTTTCGCTTTATTTGTTCTCGACGACGGACGCTTCGACGCCGTATTCGCACCTCGTGACGTACATGATGCTTTTCGGTGCCGGGCTCGGGTTCTTCGCGTCGCCGAACATCAGCTCGATCATGGGTTCGGTGCCACCGGAGCGGCGCGGGATTGCCTCGGGGTTCCGCGCGACGTTCTTCAACGTCGGATACACGATTAGCCTGAACCTGGCGATCCTCATCACGACCTTCACGGTCCCGTACGCGCTCGTCACACAGATTATCTCTTCCGGCAACACCGCCGCGATCTCGGATGCCGACCGGATTCTCTTCGCTCAAGGAATCAAGACAACGTACCTCTGGCTCGCGGCGATCAACACGCTCGCGATCTTGCCTTCCCTGCTCCGGGGACGACGCGAGAACCGCCACGCGACAGCGCAAGTGCCAACGATCGATTCCTAGCCCACCCCGGAAGCGGTCCTCAGGATGGCGACCTACGGGCGAAACTCGAAGCGCTCCAGCGCAACATTGTTTTGCCCGGGACACGTCAACCAAACGATTATTACCGCGGGGACCGTTTTCGCCCTGCCTGCGGTAGCAGGTGAAGGGATCCCCCCTCCATGTCCCTCCCGGCCAGGGAGCCCCCTCCTTCGGCGGACGCCTCCCTCACCTTGCGGTTTGACGATTCCGATCGCGACGTCCTGGCCCGAGCGTTCCGGACGCCCGGCGACCGCTCGCCCGCGTGGCGCCTGAACGGGAAAGCCCATCGGATCTCGCTCGTGGACGGGTTCGACCGGCTTCTCGCATGGCCGGTCCTTCAGGGCGTCACACGGTACGATCACCAGGAGCGCACGGCCCTCCGGGTCCTGCGCGAGATGCGGGGTCGGGCGATCCTCGCGGACGAGGTCGGCCTCGGCAAGACGATCGAGGCGGGACTCGTCCTCAAAGAGTACGCAGTACGTGGACTCGTCCACCGGGCCCTCGTCCTCACGCCCGCGGCTCTGACGGACCAGTGGCGAGAGGAGATGGAAACGAAATTCTCCCTACCGTTCGCGGTCCTTCGATCCGTCCGAGATTGGGATCGGAAGCCGTTCCTCATCGCGTCGATGGACACCGCGAAGCGGGAGCCCCATCGCGGTGCCGCCCAGGCTCGGCCCTGGGATCTCATCATCGTCGACGAAGCCCATCGCCTCAAGAATCGATTCAGCCTGAACTGGCGGTTCGTCTCGGGCCTCTCGAAGAAGTACATGCTGCTGCTCACCGCGACGCCGGTCCAGAACGACATGGACGAGCTGTTCAATCTCGTGACCCTGTTGAAGCCCGGCCAGTTGCACACGTACGACCGGTTCCTCGAACGGTACGTCGCGAGTCCGGACCGGCGGGTGCCGATGCGGGTGCCGGAGCTGCGCGGACTCCTCCGAGACGTGATGGTCCGCAATCGACGCGGCATTGCCTTCACATTGCCCCCGCGACGCGTGCACAGCCTCGCCGTCCGCCTGAGCCCAGCGGAGCGCCGTCTCTACGATGACGTGACGGAATTTGTGCGGGACGCGTACTGGTCGGCTTCGGGTCGCCTGCCCTGGACCGCGCGGTTGACCCTGATCGTCCTGCAACGTGAGATCGGGAGTAGCACCTTCGCCGTGGCTGAGACTCTGAGACGTCTCGCTCAGAGCCCGCTCTTCCGAATGGACGAACGGGAGCGTCTGGAGGAACTGCGACAAGAGGCTGTGACGATTTCCACGAATGTAAAGGCAGCGCGCTTGCGCGAATTCCTCAGATCCGTCGACGAGAAAGTGTTGATCTTCACGCAGTATCTGCGGACATTGCAGTATCTCCGGGAGGTCCTCGCGGCGGACGGGTACCGCGTCGCAGCATACCATGGCGGTCTCTCACTTGCGGCGAAGGACGCGGCGGTGCGGACGTTCCGCCAGGATCGCGAGATCTTTCTGAGTACGGAAGCCGGGGGCGAGGGTCGGAACCTCCAGTTCGCTCGGACCGTCGTGAATTACGACCTTCCGTGGAATCCGCTTCGGATCGAGCAGCGGATCGGGCGCGTCCATCGACTCGGTCAGGACCGGGAGGTCCACGTCGTGAACGTGTGGGCGGAGGACACGGTGGAGGCGAACCTGATGGAGCTCCTCGACCGCAAGATCCACATGTTCGAGCTCGTCGTTGGAGAACTCGATCTGATCCTGGGCAACCTCGACGAGCGTCGGTCGTTCGAGGACCTGATGATGGACATCTGGGTGCTGCGGCAAGCGGAGGAACGGCGGTCCGCGCTGCGGCGCTTGGGGGATTCGCTGGTCCGCGCGCGGGCCCAGTATGAACAGGTCAAGGAAACCAATGACACGGTCCTCGGGGAAACAGACGAGGCGGTGTCTGCATGAGCGATGCGCCGCCGTTACGGCCGTTCGTCATCGAGGCGCTCACCGATCTCGGCGCGGCCGTGTCCGACGGCGATTCGCTCGTGTGGGTCCAAGCCCCCGAATCGGTGCAGCGGGATCTCGAAGTGCCGGCGCGCTTCGCGCTCGCGTTCGACCCGGAACGAAACCAAGAGTTCGAGGCAGAACTGGTCGCTCCCGGCAGCTACTTCCTGGAGCGGCTGGTCTCGGTCGTCGCCCGCCGAGGTCAGTGGGATGTGTCGCAGTGCTCGGCCACGGGCACGGAATGGATCTCCGAGGCGCTCCATGAATGCGGCCTCGGTCCGGAGACCGCGGTCTCCTCGCGTGTGGATGGAATCGAGGACGGGCTTCTGCTGCTTTTTGCATTCCGCGTGACCCTCGTCTCGGACGAGAAGCGCGAGAGCTTTCATCTCGTCGCGGTCTCGCTCGTCGACGGGTCCACGTGGCCGGTGGACCCGGACCGGGCGGACCGGGGTCTCGTCCCACATCCTTCCTCAGGGATTCGCCCCGATGTGGAGGCGGCGTATCGCCTCGCGACCGATTCCTTGCGCACGACGACGGGCGCCGAGGTCGAACGGTTCCGCACACGAAGCCTCGGCTTATTGGAAGAGGAGGTCCGGCGGATCTTCGGATATTTCGACCGGACGATCGAGGGACTCCGCGAGTCCGACCCGGGCGGATCTCAGGACTTGCTCCGAGCGGTCATGGCGGAGCGGGATCGCCGCCTCACGGAAGCCGTCGAACGGTTCGATCCGAAGGCGAGCGCGTCCCTATGTTCGATCCGCGCGATCCTGGTTCCGACGGCGCGGCTGGTGATTGAGTTCCCGGATGGCACGAGAACCGAATCGAGGATCGATGCCTGGTCCGGGCGGGTGCGAGGTCTGGCGTGCCGGGTTTGCGGCGGTACCGCGGGACCATGGCGACCGTCCTCCCGGGATGGACTGCGGTGCGCAACGTGTGCGTCTACGCCAGCCGAGTCCGCTCGACCTCGAGGCCGTCCGAAGTCGGATACTCCTCGACGAGGAACGCGGGCCGGTGGAGCTTCGGCGCGATCTCCTCGAGGATCCAGGGCGCGATCTCGAGGCGCTTCCTCGGGCCGTCCACGCCCATGAGATCCGTCGGGACGTGGTAGGTCCTCGCGAGGTCTCTCATCAACGGCTCCAGATCGGCGCCTTCGACGATTCCCTTGAGGAGGGTTCCGTCCTTGGTGATGACGTCCCACGGATGCGCGACGTTCTCCGCGCGTCGCTTGATGCGCGATCGGAGCTGCCAGCCGTCCTTGTAGCCGCTCGTGCAATAGTGGACGGTCGTCTTCCAGCGTTGCTCGAGGATCCGAAGGGCGACCGGGTCGGCTCCTTTGACGCCGTACGAGAGTTCGTGCTTCATCTCGTATCCGTGGACCTTCATCCGCGGGAAGTTGGCCTCGGAGAACTCCATCTCGTTCAGGTTCACGAACGCGAGGCCCTCGGCGCCGGCCCACTCGATCAGCCGGACCAGGTCGGGTTCGCGCTCCGGGATCAGCGGCACCTCGATCCCGACGGTGAGGTCGAGCGACCTCGCGAGACGAGAAGCCCCGACGAACGCGCTCCCGTCGGCTCGGGACCAGAGGCCGGGTGGCACGTGGAATCTGATCTCATCCAGGCCGGCGTCTGCGAGCCTCCGGATCTTGTCCGCGTCCGTCGACATGGTGTAGAGATGCGTGTGGAACTTCGGTCCGAACTCGCGCTTCAGGAGGCGGATGTAATGGCAGGTGCGCTCGACCGCGTCGAGCGGGTCTCCGCCTGTGATCCCGGCGCCGGTCGCCTGGATCGCGTGCGCTTCTTCCAGGACGTCCTCGTCCCGCGTGACGCGCTTCTCGTCCGCGAAGACGACGTCCTTGTACATCTTCTCGTCGGAGACGGGACAGTAGAAGCAGTGGAAGGAACAGATGCCCGTGACGAAGAGGACCATCTTCGAGCCGTCGGTGCACTGGCGGCAGCCGACCGGAAGGGCCCCGCGGGCGAATCCGCCGAAAGGACGCTCCTGAAGGCGCACGCCTCGACGAAGGGACGATGCGGGATAAAGATTCCCCACCGTCGGACGCCGGTCGGCCGTCAGCTAAACACGGGCGCCGTCGATCGCATACCTCTAAGTAGAGGTATGATTCGCCACGATCAGGCGCTCGATCCGAGCCCGCTTCCGCGCGAACTCCTGCTCCGCGTTCCGGTGGTAGGCGGCCATCCGGCGCACGAGATCTGCCTTCGCCCTTTCGGAGTCGACGCGGCCGACGTAGTCCTCTTTCCGTGTGGACCGACCGTGGTCTCGCTCGTAGTGCCAGAAGTAGAAGTAACGCCGTCCGTCGAACTCCCGGATCCGGGCCCCGCAGCCGATTTCCATTTTAATACCTCTAAGTAGAGGTATACTTTCCGCGGACTTCGCCTTTCCGGTGGGAGGTATGCGAATCTACTCGGAGACCGGGGCGCTCGACTCGAGGAACGCCCGGAGGGATTCCAGCGCCGCGTTCCAGAAGTCCGTCCACCCTCCCGCGAGGGGCTTGGGGGAGCGATGGACGAGATGCACGAACGTCTCGGGACCCTTCGGGGCGAGTTCGTACGCGACGCTCGTCTCGACCGATCCGCCCTCCTGCGGGATCGGCCACATGAACGACAACTGGCCCGGGCCATCGATCGCCGTGATCGATCCTTCGATGCGACCGTCGGAGAGCGTTCCCTCATAGCGGCCGCCCAACTCGGCCTCGACGCGGGGATCGTCCGCCCACCACTGAACGAGTTGTGCCGGATCCAGGAGGGCCTCGAACACCCGGGGAATCGGGGCGCGAATCGTGACCTTGGCATCGGCGAGCAGGACGCTACGCGGGACGGGAGGCGGGGTGGAGGTCTGAGCGCCAGGGAGACCGGACATGGGCTCGTGGGCAGCGACCTCCGGCCTATAACCCTGGCGGCGCGATTCTCTCAGAGCGGATTCTTGCACCGGGCGCAGACGAGTCGGCAGTCTTGCTTGCACTCCATGCAGGTGCCGTGGAGGAAGCGCTCTCGGACGGGCGCGTGGTGGCAATCGCTCACCGCCGTGACCATGTGCCCGCAGTAGTCGCACAAGTGCTGGACCGGCTTCTTGCCGGCTACGTATCGTTGGTACGCCATCAGGACCGCGAGGACGAGGACGAGCGCCCCGATGATCAGCCCGACCATCCAGCACTGGAGACTCCCGTCGTTCTGGAAGGGGAGTGCGGACCAGGGGGCGGACACGCCACCCGATGCCGACTTCTCGTTCAAATACTGATGGGTGGCAATATCCGTTAGAGGAAAGCCGAACGAGAAACGCGGTCTGATATTCTCCGACCATCTACGTCCGCGATGGTGCGAACTTGATGCTGACGGGTCGAACGATCGTCTTGTTCATCACGATGGCCTTGGCGACCGGCGGCGCCGCGTGGGGTGTCCATTCCCTGATGACCGCCGCGGGGGACGCCGGCACCGACTACGGCCTGGATACGAACGCGAACGGGCATTTCGACTGGCTCGTGGTCGAAGCGCAGATCTCGCTGCCCCAAGCCGGCATGTGGGACATCTCGGCCGACCTGTCGAGTTCGAACCCGCCGCCGAGTGGAGCGTGCGGGTACGGGGCGCCGACCCCTGTGCCGATCCTCGGGGGCGGGACTCTCTCCCCGACTCCCAACTTGTACTCGATCGCCTACGTCTACGAGCGCTACTTCTTCCCGGACGGGACACAAACCGTCCGCGTGGCCTTCTCGGGAACGGACATCGCGCGGAGCGGCGTCGACGGACCGTATCGTGTCCATGCTCGCTTGTCGGTCGGCGGCATTCCGTACATGACGATGCGACCAATCGCCGACTGGGGTGGCCCGGTCGTCGAATGGAACTACACGACGAAGGCCTACACGGCGTCGCAGTTCGAGCAGCCCGTGCGGCCCGCGACCTTCACCGGCGAGCACACGGATTCGGCCGTGGATCTCGACGCGGACGGGCTCGCCGACTTCCTCGAACTCCGGGCCGGGGTCCACGTGAACCTCGCGGGTCACTACACCTTGAACGGATACCTCTCGAAAGGCGGCGGCACCGATGTCGTGCGGTTCATCGCGTCCGCGTATCGGGACTTCGACCTGGCGACGACGGAGACGAGCGTGGTCTTGCGGTTCCGCGGAGATCTGATCCGTCAAGCCGGCGTGGACGGTCCGTGGGACTTCAGCCTCACCCTGTACTACAGCCCCCTGGCCTACGCGGGTGGCAACGTGACGCCAGGCCCGATCGGCACGATCTTGCCTCCTCAGCCGGCCTACTATCCGGAGATGTTGTGCGGAACGACATCCGCGTATCGAGCGGCCGACTTCGATGACACGCCCGAGGTCCTGCGATACACCGGCCGGTTCGAGGTGCTGACCCCCGATCGCAACGGGGACGGCACCTACGACGCCCTCGTGATTCGGGCGGAGGTCGAGGTCTTCGCCACGGCAACCTTCGACGTGTCCGGGTTGCTTGCCGGAGCCGCCGGCTCCGCGGAAATCGCGAAGTCGTTCAGCCAGGTGTGGTTGCAGGAAGGCCTCCGGTGGGCGGAGTTCTCGTTCGCCGGGCCCGACATCCGGCTGCGCGGGATCGATGGCCCATACCTAGCCACACTCTCGATCACCCCCGGGGCCCGCGGCATCGACCCCACGACCACGTACACGACCCTGGTGTATCACGCGACGGACTTCGACGCGACCGCCACGGTCCCCGCACAACCCTAAAGCGGCCGGAGTCCGTCCGGCCTGCGTGGACGAGGCTCCCCGCCGCGTGCTGGACCGCCTGGGGATCCGACCGAGGAAACGCCTCGGTCAACACTTCCTCGTCGACTCCCGGGTGGCGCAGCGACACGTCGGCCACTCGGCGATCGGCTCGTCCGATACAGTCCTGGAAATCGGACCGGGGCTGGGAGTCCTCACCCGTCTCCTGGCGGAGCGCGCGAGGCACGTCGTGGCCATCGAGGCCGACCGCCGGTTCGCGGCATACCTGCGCGAGAGCCTGCCCGACGTCGAGGTGATCGAGGGCGACGCGCTCGCGATCGAATGGCCCCGCTTCGATGTCATGGCCTCGAACCTGCCGTACCAGATCTCGTCACCGCTGACGTTCCGCTTGCTCGGCGAGCCGTTCCGTCGCGCCGTCCTGATGTACCAATGGGAGTTCGCGCGCCGGATGATCGCAAAGCCCGCGACCTCGGACTACTCGCGATTGAGCGTTGGCGTATACCGACGGGCCGCCTGCGAGATCCTAGAACGGGTGCCGCGAAACGCGTTTCATCCCCAACCCCGCGTGGACTCCGCGCTCGTGCGCCTCGAACCGCGCCCCGCCCCGTTCCCGATCGGGGACCCGGAGCGGTACGACGCGGTCGTCGATGTCCTGTTCAAGCACCGCCGGAAGACGGTCGAGAACGGTCTCCGCCTCGGTTGGAACGCCGTGATCGGGTCGCCAGAGGCCCTCGAGGCGGTCCTCCCGACCGTCCCGTTCCGGACGCGGCGCGTCGAGGCGTTGTCCCCGGAGGAAATCGGTCGCATCGCCGACGCGGTTCGCATGGCGAAAGGTTAATGGCACATCCGTCAATCGCTGCATTCCATCTTGCCGCGGGGGACTTGATGGTCCGGAAGAAAACCCTTTCTGAACTCGATCAGGCGGAGATCAAGCTCCAGAGTCTCTTCGAGAGGCGCGACGCCCTCAACCAAGAGGCGCAGCTCCTCCGGCAGGAGCGGGATTTCGTCCACGAGAAGAAGCGGGAGATCGGTGCGAAGCTCCGGGCCCTCAAGGACCGTCGCGCCTCGTTCGCCGGAGAAGCCCGGAAGCACCGGGAGAAACGGGACGAACTGCAGGCGAAGGCGAAAGCCCTGATCGAAATGAAACGGAAGCTCCGCGGCTCCGGCACCGCCGATGTCGGCACCGAGCTGCGTTCGCTGAAGCGGCGCGTCTCCCAGATGGAGATGCGGCAGCAGACCGCGTCCCTGACGCTGAGCGCGGAAAACGAGTTGCTCGTCGAACTCAAGGGATCGATGAAACGCCTCAAGCAACTCGAGAGCCTGAAGGCGGACCAGGACAAGATCACGAAAGAGATCAAGGACATCGACTCCGGGATCACGGAGTTCTTCGAGGCCGCGGAGAAGGAGCACGAGGCGGCCGTTGAGCTCAGCGAGAAGGCGCGCTCGGTCCACGAGGAGACCGTCGAAATCGTCCATCAGATTGCCGCCCTGATCCACGACGGGAATGAGAAACACGAGGCGTTCCTCGCCGCGCGCGGCAAAGCCGATGAGGTCCACGCCAAGGTCGTCGAGATGCGCGAGAAGGTCCTCTCGATCAAGGGCGCGAAACGCTCGGAGGCCCGGGAATCCCGGACCCTGCTGCGTCAACAGAACCGCGCCGTCCGGGATGCGCTTCTCGATGAGAAGAAACTCGAAGCCTCCGCGGACGCCGCCCTGAAGGCGCTGCTCGAGAAAGGGAAAGTGGAGATCGGTCGATGAAGGCGGTCGTCCTCGCGGGCGGCGAAGGGACTCGCCTGAAACCGCTGACGTACAAGCGGCCGAAACCGCTCATCCCGGTCGCGGGCCGGCCTTGCATCGACTATGTCCTGCGTTCCCTCGCCGCGTCGGGATTTCACGAGATCATCGTGACGACGGCTTACCTCTCGGACACCCTGATCAAGTCGATCGGCGATGGCTTGGACTACAACGCGTCGATCCTCTACAGCTTCGAAGAGAACCCGGCGGGCACCGCCGGCGCGGTCCGTCGAGTCGGCATGTTCATCGACGACACGTTCCTCGTCGCGATGGGCGACATCCTGTGCGATCTCGACTTCAAGGCGCTGTACGATTTCCACAAGCGGAAGGGCGGCGTCGTGACGATCGCCCTGACGGAGGTCGAGGATCCGACGCAGTTCGGGATCGTGGGCCTCGACGCGAACGGCCGGATTCAGAAATTCAAGGAGAAGCCGCGGAAGGAGGAGGCGTTCTCGAACCTGGCGAACGCGGGCATCTATGTGCTCGAGCCCGAGGTCCTGGAGTTCATCCCGCCGGACCAGAAATTCGATTTCTCGAAGGACCTCTTCCCGAAACTGCTTTCGAAAGGCGTCCCGCTGTACGGCTCCCGCATCAATGGGGTGTGGATGGATATCGGCCGGCCGCACGACCTCTGGAAAGCGAGCATGGAGATCGTCCGTCGGGAGGGGAAGCCGCTCCGGCGTGCGGGGGTGAAGAGCGACGGCCCGGTGATCCTCGATCCGGCGGCTCTGGTGGACGAAGGGGTCACGATTCGCGGGCCCTGTTACGTCGGCCCGGGTGCCGTCCTTCGGAGCGGCAGCGTCGTGGACAATGCCTGCCTGTACGAATCGGCGCGGGTCGAAGGGAACGCCGTCGTCCGGAACAGCATCATCCTCGAGGGCAGCGTCATCGGCGCCGCCTCGGAAATCGTCGACAGCGTCATCTCGCGCGGCTGCGTGATCGAGGAGGGGGCGCGGATCGCGGCCAGCATCATCGGAGACATGATGACGATTCGCGCGGGCTCGCGGCTCGAGAACGCCACGGTCTCCCAGCCGCCCTAGGGACTTCAAGGTCGCCGGGGTTCGCTGTCGCCATCGGTCTCCGACAACAGGACGTCGTAGTGTGTCACGGTTGGCTCGAACTCGAGGAGGAATTCTTTGTCCTTCGGATAGTACACGGCACGCTCCGGATTCGGGCCCGCGAACCGGCGGATGGCATCGAACGACTCCCAGAACGTAATCAGCAGGAAATGCGACCGGTCACCCTCCGTTCGGCGGAGGACAATCACGCCTTGGTTGCCGGGCGTGTCCCGATACTCCTTGAGCCCGGACTTCTGGAGCACCTCGAGATACGCATCGGCCTTCGATGCCGCCGTCACTCCGTGCCACGTCCGCGCAATCATTCAGAGCCCTCCGTTGAGGGATGCGAGTCGCCCAGAAGAATCCGCCGCCTGCGAACGACGGGTGTCGTCTATCGAATTGGACCGCCGACCCGGACCGCCCCTCGCTTAACGACGACCCGAACCGCGTTCCCGCCAATCCGGTATCCGAGGTGACGGTACGACGGGACCCCGAGGACCAGGATGTCTGCCAGCTTCCCGGGCTCCAAGCTCCCGACCTCGGCTCCCATGCCGACCGCGTGCGCCGCGTTGATCGTCGCAGCGACGACAGCCTGCGCCGGGAGAAGGCCGTTGTGGTGGCACGCCAGCGCGATCGTGAGTTGCGGGGACTCGCACCAGGTGTTCGGGTTGAAATCGGTCCCGAGGGCGACCGGAACGCCCGCCGCAATGAGTCGCCGACCGTCCGCGAACGGGAGATGGGAGACCAGCGAGGTCGCCGGGAGCAAGACCCCGACGACCGAGGTCCGAGCGAGAGCATCGATTCCGTCCGAGGACGCATGAAGAAGGTGGTCCGCCGATGTCGCGCCGATTTCCGCAGCGAGAATCGCGCCGCCGGTGTCCGCGAGTTCGTCCGCGTGGACTTTCCCGCCGAGGCCCGCGGATTTCGCCCGCCTGAGAATGCGTCGCCCTTGGTCCGCGGTGAAAAACCCGTCGTCGACGAAGACATCGCAGAACGAAGCGAGACGCGAACTCGTGACCGCATCGAGCATGTCACCCGCGACCAGCTCGACGTACGCGTCCGCGCGACCCTCGAATTCGGGAGGAATCGCGTGCGCTCCGAGGAAGGTCCGAACCACATCGACGCCGGCCGCCTGGCCGCCTTTCGCAGCGGCCCGGAGAATCTTCAGCTCATCCTCGGTCCGAAGTCCGTATCCGCTCTTCACCTCGATCGTCGTCGTCCCGAAGGCGAGCATCGATCGGAAGCGCTCCGCGGCGGCGCGGGCAAGATCTTCCTCGCGGGCGTCTCTCGTCGCTCGCACGGTATGGAGGATGCCGCCTCCGCGGGCCGCGATCTCTCGATAACCCATCCCTTGCGCCTTCCACTCGACCTCGTGCTCGCGGGAGCCCGCGAACACCGCATGGGTGTGCGCGTCGACGAAGCCCGGCAGGACCGTCTGTCCGGTCGCGTCGATCGTCACACTGGCCTGTGGATGTCGGCCGAGGACGTCCGCGGTCGGCCCGACGTCCACGATACGTTCACCTTCGGCGTAGACGGCTCCATCCTCGACGAGCCCGAGGTCCTCCGCCGTTTCGCGCCGGCGGGGGCCGGCCGGCCCCTGCAGCGTGATCAGCTCGGCCGCGTGGACGACGAGGAGGGACCTCGGTCCGGCCGACCGTTCGTCGCGGGTCCCGCGGATCTTGTGGGCTTGGGCCCGTCTCATGAAAGGGTCGCCACTCCGATCGGATCCGACCTGACGATGAACGCCTTTCCCCCGGCCGCGCGGATCGCCTCGACGGTCTCCGCCGGCCGGTCCGAGAGCGCGACGATGCTGCCGCCGCCGCCCGCCCCGGTGAGCTTCGCACCGTAGCTCGTCCTCCGGGCGGCTTGGACGAGGCGGTCGAGCATCGGATGACCCACGCCGAGCAGGGTGAGCAGCGCGTGGTTCCGGTCCATCAATCGCCCGGCCGCCACGAGGTCGTTCCGTCGGAGCGCGTCCAATCCGTCGAGGGTGATCCGTCCGATCTCCCGAACGGCCTCGGCGGCCTTTCGGTCGTGCTCGACCCGTTCCTTCACGTTCGCGACCAGCGGCCCGGTCGCCGCGCTGATCCCCGTGTTCCCGATCACGAAGTCCAGGGGTGGGAGGTTCGTCCGGTGCAAGCACCAGCGTCGCGCGTCCCGCTCGATCGTCCACAGCAAGTCGCCCTGCGGTTTCGGGAGCACGAGAAGGCCTCCGCCCGCGCTTGCGGTGCTCGTGTCGATCGGGCTCGCGCGTCCTTGGACTTCATGTTCCACCTCGAACGCTTCCCGGGCGATCGTCTTCGCGTCGATGGATCCGCCCATGCCGTGCAAAGTCCCGAGGGTCGCCACGCTCACCGCCGCGGAGGATCCGAGTCCCGCGCCGCTCGGGACCATCGAGCGGACTTCGAGCCACAACGGCCCGGTGGTCGCCACCTTCGCAATCGCGGCTTTCACATACCGGTACCGGGGCTCGTCGATCGAGCCACCGTCCGCCCTCCACTCCGGATGGGGCCGCGCGTACACCTCGGCGCGGAGGTTGATGGCCGTCGCAAGGGCCGCCTCCCCAAAGACAACGGCGTGTTCCCCGAAGAGGATCAGTTTCCCGGGAGCGGAGGCCGCCATCAGCGGCGATTCCCCGCGTCCCGGCTTAACCTTTCGGGCTATCAGCTGACTTCCGGGCTCTCCCGGAAGCGGGACGGCAGGCGGCTGTAGAGGGCCGGGTCTTCGGTCTGGGGCGGGACCTTCTTCAGAGCGGCTTCGAAGTGCCGCTTCTCGATCGTGACCTTCTTGAGCGCCGCCTCGTCCAGGTCCGGAAACTTCGTTGCGGTCTCGCGGATCGCGAGCATCGCAGCTTCGTTGCACACGGCCGCGAGTTCCGCACCCGTGTACTTGTCCGTCCGCCGCGCGACATCGTCGAGGTCGACGTCCTTCCCGAGCGGCTTCCGGCGCGTGTGAATCTTGAGGATCGCCTTGCGGGTCGCGAGATCCGGCGGCGCGATGTAGATGTGGCGGTCGAAGCGCCCCGGACGCAGAAGCGCAGGGTCGACGAGGTCCATGCGGTTCGTCGCCGCGATGACTGTCACGTTGTGTAATTCCTCGAGTCCGTCCATCTCCGTGAGGATCTGGGAAATCACGCGCTCCGTGACCTGAGAATCCTCCATGCCGCCGCGCACGGGCGTGATCGCGTCGACCTCATCGAAGAAGATGATGCACGGAGCCGCCGTCTTGGCCTTCCGGAACGTCTCCCGGACCATCCGCTCCGATTCGCCGACCCACTTGCTCATGAACTCGGGGCCACGGACGGAGATGAAGTTCGCCTCCGATTCGGTGGCGACCGCCTTGGCGAGGAGTGTCTTCCCGGTGCCCGGAGGCCCGAAGATGATGATGCCCCGCGGTGGGCGGGCGTCGAAGTGAGCGAACATCTTGTTCATCCGGAGCGGCCACTCGATCGACTCCCTGAGTTCCTGCTTCGCCTCGTCGAGGCCGCCGATGTCCTCCCACCGGACGTTCGGCTTCTCGATCAGGACCTCCCGCAGCGTGGACGGTTCCATCTCCCGGTACGCCTCGAGGAAATCGTCCCTCGTGACCGTCAATCGGTTCAGGATTTCCGGCGGGATCACGTCGGCCTGGAGGTCGATGTCGGGCAGGATCCGTCGCAGGGAGCGCATCGCGGCCTCCTTCGAAAGGGCCGCGAGGTCTGCGCCGACGTACCCGTGGGTGAGGCCCGCGAGTTCCTTGAGGTCGACGTCTTTCGAGAGCGGCATGCCCCGTGTGTGGATCTGGAGGATTTCGAGCCGGCCGTCGCGGTCGGGGACGCCGATCTCGATCTCGCGGTCGAACCGGCCCGGCCGGCGCAACGCCGGATCGAGCGCGTTCGGACGGTTCGTGGCGCCGATGACGACGACCTTCCCACGCGCCTGAAGGCCGTCCATCAGGGCGAGCAACTGGGCGACGACGCGGCGTTCGACTTCGCCCATGACCTCGTCTCTCTTGGGCGCAATCGAGTCGATCTCGTCGATGAAGATGATGCTCGGCGCGTTCTCCTCGGCCTGCTTGAAGATGTCCCGCAGGTTCTCCTCGCTCTGACCGTAGAACTTGGACATGATCTCCGGTCCGGAGATCGAATGGAAGTTCGCGTTCGTCTCGGACGCGACGGCTTTGGCGAGGAGGGTCTTGCCGGTCCCCGGAGGGCCGTGCAACAGCACGCCTTTCGGCGCTTCCACGCCGAGTCGCTCAAACAGTTCCGGATGCCGCAGAGGGAGTTCGATCATTTCTCGGACTTTGCGGACCTCGCTCCCGAGGCCGCCGATGTCCTCGTAGTCGACTTTGGGTACTTTCGCCTCTTCCTCTTTCATCGGCTTCTCGGCGATCTTGATCTCCGTCTCCGCCTCGACGAGGACGGCATCCGCGCCCGGCGAGAACGACGTGACCACGAACTCGAACTTGCGGCCCATGACGCTCACGCTGATCACGTCGCCGCGAGTGATCGCGCGGCCCTGAAGGACCTGCGCCATGTACTGCTCGCCTCCCATGATTCGAATCGGCTCGGTCGGGGCGAGCGACACTTTCTCCGCGGGGCGGGCGAGCGCC
>DATMDM010000144.1:0-1860 GCA_035557795.1 Thermoplasmata archaeon | reverse complement strand
CAGCGCCTTCTTGGCCGCCTCGACGATGTGCGCGGGCGTCGGGAAGTCCGGCTCGCCGATGGCCAGCGAGAGGATCTTCTTCCCCTGGCCCTGAGAATCCGCGATGAGGTCGCTGATGCGGACCGTGGGAGAGGGCTCGATGGAGCGCACGCGCTTGGCGAAGTGGGCCATGGAACGTGAGAAGGTCGGAAGGTAGAAAAGCTTCACCCGAGTCCGCGCCGATTTCTACTCAATTGAGTAGAAAGTCTCGAGGCTCTGAGACCGTTCTCATCGGCGTTGCCGGGGGACCGCGGCCGTGAACGGAGAACGGACTTCCGCTCAATTGGTCACAATCGGACCCACGGAGGCCTCGATAACCAGATGGCCGATCCCTTCGCGGCGTAGGTACTCGGTCAGCAGCCCGAGCGTCGGTGGCGATACAAAGAGCACAGATTGCCCAAGGTACCTGACTCCGTCTCGTTCGACAAGCCCGGCGTAACGGTACGCCTTACCTCTCTTTCCGAGATGTGTATCCGAACACAAATCGTCGGACCTTCCCACACGTCGCTGTGTTGGCGCCATCGACATCCCATGTCACAATGAAGCCGTGCATCGGAGCTTGCCGTTGTTTCCGGGCCCGTCGGAGGGAGCGAGCGCGACCAGTCATCTTCTACCCAATTGAGTGGAAAGCCAAGACGGACATCATCGTCCCTCCAGGAGAGGTGGGCGAAAGTGAAATCGGCCTAGGACCAGCGAATCGTTTATCGATGCGCGAAGTACGCCCGCACCTCGGCCTTACTCACGTGATCGATCCGCGCGAAGCCCACGCGCTCGAACTGCACGACGTCATCGACCTTGAGAGTCGCGACAAGGGGTTCGCCGAGGCCGCGTCTTGTCTCCGGTGTTGGCGAATCGGTTGCGTCCGGCAGGAGGAGATGGACATTCACCCCGTGGGTGACCCACTGGATCTTGGGGATCTCCTTGTTCTCCATCGAGACGAATCGGGCGCGATGGTCCAGGACAACGTTGCAGAAGTCCTTGAGCCGAACTTCCTGGCCGCGGAACTTCTGGAAGTCCTCGCGGGCCACCTGGACCTTCGGACCCGCGGGGATCTCGCGCACGCCTCGGCCGGAGAAGTCCGGGTGTAGGGGCGCCTTCACGCGTTCGATCGGCGGGAGCCCAGCGATCTCTACGGCAACGGGATCGGGGACGAAGAAGTAGCGGTTCGCGTCTTTGTCGATCAACCTGCGGTTCTCCGCATACAACGTCTCGGCGGGCACCTCGATGTCGTTCAGACTCAGGCCGAACGAGAGCACGAACTCCCGGAGGGCCGCGGGTCGGATTCCCCGGCGGCGCAAGGACTGCAACGACCAGGTGCGCGGGTCGTCGATCCCGGACAGGCGGCCCTCCGCGATCTCCTTCCGGTATCTCGACTTCGACAGCTCGAGGTCCTTCAACCGCAAGATCCCGAAGTGAACGAACCGCGGGCGGCGTTTGACCTCGAGGATGTCCCAGATGCGGGTCTCCATGAGGTCCTCCATCACGAGGTCTTTTCCCCGCAGGACGTGCGTCACGTCGAGCAACGCGTCGTCGACGGCCCATGAGAACTCGAGCATCGGCCACACCCGGTATCGCGTGCCGACGCGGGGATGCTCCCGCTCCGCGATCCGGAACAGGACGCGGTCCCGGAACGCAGGATTCGGATGGGCCATGTCCGTCTTGAGCCGCACGACCGCTTCGCCTTCGCCGTACTCCCCGGCGAGCATCGCCTTCCACATCGCGATCGTCTCGTCGACGTCCTGGATGCGGTGCACGCAGGCGCGCATCGCCTCGCGGTTCTTCCGGAGCGTCTCGGCATCGCATTCGCACACATAGGCCTCG
>DATMDM010000143.1:0-1132 GCA_035557795.1 Thermoplasmata archaeon | reverse complement strand
CTGCCACGTGAATGCCGGGGCGACGGCGAACCTCGGCGGAGGCAGCCTCGGGAACGCCAACTTCAATACGGGCGTCGAGGACCTGCCCGATCAGCCCGCTCGGCTGACGACCCAGAAGGTTCCTCGCGATGACGGATTCCGTACGCCGGGGGACGGCACGTTCAACGTTCCGCCGCTCGTGGAGGCGGCGGACAGCGGACCGTTCTTCCACAACAACGCCATCGAGACCATCGAAGGAGCGGTCGCGTTCTATGACGGTGAGGCGTTCAACAAATCCCCGGCGGGCCTCGCGCTGGCCAAGCTCGACCCCGAGGGGAAGGGCATCGAGCTCGACGGGACGCAGATCGTGGCGATCGCCGCCTTCCTGCGAGTCATCAACGTGCTCGAGAACATCCGGCAAAGCATCATGCTGCTGGAGGCGAGCCTCGCGGTGTCGTCCTCCGCGGAGAGAGCACGCCTTCTCACTCGCGCCGTTCGCGAGACGGACGACAGCACTCGTGTGCTCACGGGCGGCGGCCTTCACGCCGAAGCGGTCGCTCACCTCCACGAAGCACGACGCCTGGCGGACCGGGCTCTCCGAAGCCACTTCTTCGGTCGGAAGCACACGGAGGAGGCTATCCAAGAGCAGAAGAAAGCGAGAGCATTCCTCGTCGAATGAGGGACGCGAAGGGAGAGATATATGACCGTCCGGAAGTTCGTCGTCGCGCTGGTCGGGATGAGCGCGCTCCTGTGGGGCAGCGCGTCGGCGCCGTCCGCGCAAAAGATGACCGAGCAGTTCATTCCGATCGGGCAGTCGCCGGGGCTGTCGGGGAAGTACACCGTCATCGGTAAGCTTCAATCGGTCAACGCGCAGGAGAAGACCTGCACGGTCGCCGACACGACGGGCGCCACGTCGGGCGCCTTGAACGTCAGGATCACTGAGCGGACGAAGATCTGGCTGGACAGGAGCAAGCTTAACCAGCCAAATCTGGAGGGAACGATTGCCGACCTGCGGCCGGGCGCCACGGTCGAAGTGAAGCCCGAAGGCCACCAGCGCGAGGTCTCCAGTGGTCCCGCGGACTGGATCAAGGTGCAGGTTCCGGCGTCCCCTTGACGCCGGGCGATGCAACCGAGCGTCTGCTGTTACCCGTAG
>DATMDM010000142.1:0-22735 GCA_035557795.1 Thermoplasmata archaeon | reverse complement strand
GTCGGCTATTCGACGCATGCGGGCGCCCTGCTCGTGTGCGACGGCACCGAGGACGCGGAGCGGCGGATCGTGCGCGTCCTGACGACGGACCCAGGGATGGGCGTCGTGCGGCACGCGGACGCGGGCTACGAGGACGCCATCCGGTTCGCGGCCGAGCACGGAATCCGGATGCCTTCGCGGGAGTGATCGGATGGTGGCGCAGGCGCACCCCTCGGTGGCCGTGGACGGGATCGTCCTCCATGGCGGCAAGCTCGTCGCGGTCCGTCGGAAGAATGAACCGTATCGGGGGATGCCCGCCCTCCCGGGGGGCTTCGTCGAGTTGGACGAGACGACGGTCGACGCGGTCGTCCGCGAGGTCCGCGAGGAGACCGGCCTCGAGACGCGCGTGAAGCGGCTCGTCGGCGTCTTCTCCGACCCAAGGCGGGACCCGCGAGGGCACGTCATCTCGATCGTGTACGAGCTCGATGCCGTTGGCGGTCGCCTGAAGGCCGGCAGCGATGCCGCGGCGATTGTCCACGTGAATCTGTCCGCGGTCCCCGTGATGGCGTTCGACCACAACGAAATCGTGCGCGTGTGGCGCGGCCTCTAAAGTTGAGCCCGCGGCGCGGACCATGCTCTCTTGGCGGTCCCCGGGATCCATCCCAGGAGCACGAGCATCACGGAAACGGTGATCAGGAGGCCAAGACCGGTCACGGTCGTTTCCGCACCCGCCAGGGTGACCGCCGCGATGCCGAACGCCGCGAACCGGGAGACCATCGCGGCGAAGCCGGCGAGGATTCCCGCCCGGGAACCGGCGGCCACGCTCACCCACAAGATCCACACGGCTGCGATCACCAGAAAGATGATCGACAAGGCGTACGGGAACAGGCTCTCAGTCCCGACCGCGAGGACGGGCACGGAAGGGAAAGCGAGGAAGAACGCGATCGCAGCGAACAAGATCTTGTACGAACGGCCATACCCGTACAGTTCACGGTAGTGACGTCCGACCTCCTCCGCGGATCCGACCGCCGCGAGGGATGCATTCACGTTACCGCCGTTCGCGGCGGTGGACTCGGTGATGTGACTCCTTAACTCGAGGAGGATGTCGTCCCGCACCCGGGGTTCCATCCCAGACATCGCGCGTCGGACTTGGTCCAGGTACTCGTCCGGCGGCGTCATCGAGCGTCCTCCAGGACGCGTTCCGCGCCGGCCGTCATCGCGTCCCAAATCGCGAGGGCCTCCGCCAACGCGGTCCGACCGCGGTCCGTGAGCCGGTAGTACTTTCGCGGCATGCCGCTCTCCGGTTCCTGCCACCGGCTCTTCACGAAACCGCGCTCCTCGAGCCGGCGGAGCGCCGGGTACAACGTCCCCTCCTTTAGATCGAAGAACCCGTTCGACCGCTCGCGCAGTTCGCGAAGGATCTGGAACCCGTACTTCTCCTCTTTCGCGAGGAGGGCGAGCAAGCACAGTTGGATCGAGCCCTTCTTCAGCTCGGCGGTCCACTCCGGCGAGACCTCGGGCATCCGCTTCGCCTCGTATCCGGGCCTCGCTATATCGGCTTTCGGTCACGAGCCGAATCTTCGATGCTCGTTCGGGTTCGGACATGCGGTAGCATCCCTCCATGGAACGCGGTCATCGCTGGATTCGAAGGGAAAAAAGAGGGGAGGGGAGACGCCTACTTCGGGCGCCTCGCCTTGGCTCGCAAGTACAGGGCGGGACCCATGGCGATGCCAACGACCGCCAGCTGTGCTGCGAGGATCGTGAAGGGGGTGAGGTTCACGCCCACCGGCAGATTGACGAACGCTTCCGTCGAGATCTCCGGGTCGTGACTGATCACCTGGCCCGCCGGATACACGAAGGCGCCGCGCAGCCAGAAGCCTAGGAAGTACGCCCCGTCATGGCCAAACGCGATTCGGCCTCCGCCCTGGAGGTTGAACGTCATCGTGGCGGGCTGACCGTCCACCGTGACGTTCGTCGACCATCGGAACCGGCCGATCCGCGTGTAGGTGTCGTTGAAGTACACCCGGTCGCGTGTGAAGAGTTCGGGATGGGTCGGCGCCGTCGCGTTCAGGGTGGCGTCGCCGATCGTCCGGGTCCCGTCGTCCGCGTGGTCTCGCATGTAGGCCTGGTGGATGAATTCCGCCGTGCGCTCGGGGATGTAGTTCCCGAACAGCAGGTGGGTCTCGAGCGCCAGACGGTCCGTGGGGTATGCGAAGTCCCAACCTTCGATCAGGTGATCGTACTTCGCACCCATCGCAACGGCCGGGCCGGTGACGTTCCGGTAGCCGAGGAATTCGACATGGGTGATGTCGTAGCGATTTCCGTCGTCGACGGTCACCCGGTACCAGGGGACGTTCGCGGTCACGTCGTGTGTGCCGACCACCAGGTGGAACGTGAAGGCGACGTGGTTCAGCATGCCATCGTTGATGCTCGTATTGTCAAGCACGTGCGTGTACGTCAAGTTCGTCGCTGAGACGGTGAAATTCACATACGTGACGCCGCCCGAGGTTTCATTCGTCAGGCCCGTGAGCTCCCACGCCGTCCGGAGCATCAGCACTTTCACGGGCACATTCTGCGTGAGGGGCACGTGGAATGGGTCCACGCTCGTCAGATCGAATCCGTCCGTGGCGTTTCGCTCTCGGAACTCGATGAACCGGCTGAGGCTCTGGGCCAAGACCGTGTACACCGGGATGCCACGGAAAGCGAGTTCATTGCCTTGCCCGTCGACGATCTGGGCGCCGCCGAGGAACCGCTTGTACTCTGCGAAAACGACGATGTCGTTCAGATGATCGCTCGTTCCGTACCGGACGCCGAAGAGGGCGTCTCCCGCTTTCACCGCGATGAGATTCCCCCCATCGAACCGGTCCGTGGGAATGGGGCCGATCACGACCGGAGTCAGGTCGCGGTTCGCGGCCGCTGCCGTCCCCATCAAAACAAGGGGCCCGACCAGCATTGCGGCCACGACCAACGCCGCCGCCAAGATGCGCATTTTCTTCACCTTCCGAGTGAGGCGCTACAACCTCACTATGGACATAGCGACACTATGTATCGGTGCATATTTAAAACGAACCTCACGATTCTCACCTCAAGCCCATATACTTCGGCATCGATGCACGAAAACGGTGCCTCGGCTCGTCCTTCTTGACGCGAACGCGCTGCTCATGCCGTTCCAGTTCCAGCTCCATCTCGATGCGGAACTCCGTCGCGTCGTGGGCGAAGTAGACATCGCGGTTCCGACGCCCGTCTTGGCCGAGCTCGACATCTTGGCGGACCACGACCGCAACGCGCGGGCCGCGGCAAGACTCGCGAAAAACTACCGGACCATCGAAGGCCATGGCTCCGCGGACGACGCCCTCCTCGACCTCGCGGCGGAACAACGGGCCGTCGTCGTGACGAACGACCAACCTCTCCTGGATCGGCTGAAGGCCGCCGGCATTCCGCGTGTCTTCCTCCGATCGCGCAACCATCTCGTCGCGGAAGGCTTGTGACGCTGCGGAAGGAATAAGGGCGCGCCGGTCCTCCCCCGCGCAGTTGAAGCCGTATCACGTCGAAACGCTGAAGGCGATCGCCCTCCTCGGCGGGACGAAAGAGTACGTGAACCTGTCTTCGGGAGAGCTCGGCAAGCTGGTCGGCGTCAGTCAGCAGAGCGCGTCCCAGCGAATCCTCGAGCTGATCCGAGACGGACTGGTCGCGCGCGACCTCGCGACGCGCCGCCAGCGGATCCGACTCACGCCGCGCGGCGGAGAAGTGCTGCGGAAGGAGTACGCGGACTACCAGCGGATTTTCGAGATCAAGGAAACGGTGACGATCTCCGGGGCCGTCGCGAGCGGCCTGCGCGAGGGCGCGTTCTACATGCGGCAGAAAGGGTACAAAGACCAATTCCGCAAGAAGCTCTGGTTCGAACCGTATGAAGGCACGTTGAACCTGAAGATCGCAGGCCCGGATCTCGCGAAGCTCCAGATCCTCCAGGAGAGCCCGGGGATTGAGATCGCCGGCTTCGACGCCGCGGGACGGACGTTCGGCGGCGCGAAGTGTTTCCTCGCGACGGTCGGGCATGTCGACTGCGCGGTCATCATGCCGATCCGCACGCATCACACGGATGTCCTCGAGGTGATCTCGAAGCACTACCTTCGGGGCTCGCTCGGGCTGAAGGATGGCGACATCGTCGAGCTGGTCGTGAGCCTCTGAGGCTTCGCAACCAGCATTTGGCACCGTCAGTTTCATCATGCGTGACGTAATTCGGTGCGGCCGTGCGGCGGATGGGACCGTACTGGGTACTCCTGGCCGTGGCAATCGCCGCGACCCTCACATTGCCTGTTGCCGTCCTCGTGTTTGCCCCCGCCCCGGTCTCGAGCCAGGAAACTCCCGCAGCCCGATTGGTGGTCTCTGTCACCGCCGACAAAGAGACATACCTTCCCGGGGAGCCCGTGATCCTCATCGTCCGGGTGACGAACGCGGGGAACGCGATTGCGGACATCGGATTCGGCAGCACATGCCTCGCCACATACTCGATCCTCTCGGTGGACGGATCCGTCGTCTACGATTACCGGGCTCACGTCACATGCGGTCAAGTGTTCACGAACATGACGCTCCGGCCCGGAGATGCGAGGGCTTTCATGTTCACCTGGACTCAAACATCCGACTCAGGCATCCCGGTCCTCGTGTTCCGTTCGTACCGCGTCCAGGGCGCCCTCCTCTCCGCGAAGCCGTCTCCGGGTCCATCGGCAGAGACGAGGATTTTCGTCATGCGCGGCGCCGCTGGACCGAACCTCGCCTTCACGGCCAGGACGGATCGGACGAGCTACGGGCCGAGGGACTCGGCCAACGTCACCGTCATCCTCACGAACATCGGTCTCGACACCGCCATGATGCATTTCGGCAGTCCGTGCTTCGTCCAGTTCCTCGTCCTTGACGACGCCCGGCACGCTGTATACAACTCCTCGAAGTGGTGGGGCTGTATCCAAGTCCTGACCGACGAAATCCTCGCACCGGGTGAGTCCCGGAGCTGGGTGTTCCCCTGGGGCCTGAGGACGGACGCGGGAGGCCCGCTCACCGTTGGTCAGCAGTACGAAGTCGTGCCCTCCTTCCTCTGGACCTATGCGACTGACTATCAACGCTATGTTTCGCGGACGACCGTGGCCACGTTCACGTTAGCTGCCTTTACTCCATAATCGAGCGCCTAGAATCGTCTTTCGACGTATCGGAGAACGCTGTCGAAGACCGCTTTCCCGTCGCCGTACACCGGGTCCCCATCTGGCTGCCGCGTCCAGTCCGGACGCAGATGGCGGAAGAAGCATCGTTCCGGGTGCGGCTGCACGCCGAACACGTTCCCGTCCCGGTTGCACAGGGCCGCGAGGTTGAACGTGGTCCCGCTCGGGTTCCACGGGTATCCGGCGTACTTGCCGCGATCGTCGACGAATCGGAACACGACCTGATCGTTGTCGACCAGCTCCTTCAGGATCCGCTTCTCGCGGTCCTCCGGGAACAGGAGCTTGCCTTCGGCGTGCGCGGAGATGAAGGTGACGATCTGGCCCTTCTTCAGGGTCCGGGTGAAGGCGCATGAACCCGCGTTCTCCATCCGAAGCAAGCTGGGCCGGCACTCGTAGTGGCTCGAGTCGTTCGTCGCGAGGACCGCCTCCGGCTCTTCGGTCATCACGCCCCCCAAGGCGGGAAGGAGACCCGCCTCGACGAGGACCTGAAAGCCGTTGCACACCCCGAACACCGGCTTGCCGGCCTTCACGAACCCGACGAGGTCCTTCGAAAGCTTCGACCGCATGCGGGCCGCGAAGATCGTCCCCGCCCGGACGTAGTCGCCCGCGGCGAAACCGCCGGGGATCATGAGGATGTCGTAGTCGTCGAGGTCGCGTCGCAAGTCCGCCGGCGCGTCCCCGGTCAGCTGCTTCAGATGGACCTTCTCCGCCTGAGCGCCGAGATGACGGAAGTAGGCGACGGACTCGTCCTCGCAGTTCGTGCCCTCGATGTAGACGACCGCAACCCGGACGTTCGAGCGTTTCACGAGACCACCACCTGATTCGGAATGGCCTCGCTCCACGCCTTCCGCATCGCCGGGATCGCGAGGGAGGTCCATTGGCGGCCGCGTCCGAGGTGCAACGACCGTCCGCCGGTCGTGCCGAGATACGTCGTTGGGATTCCCTCCATCAGATGCGTGAACGCCTCGTACCGGTCTTTCGCGACTTCGATGAGCCACCGGCCGTTCGATTCGGAGAAGAGCTGCACGTCCCAGCGCATCGGGTCCATTGCGACCGTCTTGAGGTCCGCCCCGATGTCGCCACCGAGGCACATCTCCGCGGCCGCGACCGCCAGGCCGCCGTGGCTCAGGTCGTGCGCCGCGGCCACCATGCCCCCGTGGATCGCGCGCAAGAGATGGTCCATCGACGCTCGCAACCCCAGCGGGTCCACCGAGGGAACGGGAGCGGTGCCGCCTCGGAGGCGCATGTACTCGGAGCCACCGAGTTCCGCCTGAGTCGACCCAACCAGCACGACCGGGTCGCCCTCTCGCTTGAAGTCCGACGTCACGCACTGTCGCAAGTCCTCGACGATTCCGACGCCGAGCACGACCGGCGTGGGAGGGCAAGGGCCCCGAGGCGATTCGTTGTAGAAGGAGACGTTCCCGGACGGGATCGGGATCCCCAAGGCCTTGGCCGTCGTACCGATTCCCCGCGCCGCCTCGCGAAAGGACCAGAGGCGGTCCGGCTTCTCCGGATTGCCGAAGTTCAGGCAGTTCGTGAGCGAATGCGGGTTCGCTCCCACCGCGACCAAGTTGCGGCACACCTCGTCGACCGCCGACGCCCCGCCGCGGTACGGGTCGATCGCGGTAAAGTGCGGCGTCGAGGCCACTGAGATCGCGAGCGCTCGCCACGAATCGATCCGAGGTCGGATCACCGAGGCATCCCCATGGGCCGCCTTCCCGATGACGCCCTGGAGCGGCTTGAGCACGGTCGACGCGCGGACCTCGTGGTCGTACTGACGAATCACGTATTCCTTCGATGCGACGTTCGGAGACGCGAGGATCTTCAAGATCGTCGACCGATAATCCTCGGGCTCGCGCGGAAGTCGGAGGTCCTGACTCGGGAGGGTGGCGGGCGGCTTGTACGGTCGCGTGTACTCCGGTCCGCCCGTGTAGAATGCGAGGTCCATCTCGAGGACGACGGTCCCTTGATAGCGGACTCGGCACACCTTCTCCGGGATCACGCGACCGATGACGGTGGCGGGGACGTCGTACAGATCGAAGATCCGCAGGACCCGGTCGACGTTCTCCGGGAGCACGGCGAGCATCATCCGCTCCTGGCTCTCGGAGACCCAGATCTCCCACGGAGCGAGTCCCTCTTCCTTGAGGGGGACCTTTTCGAGGTCGACCTCGCCTCCGAAGCCGCCCCCGAGGGCCATCTCGCCGATCACGCACGACAGGCCGCCCCCGCCGAGGTCCTTCATGCCGTCCAGGAGCCCGGCTTGCGCGGATTCGACGCAGGCATGGATCAAGGGCTCTTTCAAGATTGGATCGCCCAGCTGGACGGCGCCCGCTTCCCATCCCTCGACCGCCTTGTCCGTGAGGTCGACGCTCGCATACGTGACGCCGTGGATCCCGTCGCGGCCCGTGCGGCCTCCGCCGAGGATGAACACGGCGTTCTCCGAGCCGACGCGGTTCCGAACCATCTGAGATTTCTTCCCGAAGCCGACGCACGCCACGTTGACCACGATGTTCCCGAGGTAGCCTTCGTCAAACACGATACAGCCCGCGACCGTCGGGATTCCGACGCGGTTCCCGTAGTCGCGGATTCCCGCGACGACGCCGCCGAAGAGATACTTCGGATGTCTCGTCCCGCGGGGCAGTTTCTCCATCGGGTAATCGAGCGGGCCGAAGTGGAGCGGATCCGCCAGGGCAATCGGCTGGGCACCCATCGCGAGGACATCGCGCAAGATCCCGCCGATGCCCGTGTTCGCGCCGCCATAGGGCTCGATCGCGGACGGATGATTGTGGCTCTCGATGCGCAGGGCGTACGCGTGGTCCTCGTCGAATTCGACCACGCCGGCGTCCCCTCGGTCGATGACGTACGGCGCTTGAACCGGGAAGATGAACTCCTTGAGGATTACCTTGGAGGATTTGTAACAGCAATGTTCCGACCACGCTTGTCCGAGGCTCTGGAGCTCCACCTCGGTCGGGTTGCGTCCGAGGTCCTGGAAGTGCGCCTGGATCCGCCGCATCTCGTCGACGCTGAGCGCCAGCCCCATCCGTTCGCTGATCGACGCGAGTTCGTGCGCCGAGGCGTCGCGCAACGTGATGTCATGGAGCGGGAACGGGAGGGCCCTCCGCCGGATTCGATCGCCCAACCCTTCGCCTCGTTTCGGAGAGTCGCCCGCGATACATTATGCTTCTCGTTTCGCCCCCGGAGAAATGTTCCAGGACACCGATCGACACGGAGAACGTTCAAGTAGCTCCGCGTGCCCATGCGGGCCTGCATGCGACGGCCGTTCCGAGAGGCGCTCGCCTCCACGCCGGTGGTCCTCGAAATCGTCCCGCCCGGACGGCGGGTGAGCGACAAGGCCGTGAACACGTTCGTCGAGCGGGTTCGTGACTCGGTCCGCTCACTGGAGAACCTCGATGCGGTGAACATTCCGGAGGTCCTCGAGGAGAACCACACAGGGCAACCGTTCTACCGCGATCTGGATCCGCGCGACTTCGCGGCCCTCCTGGGAGACCTCGGAGTCGAGCCGATCGTGAACAAAGTCGTGGCGCACGTTCCGTCCGAGTCGGTCCTTCGACGTTGGATCCAGGAATCGCTCCAACAACACGGCCTCCGAAACTTCGTGCTCGTCGGGGGAAACAGCAGCCGCGTGCGATATCCCGGCCCTTCGGTGGTCGAAGCGAACCGCGTCCTGCGAAACGCGACCCAGGGGCGCAACGACATCGCGCTCGGGAACATCACGATCGCGGAACGCGATCACGAAGTCGATCGACTCGTCGAGAAGACGCGGGCGGGCTGCGACTTCTTCACGACGCAGGTGCTGTTCGAAGCGGAGCCGATGGCGACCGTCCTCCGGGCATATGGCCGGCGGTGTTCCTCCCAGAACCTGAAGCCCGCGACCGTCCTCCTGAGCTTCGCACCAGTTTCGGACTACCAGGACATCGAATTCCTCGTGTGGCTTGGCGCCACGGTATCGTCGAGGACAGAGGAAGCGCTCCTCCCTTCCCCCGGTGGCCCGCCCGGACGGGCGTCGCTGGACGTCGCGCACACCCTGTGGTCGCATCTTCACGCGGCCGCCGCCCAATCGCATCCGGCGGTTCCGCTCGGCGTGAACATCGAGGAGGTCTCGATCCACAACTTCGATCTTGCGGTGCAGATGGCCCGCGAATTCCCGTCGTGGCGAGGAGGCGAGGGAGCGTCCGCGATTCCGGGCCTCGCACCGGAGGCGCGAGATCCAAGCCGAAAGCACGGCTCCCGGTGACCGCCGATGGCGCAGCCGAACCCGCGAGTTCGGACCGCATCCTCCGTCGCCCCGGCGATGTTTAAATAGCTCCGCGAATCTCTGCGCCTCACACCTGTCCGGCCGCGATTGGCCGAGGTGCCTCGGGGGAATGAGGATGGGCAAAGAGGACCGGGACCAGTGGATCGTGAAGTGCCCGAAGTGCGGGCGCATCCGCGAGTCGTGCCGCCACGTCTCCCGCGATGATGTCCGCCGGATTATCCACCTCCTCGATGCCGGCGTCGAGGTGTACCAGGCGGCGGACGAACGAGAGCCGCCGGAGTCCCACGTCCACGAGGCGCCCCGCCCCGTCGCGCAGCTCGTCACCCCGCGCTTCACGATGGCCGACCTCGTCCTGGCGGAGGCGACCCGGGAGGGTCTCCTCGACGCTCTGACAGAGCTGAGGCACAAAGGCCTCATGTACCGTCGCTGGGGTCTGAAGAAAGTCATGAAGAAGACGAAAGGCCTGAGCCTCCTCTTCGCGGGCCCGCCCGGAACGGGCAAGACGATGGCAGCCGAAGCGATCGCCAGCGAACTCGGACGGCCGCTCCACGTCGTCAACTATGCCCAACTGGAGAACATGTGGGTCGGGGAGACGGAGAAGAACATCGAGCACGTGTTCCATGCCTCCCTCGAAGCCGGCGCCGTCCTCTTCTTCGACGAGGCCGACGCGGTCTTCCAACGTCGCGGCTTCATGGCGACCCCGTGGATGAACCGGGATGTGAACGTCCTCCTGGCCCAGATGGAGAACTATCCGGGCGTCGTCGTCCTCGCGACGAACCTCGCGAAAGTCATGGACCGGGCCCTGGATCGGCGGGTCGACATCGCGGTCGAATTCCCGATCCCGGATGCGGCCTTGCGGCAGAAGATCTACACGCGCCTCGTGCCGAAAGAGGCGCCGCTGTCAAAGGATATTGATTACGAAATCCTCGCGAAGAAATACGTGATGAGCGGGGGTTCGATCCTGAACGTCGTGCGACAGGCGATGCGCTCATCCCTCCGGCGCGGCAAGCGTCATCGGATCACCATGGCCGACTTCACAAATGCGGCCGAGCGGGAATTGAAGAAGTCGACCCTCATGGCCGCAGACCACCTGCAGGAACCGGTGCGGCGTGAGCGAATCCGCGGTTACGCCTGAGTCCGTTGGCTACTTCTCGATCACAATCGCGTACTCGTGGATCACCGGATTCGCCAGGAGCCGGCGGCACATCTCCTCGACTTCCTTCCGGGCCGCTCGATCGTCTTTCGTCTGGAGGTCGATCAGAAACAGTTTCGAGCTTCGGACCCCCCGGACGCCTTTGAATCCGAGCAGACTGAGGGCCTTGTGGACGTTGTCTCCCTCCGGGTCGGTGACGCCTTTCTTCAGCCGGATCTCGACCCGAACCTGGACCATCCAACGCGCCCTCGGTGCGGCAACGGCTCCGCCCTCTTAGGTCTTTATGGGAACCTCCCGGAGCTGGTCGCGGAACAGGGCGAACCTCGGGGACGGTCGGACCAGCACGGTGCCGTCGTCCCTCTCGAATTCGACCAGGCCTTTTGCGGCAAGGGAACGGATGGCGCCGAGCACGGTTCGGCGCGCGAACGCTCGGGCGGTGACCGCAGCCACCAAACGGTCATACCTGATCGGGCCGTGAAGCGCGAGAGCGATGGCGCCTTCCGCGGGCGAGAACGCCGCGGCCAGGCTCACGCCTCGGAGCACCGGCAATCGCACCGGATCGGGGTCGCAGTACCACGCCTCGACTCCTTCCTGGAACGCCGCCAGGATCGCCGCGTTGGTGAGAATCTTCGTTCCCCCGCTCGCGCTGATCCGGACGGGTCCGTCCCCCGCGGCGCGGCGAATCGTCTCTCGGATCGACTCGAGGGCACCCATGAGGTCGAAGGGATCTACGCGGACCGTCCGGAGTCCCGGTTCAAGGACCTTGAGGCGGCGGAACCCCGGGGACTGGAACGTTTCCCGGCCGGCCACCAGGACGAGGCGGTCGTACGGCATGAGCCGCAAGGACGGGAGGACATGACGTTCGTCGAAGCCCATCGTCGCGATCAGCGTGCGGTGGCCCACCGTCTCACCCGACAAGGAGCTCCATGCCCGGTGTCGGCTTCACGATCAGTCGCCGGGCATCCGCCGGGTCCGAAAGCCGGGCGATGGCCCCCTTCGCCTCGAGCTCCCGCACGTGATGGTTCATCGTCGCCTTGTGTACACCCAGGGCCTTGGCGAGGGCCGTCTCCGTGAAGTCCTTATCGCGGTTTCGCACGAGAAAGGAGAGCACGTCCCGCTGCTTCGCGGTGAGCCCCTCCCCGTAGCTGATTCGCAAGAGCGGGAGGGCGATTTCCTGGTACGTCTCGTCGTGGACGTACGTCGCCGGGATGCCCTCCAGGATGCAGACGAGCAGGGCGGCGCTGCTCATCAAGCGCGTCCCGCCGGCGATATTGAACCGGAGGTCGGCTCCCGCGGCGCGGTCCTTCCGGACGTCCGCCCGGATCTGGCCGGCGACGTGCAACAGGTCGTACGCGTCGCTCACCTCGATCGCATTCGCCGTCACGCCGAGGGCGCGGCAGAATTCCATCACCTTCGAGCGCGCCTCCCGACTCTTCGCGTGGTCGCTATGGTAGAAGACCACCCGCTCGAGATTCTCGGTCGACCGGATCGACGGCAGGAGGCTTTGCGGCCTCCACCCGAGCGTTCCGAAGAGGACCGTCATGTCGGCCGGCTGCGGTCAGCGAGCCCTGACCATAAGAAGTTTCTTCTGTCGAACCGAATCCTCTCGGTTATCACCTCTGCAATCCCGACGAAACCATTTTATCGACCTCTCCGGATGAATGCCGCGGACGGTCAGACCATGTCCTATTCGGGCGAACAGACCTTGCTGGTGACGCGACCGACGCGGCTCATCGCCCTCCGATGGTGGAGCGCCGTGGTCCTCGCCCTGATCGTGGCCGGGGTGTTGTTCGTCCAACTCCCATGGCGGTTTTCCGCGACCCTTGGGAACCCAACCCTTGGCGGCGTGTCGGTGAGCACGATCCTCGCCGCCTTCTTCCTCTTCCTCGCCCTCGTCGCGTTCATCATCGCCGAGTTGAAACGGAAGACGACTCGGTACGTCATCACCGACAACAAGATCATTCGCGAAGACGGGATCTTGAACAAGAACACCGTGATGATCCCCTACACCCAGCTCGAGCGGGTCGACATGAAGCAGACACTCGGGCAGCGGATTCTCCGAATCGGAACGATTGTCGTAGACACCGGGGATGACACGATGAACCTCGACATGATCTCCCGCCCGGCCCAGGTGCAGGAACTGCTCAGCAGCCGCCTCGGCCGCCGCGGGTGGTCCGGTCAACAGCCGACGGGACAACAGCCGCCAGCGACCCGGTAGTCGGTCGACGTCACTGGTTCCACGGCAGAAGCAAGCGCGCCTCGCTCGTGCCGACGACGTCCCAGCGGCCCGGTTCGCCGTCCGGCTCCCCTTCGACCCAGAAGCCACCGATCGTCATGTCGTACCCGTGGGTCGGGTCCATGGCCACCGTGCAGCCGAGCTTCCTCCGGTAGGTTCGGGTCGTCCAGCCGGGTTCGTGGTTCCGAGACCACTCCCGACGTTTCAGGGCCAGGACGATCTCGAGCCACTTGACCCGTTCGGCGGGCCGACCTCGAGACATGCGCCGCAACTCGTCGGCGACGTAATCGAGGTCCGTCCGCGAGAGGCTCGCCGCGCCGTCGTCGCCCGTGTGAGAGTGGAAGCCGCCGAGCACCGCATAGCCGACGTCCAAGTTCTCGATCGCGCCGCGGGCCCGCTTGAACGCCTTCTCGTTCCCGTGGCTCACCCAGTTCGGCTTGCGGTCTTCCGTCTGGAGCGGAACCGCCGCCCGAAGGACCGTCACCTCGCGCGGACGCTGCTTCATGAGCCGGGTCCCCCGGTTCCCGACGAGGAATCCGTTCGTCTCGCGATTGTACGCCTCGACCGCGGACGTGACGAGGCCGACGAAAGCGCTGCGTTCGACAACGATATTGTCCATGGCGGGAGCCTCCGTTGAGGGGCCGAACAAACGCCACCGGCTCTATAAGAAAGTGCCGTCCCCAATCTCGCCAATTCGTTTGGCTCTGATTCTGACGGTTTCGCCTCGACGTCACGGCCTCCGAGGCCAGAAAGGAAAAATAAGGACGCGAGGATACGCGCCGCGGCGGGAATGAAGGTTTTTGCGACGGAACTCCGCGGCAAGACCGTCATGACGGAGGACGGCCAGATCCTCGGGGTCCTGGCGGACTTCCTCCTCGAGACGAAGACGGGCCGGGTCCAATCGCTCCTCGTGACCCCGGCCGAGACGGTCGAGACGCGCCTCTTCAAGACGGATCCCGAGGGACGACTCCTGCTCAGCTTCCGGTCGATGAAAGCGGTTCGGGACGTGATCGTGGTGCAGCTCGCGGATTGACCGCGGATCCGAGGCGTGCCGTGGCGAAACTCTCTTTCTTTGGCGGCGTCGGCGAGATCGGCGGGAACAAGATCCTCGTGGAGGACCGCGACGCGCGGATCTGGCTCGACATGGGCGCGCCGTTCGACCTCGGCGAGGAGTACTTCGTCGAGTTCCTCCAGCCGCGAGATCGATTCGGCCTCCGGGACTACTTTGCCTTGGACCTGATGAAGCGAATCCGGGGTCTCTACTCGGCGGAGGCGTTGGACCCGACCAACATGGCGTGGGAACCACCCGCCTTTTCGTCGATTTTCATCACTCACGTGCACTACGATCACACGCAGCAACTCCGGTTCGTCGATCCGAACATCCCGGTCCACCTGGGGGAAGGCGCCCGGACGATCCTCGAGTCGCTCGACACGACCGCGCGAGCGCCGTTCCTGAAGCTCGGGACGCACGTCTATCAGACATTCCGCTCGGGCCAGAGCAAGACCGTGGACGGCCTCGAGGTCGAGCCCATCCATGTCGACCACAGCGCCCCGGCGGCGTACGGCTACCTCGTTCACACGAGCGAGGGCACGATCGCGTACACCGGAGACCTCCGTCACCACGGGCCGAAGAAAGCGTTGACCGAGGAATTCATCGCCGCCGCAACCGCGGCGAAGCCGGTCGTCCTGATCACCGAAGGCACACGGGTCGCGCCAGACGATCCCCGCGGAACCCTCTCCGAGGCCGATGTCAAGGCGGACGCAATCCGGCTCCTGACGCCACTCAAAGAAAAGCTCGCGATCGTCACGTTTCCAGGGCGCGACGTGGACCGGATTCGCACCTTTTTCGAAGTCGCCAAAGCGGTCGATCGCAAGTTCGTCGTGAATGCGAAGACCGCGCATCTTCTCCTGACGCTGCAAAAGGACACCCACATTGCCGTGCCCGACGTGGCCAAAGAAGACGACTTGGTCTTGTTCGACCGCCTCATGCGGAAAACGGACCCGTGGGAGAAAGAGTTGCAGACCAAACTCAAAGACCGGGTCGTGACGGCGGAACAAATCGCCGCTCGGCCTTCGGACTACCTGGTGCAGCTCGATTTTTGGCATCTGCCGGAGCTCGTAGACCTGCGGCCGCCGCCCGGTTCGCCGTTCATCCATTCGAAGAGCGAGCCCTTCGAGGAAGACGATGTCAACGATGCGGTGCTCCAGCACTGGCTCGATCGATTCGGCCTGCAGCGACACCAGCTGCACGCCTCGGGCCACCTGAGCGAACGCGAGGTCGGCGAGATGATTCGGACCATCGACGCGAAGGTCGTCATGCCCGTCCACACGCAACACGCGGACCGGTTTACTCAGCTGGCCCGCCGAGTCGTCCAGCCGATTCGGTTCGAGCCCATGAACGTGGGATGAGCGAGCGCGCCGTCTTCTCGGTGCGCTTCCACCGTCAGAACGTTTCGAGGACGCAGCGCGCGAAGGTCAGGTACCCGGTATGGCCCAACGGTGCGAACGACGGGCGGGTCCCGGACTCGGAGGCTTCAATCTCCCGCTCGATGATCTCGAGCGTACGGATCTCCACGAATGTCCCGGCGCGCAGGCCGGCCACCGTGCGGTTCACCTGCTCGACGTTTGGCGAGTAGGAAGCGAAGTGCCCACAGGGCCGGAGGGACTTCGCCGCGGTCCCGACCGCCTCCCATGGATCCGGGATGTCGACCACGAATGCGTCCACTTGGGTTTCCGGGATGGCCGCGCGGCCATCGCCGAGCTTGAACTCGACGCGTTCTCCAAGTCCTGCGGCCGCAACGTTTTCCCGAGCCCGGTCCAAGAAGTCTGACCGTACGTCGTAGGTCACGACGCGCCCGGTTGGACCCACAGCCTGGGCGAGGACCAACGTCAGAGCTCCCGAGCCCGCGCCGACCTCGACCACCAAGTCGCCCGCCTTGATGTCGCAATTCCAGATGAGGGACGCGGCGTCTTTCGGGCCGATGATCTGTGCCTGGCGACGAACGGAACCAACCGCGTCTCGAATCGACGGCGTGAGCACGAGGAACGATCGGCCTCCCACGGACCAACGCCGGCCCAGGGCGGAGCGCAGAGTGTCCGCTCGAACGACGCCGACCGCCGGGATGTTGACAACCTCTCGGTCCAGGGCGACGAAATGCTTCGCGCCGGAGGGCTCCAACAGCACGACCCGATCAGGTTCCACGACGGGACAAGGCCTGTCCAATTGTAAGACTTTCCTCCATTGCTGCAAAAGTTAATGGGGTTCCCGACCTTCCTCGCGTGTTAGACCGAACCATGGCCCAAAACTCCGGGTCGGAGCCATCCTCACAGGACCGCGTACGTTCGCGATGGGCGGCCCTCCGCCCGACAGCCCGGTTCCGTCGACAACTCATCCAAGCCGCGATCTTCGCGATCATCCTGGTCGCGGTTATCGGCGGACTCTCGTTCGTATTCGGCATCATCGTCCTGCAGTACGCCATGGGCGGATTGGTCGTCAGCAGCATCGTGATCGTCGCGGCGATCGGTCTCACGGTCCTGTACGGCATCCGAGGCTTCGCGAACTTCGCGTACGGGGACCTCATGACCCTCGGGGCTTACTTGGCTCTCCTTCTGAGCGTCAACGGTCTCTCGCTCATCTGGGGGGCCATCGTTTCGTTTCTCGTCCTCGCGGTCGTCGGCATCCTGCTCGAGGTCGTCATCTTTGCCCGCCTCGAAGGCCGTGGCCCGGTCCCTCCGATCGTCGCCTCCGTGGGCGTCGGGCTCATCATTCAAAACGGAATCCGGTCGGTCGCGGGGACGGCCGAGTGGCTATACCCGGTGCCGGCCAGTCAGGATATCGTCATCGTCCCGGGGCTGGGCATCCACCCGGTCCGCGGAATCCTCACGCTTGCTGTCGGAGTCACGTTCGTACTCTCCGCCCACATTCTCCTCAAGTACACGAACCTCGGCAAGGCGATGCGCGCGACCGCTGACAACCTGGAGCTCGCGAAGGCGACGGGTATCGACACGAAGCGCGTGACCTACGCCGCCTGGGTCATGAGTTGTTCCTTCGCTTCCACCGCGGGCGTGCTGCTTGGCCTCGGCACGGCCATCAACCCCACGATGGGGTTCGACGTCATCCTGCTCATCTTCGCGGCGGTCATCGTCGGCGGAATCGGCTCGCCATACGGGGCGATGCTGGGGGGGCTCCTCGTCGGACTCTCCCAAGAAATGTCGGTGCCGTTTCTTGTCTGGCTCGAGCGTCCCGACGTCATCGGCCTGCAGTTCGGGAGTGCGTACAAGGTGGCGATTCCGTTCATTATCCTCATCATCGTGCTGATCTTCCGGCCATGGGGCATTGCGGGTCGAAGGCCGGCATTTGCCCGGCGGTCGTATTTCATCGAACGAATCACCCGGGCCCTGGGCGGCGAACATGGTGCGGTCGACGCCCTGGCAGGCGAGGCGAACGGGGGCAGGTGACCTTGGCAGCAACAGGTTCCAGCGGGGGGGCCAAAGACGTGGCGCAACGCAAGCTGCCTTGGAGCCAGCTCATCGCTTTCGTTGCCATCGCGGGCATCGTCCTGGCGGGCGTGCTTGCGGGTGCGCTGGCTGGAGCTTCGCCGCAGGGAATCCTCACGAACGTCGGGTTCTACGCGAGTATTGCCATCATCTTCGCCGTGCTTGCCCTTGGCTTCAACCTCCAATGGGGCTACACAGGGTTGTTCAATGCGGGAATCGCGGGCTTCTACCTCATCGGCGCATACACCATGGCAATCGCGATCACTGCGCCGTCCCCGCCCATCGTCATCGGCGGCATTCCCGTCTACCCGGGGCATCTCGGCGGGTACTCGCTCCCCCTAGCGATTGGGGCAATCCTCGCGATGTTTGCGGCTGGAGGCGCGGCCGCGATCATCGCCCTCCCGGCGCTGAGGCTCCGCGCAGACTACCTCGCGATCGCGACACTGGCGTTCGCATCGATTCTGCAAATCTTCGCAAACAACCTGCAATCCGTGACAGGTGGCGCTATTGGAATCACGGGAATCCCGAAGCCAATCGCCTTCCTGAGCGCCGATGCGCCATTCCTGAACGCAATCACGATCGTCGGAATCGGGTCCGCAATTCTGCTCGCGTTCCTGCTCCTCCTCCAATTCATGGCCGAATCGCCGTGGGGCAGAGTTCTACGCGCGGTCCGAGAAGATGAGGAGGCCACCATGGCGCTCGGGAAAAACACGTTCAACTACAAGCTCCAGGCATTCGCGTTGGGCGGGGCTCTGATGGGGCTTGCCGGTGCCCTCTTCGCAGTCACCCTCGGGTACGTCTCCCCTTCATCCAGCTTCGCACCAGCCGTGACGTTCTCCGTTTGGGTGATGGTCATCGTCGGAGGCTCCGGCAACAACCGAGGGGTAATCGTTGGAGCATTTCTCATCTACGGGTTGGAATGGCTGTCCGTTCAACTGAAAGATTATGTGCCGATCGCGCTTGCAGCCGGCCTTCCGACCCTCCACTTGTTGCTGATCGTCACGGGCTTCATCGCTGTGATCACTGTCGTGCTGATCGTCCTCCTTAGCCGGTACAGGCCGACGACAGCTGGGGGGCAGGTCCTTCGGAAAATCCAGGGACATGGGTGGGCCCGAACCGGCGTGATCGGTGCGTTCGCCCTGTACGGACTCGGATGGGCTTTCGTGTTTCTCGAGCAGTACAAACCGGGGGCGATCGGGGACACCATCTTCTACACTCGGCTGATGTTGATCGGCGTGCTGCTCATCATCCTCATCATTTATCGTCCCGAGGGCATCCTGCGGGAGCACAAACGCGTCTTGAGGTGAGTCTCAGGGATGGCCTCCGAATCGATTCTCCGGGTGGACGCCGTCGAGAAGGCGTTCGGTGGAATCCAGGCCGTGGACCGATGCAGTTTGACGGTCCTCCCGAAATCCATCACCGGCCTCATTGGGCCGAATGGGGCCGGGAAATCCACGCTGTTCAACATCATTGCGGGCCTCTACCGCCCCGACGGCGGGGAGATCTGGTTTGACGGCACGAGGATCGACGGCCTGCCGCCGTACGAGATTGTGCACCTGGGCCTCACGAAGACGTGGCAGATTCCGCACGAGCTTCGCAACCTCACGGTCCTCGAGAACCTCGTCCTCGCTGCGAAAGGCAACTCGGGGGAGCATTTGCTCAACCTATTCTTCCGTCCGCGCGCAGTCAAACGCGACGAGAAGCAATGGCGCGCTCGGGCCCGGGAAGTACTCAAGTTGACGCAGCTCGACGGACTGGCGAACGAGCATGCGAGAACGCTCTCCGGCGGCCAGAAGAAGCTCCTCGAACTCTCGCGGGCGTTGATGTCGGACCCGACGCTGGTCCTCCTCGATGAGCCCGTGGCTGGAGTGAATCCAGCCTTGACCGGGAGCCTCATGGATCTCATCGAGAAACTTCGGCAGAGCGGGCGGACGTTCTTCCTGATTGAGCACGACATGAACGTAGTCATGAACCGATGCGACTGGGTCATCGTCATGCATCAGGGCCGCCGGATCGCCGAAGGCCGCCCGGAGAAGGTAAAGACGGACCCGGTCGTAATCGAATCGTACCTGGGAGGATAACGTTGCTGCTCCAGGCGGAGAACCTCCGGTCGGGCTATGGAGAGATGGAGATTCTCCACGGAGTCTCGATGACCCTGGAGGAGGGTGAGATGGTCGTCTTGATCGGACCGAACGGGGCGGGTAAGTCGACCCTGATCAAAACGATCTTCGGCCTGCTTCGTCCCACAGAGGGCCGGGTTCGCTTCCGGGACACGGACATCACGGGGTTCCACCCCCGTGATCTCGTCATCATGGGGTTGGGCTATGTCCCGCAATCGAACAACACGTTCCCCACTCTTTCTGTGCTCGAGAATCTCGAGATGGGCGCGATTACACGAAGAATCTCCCCTCTTCCAATCCATTGGAACCGCGGCTCCGAACAGCGGCCCACTCCATCGCGGATGATGAAAGATGCGGAAATCCGCGAGCGGGCGCTGGAGACCGTCGAGATGTTCCCGAACCTCCAGCCAAAACTCCGCGAACAAGCCGGGAGCCTGAGTGGCGGCGAGCAGCAGATGGTCGCGTTGGCAAAGTCGATGATGCTCGACCCAGACGTGCTATTAATCGATGAGCCGTCCGCCGGACTCGCCCCGAAGCTCGTTGACACGGTCTTCTCGAAGATTGTCGAGATCAACGAGAGTGGCACTGGGGTTGTGTTGGTCGAGCAGAACGCGAAGAAGGCGCTCGCGATTGCGGACCGCGGCTACGTCCTCGAAACCGGCCGGAATCGTTTCGCGGGCACGGGTGAATGGCTGCTCCACAACGCCGATGTTGGCAGGCTCTACCTAGGTGGCCAAGGCTGACCGATCGGACGATCGGAAAGAGGAAAGGGGTTCAGTCTCGCCGCGACACGACTGCGGACTGAACCTTCTGGACAAACCCGCTCGATACCAGCGCGAAGGCTTGGCTCGCGAACGCCAACGGCGGGGCCGAAATGCTGGCCTCCGGGAAGAACGCGAGTCGGACGATCTGGAAGGTGCTGTTGACACCCCAGACCTCGTAGCTTCCTCGGACGTCCCCGTTCGCATCGAAGTTCTCCGAACCGGCGGCTCCCTCCCAGTTGACGGTGCCTCCGGTCGCGTTGAGCGTGGTCAGGGCGAGCGCCCACTGTCCGGGCTTGATCACGGTCCCGCCGCTTCCAGACCCGCCGGAGACGGCGCGCAGGTTCGCTTGGATGGCCGTTCCATCGACGGACTTGGCCTTCGTCGCCGCGAGGGCAATGAGGTAGACCGCGTCGTAGGTGTAGTCCGAGTAGAGGACCGGGACTAGGCCGTTGTTCGCCGCTTTGAACTGCACGACCCAAGCGTCGTGAATCGCACCGAACGGCGACACGGGGGACGTGCCCCGGATCTTGGTCACGTCGACATTGACCGATGACCCCCGGAGCTGGTCCATGAACGCTTGGCTGTCAAGCCCTTCGGAGAAGAACCATGGCCGGTTCCATCCGGGGTTGCTCGACAGGCCTGCCTGCCATTGGCTCATCAGGATGAGCCCCTCGCCCGGGAAACCGGCGAAGTAGACGGCCTGCGGGTTCGTCGAGAACAAGGTTTGGAGGTCCGTTTGGAACGTCGTCGCCTTCGGGTTGATGATGACCGTGGTGTTCACGTGGCCTCCGAGAGCGGTGAACTTCGTGTTGATGACGCCCACCAGCCCTCGACCGTACGAATCATCGCGCCCGATCAGGTTGATGTACCGGATGGTGGGCGACGAGAGGTTCGTGTACAGGTAGTTGGCTGCGACGACTCCCTGCAGCGCATCCGAGGGCGCGGTCCGGAAGAAGTAGCCCCCGGTCAACGTCAGGTTCGACAGCGCGGGCGACGTCGCCGACGGAGAGACCATCGGTACGCCCGCCGCCTTGGCGATTCCGATCGAGGCGATCGTTCCGCCGGAGAACTGCGCGCCTACGATGGCATTCACGTGGTTCTGTGTGATCAGCTTCGTCGTGGCCGCCGCGGCCGCCGTCGAATCGGTCTGATCGTCCTCCGTGAACAGCTGGATCGGCTGACCGAGCACGCCGCCGGCCTTGTTGATCTCATGGACGGCGAGATACGCGCCTTGCGTATCGCCCGGTCCGTACTGGCTCAACGCGCCCGTGATCGAAAGCAGCGTTCCGATGCGAAGTGCCGGCTTCGCCGCCGTCGTGGGCGTGAACAGCCCACCCAGCACCGCGGCCAACACGACCACGATGATCACGACGATAACCGCAACTGCAATCCACACTGCTCTGCTCTTCGGGGCAGGCTTCGCTCCCGAAGGTGTAGGCTCCTCCATAAATGACCCCTGGCGGCGTCATGTTGTGACATGGTTTAAACGTTCTGGCTGCGGCTCGATCTCGACAATCGTTAGGCCAGTATTCGAACCGGGAAACGCGAAAGGGCGCGATCCTACCCATGTTCCGCGACCATAGGGCGGGGCGAGATGCGTCGGCTCTTCACAGCGGACGGTCTCGACGATAGATGACATACCCGACGAGTCCGAACACCGGGACCAAGAACACGATGGCGAACCAAAAGAGGCTGTTCATGCCGCGAATCCGGGCGTCCTGGTACACCCACAACCCGATGAGGAGGAACGCGACGTAGAGGCCGAGGAGGAAAAGCCAGAACCCGACCGGAGAGCCCGACGCGGTCGCTTGGAACGGGATCGCGATGTCTGCCAGGACGACGGGCATCTCGCTCACCCCACGATGCGGTCTCTGTCGCGCGACATGCCCTCAAGCAATATTTATATCATTATGCGCGAATTCGTCGAATCGACGGGAGGGAGGCTCGACTGGCCGAACTGACCACCGGCGCGCTGCTGCTCGTCCTCGGGGTGGCCTTGTCGGTCATCGGAATCCTCTTTTTCCCGTTTCTTTGCATCGGCATCCCCCTCCTGATCGTCGGGGTCGTCCTCATTGTCGCCGAGGGCGGGCAGGTGACGAAGGCTCGACCGACGATGTACCCCGCGTACCCAGCTGCATATGGATATCCGCCGTACGCGCCGCCACCGCCTCAGGCCCAACCGATACCGCCGGCGAGGGACGCGGGGCAGCCTCCCGCCGCGGGGACGGGTCGCTTCTGCACAAACTGCGGCTCGCCGGTCTCGACCGGAATCTCATTCTGCCCGAGCTGCGGGACCCGCGTCGCCACGTGAGCCGCCGCGCGATGCCTTTATGGCCGGACAGTCTTCTCCGACACTCGGTGCCGCCGTGAAGAGTTCCGACGTGTCGGGTTTCTACAAGAAGACCCCCGAGGATCGCTGGCAAGTCATCCGATCGTTCGGAGATCTCTCGGACGCGGAAATCGAGACGATCCGGAACACGGGGGCGCTGAAGTTCGACCA
>DATMDM010000141.1:0-36205 GCA_035557795.1 Thermoplasmata archaeon | reverse complement strand
CTGCCGCGGAAACCCGGATGGCTCGTAATAAGAGTTGTGCTCTGAGGACCGCAATCCAGACCGACGGCGCATCGACGGCGATAAGTAGCCGGGTCGCGGTGCCGCCCGGGTCCCCATGACGTCGGAGCCCCGCATCCTGTCATCCCGGCCCTTCCGCGAGGGATGGCCTCCGATCTCGGAGGAGGAGGTCGAACTGCCGAGCGGCGCACGGAAGCGCTGGATTCGGATGCACTTCGGGACCTCTGCTGCCGTCCTCGCGGTCACCCCGCAAAAGCAGATCGTCCTCACCCGCGAGTACCGCCATGGGCTCGGGCGGATCGTCCAATCGCTGCCGGGCGGGACCGCGCGGAACGGCGAGTCTCCCGAGGCGTGTGCGCGGCGCGAATTATTAGAAGAGACGGGATACCAAGGACCGAGGTTCCTCGAGATGTACGCCGGGAACAACTTGACCGCGTATCTGGAGGGGACTCTGCACCTCTTCTTCGCGAAGGAATGCCAACCCACGGAACGGCGACCGAACCCCGACGAGATTCAATCGGTCGAGCGGATTAGCGTGACGTCGGCGCTCTCGAGCGCGCGAGGGGGAGAATTCGAATCTGCGGTCGTGACGCTCGCGATCCTGATGGCCGATGCACGCGGCTGGCTCGTCGGGTGAGTCAGTCGGCGGACACCGCGGGCGGAGAAGATGCGTGGGGCAGGATTTGAACCTGCGAACCCCTGCGGGACAGCGACCTCAACGCTGCGCCTTTGACCAAGCTGGGCCACCCACGCACGGGGCGCTTTCATCGCGGGCCTCGATATTAATCTTCCTTCAGGGATTCGTCGTGACGCAATGATCGCTGCTCTGCCTCGAGTGTCCGCAAAGGATTATTTGGCGCGGAGCCGGTAGGTGGGAATGGAGAAGCGCATGCCGTCTCGACGGAAGTCCCGAGCCACGAAGCGTCGCACGTTCGATGTGATCAACCCCGCGACGGGGAAGGCCTTGGCCTCGTATCCGATCGCGACTGCACCGCAGGTCCGCGCGAAAGTCGAGGCCGCCCGCGAAGCCTTCCGAACCTGGTCCCGTCTCGATCCGAAGGAACGCGCGGCCTACCTGCTCCGATTCGCCGAAATCCTCCGGAAGCACAAGGACGCGTACGCGGAGACGATGACCCTCGAGATGGGCAAAGTCATCCGCGAGGCGATCGCGGAAGTCGAGAAGTGCGCCTGGGCCGCCGAGTACTTCGGGGAGAATGGGCCGGCCTTCCTGCAGCCCGAGCTCGTCGCGACCGATGCGATGCGGTCCTACATCGCGTTCCATCCTCGCGGCGTCCTCGGGTCCATCATGCCGTGGAACTTCCCGATGTGGCAGATCGTCCGGTTCGCCGTGCCGGCCCTCATCGCCGGCAACACGGTCGTCGTGAAGCCGGCGAGCGCGTCGCCCCAGTCTGGATGCAATTTGGAAATCGCGTTCCGCGAAGCGGGCCTCCCCCACGGCGTGTTCCAAATCGTCGTCGGAGATCGAACGACCGCGACCGCTCTGATCCACTCGCCCGTGTCCGTCGTTAGCCTGACGGGATCCGTCCGCACGGGGGTCTACGTCGCCCGCGAGGCCTCGAAGGATCTGAAGAAGGTGGTCCTCGAGCTCGGCGGATCGGATCCCTTCATCGTGGCGGGTGATGCGGACCTGGACGCGGCCGCGAAGGGCGCGGTCGCGGGACGATTCGTCAACGGCGGACAGTCGTGCATCGCCGCCAAACGTTTCTTCGTCGTCGACTCGGTCGCCAGCGAATTCGTCGCAAAGTTCGCGGAGCTAGTGAAGCGGCTTCGGGTGGGCGATCCGCGCGATCCGACCACCGACGTCGGCCCGCTGGTCAGCAAGACGCAGCGAGATGAGATCGAAAGCCAGGTGAAGGACGCCATCGCGAAAGGTGCGAATGTCGAGGTCGGCGGAAAGCGCCCTCGCCGGGAAGGCTGGTACTTCGAGCCCACCCTGCTCAGCCACGTCACGAAGGACATGCGCGTCCTCCGCGAGGAAACGTTCGGCCCGGTCGCCCCCGTGATGGCGGTGCCGAGCCTCCGCGCCGCGATCGACGAAGCCAACGACTCGGTGTTCGGCCTCGGCGCGAGCCTCTGGACACGGAACCTTGGTCAGGCCGACGAACTCGCGGCTCAGGTGGAGTCCGGGATGGTGTTCATCAACGGCGTCGTCAAGTCGGATCCGCGGATGCCCTTCGGCGGCGTGAAGCACAGCGGTGTGGGACGCGAGTTGAGCCGCTACGGCCTCCTCGAGATGGTCAACATCAAGACGGTCGAAATCTTCCCGGGCCACTCGGGCCAAGCCGCAATTCAGAAGAACACGGAATAGGAGCGGCCGGCGGTCGGGCGACGCTACGCCTCGCACCCGATCCCGTCGCCATCGCCATCGAAGTGATGCGGATCGGGCGGGAGCACTCGGAAATTCCGGTACGGGATGTCCGAACAATCCAGGTCTGGAGGCGGAGGCGGGATGCAGACGTCGGGGTACGCCGGGTCGCAGTTCCCGGGTGGCGGAGGCGGGGGAGTCGCGCATCCCGACCACGCGGCACTCCCGAACTCACTGACGGAGCAGAACGCGTAGTAGGTCGTCGCATGGCCGGACGAGATCATCGCCGCATTCGCATTCGTGCTTCCGCAATACACGACCGCGAGGACTCGGCCATACGGGTCGTGGCCAATCTGGAAATCGTCCTCGTCGACGACCGCCCTCGCGCCGCTGCAAAGGCTCGTCAGATAGTCTCTGGATTCCGGCCCACCGGTCGCGTTGAGTTCCGGAGCGTTGACGAGCACGAGCCGAATTCGGAGGCTCCCTTCGACGTCCAGCGTGTCGCCATCAATGATCCGCGTGACGTTGCGCTCGATGCACAGGCCGACGAAACGCGGACATGCCGACGGCTCGGGATTCGGCGTCACCGGAGGCGGGTTGTTGCCGGTTGATGCGGGCGCAAATGGAGGGCGGCTTGCCACGAAGACGGCGGAGATCACCACAATCGAGATCACGATCGCGACGAGAACCGTGGCTTGTCGCCGGGAAATCATCCGACCCCCAATGGGCTGAGGGTTTCATCAATTCCCCGGACGCGCGCCGGAAGAAGAGCTACCGAAACCGTTGCCGGACGACCAAACAAGAGCGCGCCCTTCACGGGACCACCGGGTGCGCAATCCGGGGCGTCTGTCCCGCCACGTCCTGTCCTACGAGCCGTCTGGTTCAGTGCCTAGGCATCCCCGTGGTTGTCTCCTAAACATAATGCTTATTCGATTCCGTAGAATCGGCCATTTGTGCTAGAGGGAACGCTCCCTGGAGGTCCGCCTACAACGGACGCGCAACACTTGCCGATTCGCCATCTTGGAGCCCCACGCCGTCGAAAGCTAATGGCAGCAATCCTCGTGACGGTCGTGATTGTCGGCCCGCTGCTCGTCGTAATGGGCTTCGGTGGTTCATGGGAAGAAGCCGTCCTCGCACACGGTCGAACGTACCTCGATGTGCCACTCACGACTCTGTATCCCGCACCGCCTCGAACGAACGAGACCGTGAACACGAGCGCCGAAGTCAGCTATTTGTCCGGATTTTGGTTGGACGACCACTCCGCGGTCCCGCCTCCCTCCATCGGCTATCGATGGTCGTCCGTTTCGGGGACCGACCTCCCCGTGCAGTTCGTCATGGGTCCGTCCTGGCCGGCGGATGCGGAGTCGCAGTTCTCGGATGGCAACGGGAACCGATTCAGCTTCTACCCTGCGGGGGGCATGCCTCGCGTCTCCGAGTCGAGCGCCTTCTCACCCTTGAACCTCAGCGCCGTCGGACCCGGTAATCGCTCCGTCGCCGTGACGAAGTGGGCGATGGACTACACGGTCCGAAAGATGGCCGTGTTGCAACGCTTCGTTCGGACCAACTTCCTCGAGGTCGACTACTCCCTCAGCGTTGTCAACCGCGGTTTCGTGCTCCGGTTATCCGGCTCCAACGTCACGTTCCCTGCGTCCGCCGATTTGGTCGCATCGGGAAGTCCGGTTTCCGTCGATCCGGGCCGGTCGATGGTGATCGGCGGCAATTCGTTTTCGATAGACAGCCGGTCGCCTTACACGGTCTATGAGCCTTTCTACTACAACCTGACTCGAATCGGATTGGACGCAGGGTCCGCAGGAGTCCTCCAGGTCGGACTCAGTTCGAGAAACGCGTGGTTCGCGGTTTGTGCGGGCGGCCAAGCCCCCTGCTGGTTCCAAGCCGACTATCGGCTCCACGTATCCACGTCGAACAACCCCGTCTGGTTTCAGGTCTACGTGGACCGGCGGTTCGGGTCCCTTCTCATCGACTACGTTCCCGCGCCCGCGGGCTGATGGACCAAGGCCTCTCCCGCTTGATTGTGGGGTGGGACGCTGAGGGGGAGATTCGAACTCCCGAGGGCCTTGCGGCCCACCAGATCTCAAGTCTGGCGCGTTGGACCGAGCTTCGCTACCTCAGCGCCTCGCCATCGTCCGAGGCGAGAAATACCTTCTCTCGTGCGTTCAGCGAGAAGACCGCAACGGCTCCACATCGAGTTCGAACGCCATGACGGGTTGGACCAGGGTGTAGGTCTCCAAGATTCGCGGGTGGATCTCCCCGAATCGACCGATCTCGCGACCGTCCAACATGATCGAGGCCGCCCGTCCAGGAAGGAAATTCCCGTCCTCGACCGGTTCCACGTCCGCGGTCCCCCCGACGTCCCGCATCAGGCTGAGGACCAGGGACTTCGCCTCCGTGAACGAGGCTTTGTGATGGATCGACGCCGCCCCGATACGCCGCACGTTCCTCGCCTCGAGGACGACATCTGCGATCTCGAAGATCCGCTGCGGCAGTTCGCGGTGCTTGTTCAAGCGGAAGATGTTCATGAGTGCCGGGAGCATCGACGAGCGGAGCGTCGTGAGGTCCTCGCTCAGCGGGTTTCGGATCAGGACGCGATCCGGCGTCTCGAAGGCGTCCTTTGATGACGCGACCGTGAGAGACATCACCTCCTGGTATCCGTAGCCCACGAGGAGGACGCGAAGAGTCTCCGCGAAGTCGTTCGCCCCGAGCGACTCGCCGATCGTCTGGCGGTGGGGGAGGCCTCGCGGATACCGGTCGTATCCCGAGGCGATCGCCAGGTCTTCGACGAGGTCCACCTCGTGCAGGATGTCGAGCCGATACGCCGGCGACAGGACCGAGATTGCGTCTCCGTTCGCGCGCGCGTCGTGCCGCATCCTCCGAAGGAAGTCGACCGCCTCACCCGGCTTGAGGGAGAGGCCGAGCAGTTCGTTCGCGCGGTCCAGACGGACCGAGTGCGGCCGGGGGGAGAGGTCCGGCGTCTCGAGCGTTCGGTCCGCGTACTTCGTCCGGACGGTCTGGATCCGTCCTCCGCGCTCAGCGAGCGCGGTCGAGAGAATCGCGAGGCAGCCGCTCACCGCGTCGAGGTCCGTCCCGGTAACATCGATGAACAGGTTCCTCGTGTCCGGCGTGAGCTGAGTCAAGATTCCGTTGATGACCGGAGGGAAGCTCAACACCTGGCCGCGCGCGTCCTGGATGATGGGGAAGACCGGCTGCGAGGCGACGAGATGCGCGTATTCGCGGCCCTTCTCGTGCTTCGTCAGGATGTCGAGGAGGTCCATCTCCTGCGCCATGCCGAGCGGCGTGAAGCGAACGTCGGGCGGCAGGACCGCCTTGTAGGTGTACGGCGGGGTGACTTTGTCCATGTCATGAATCCCGATCGCGACCTTCCTGCGACGCCGGCCGACCGTCAGGTGGAGCTTCTCCTGGAGGTCGACCAGGGATCGAAGGAGGGTGTCTTCGAGCTCGAGACCGCGGACGATGCCGCCGACCGCGTACGGGCGGACGTCGGCCACGCTTCGATCCACGATGAAGTCGATTCCGGAGGCCTCGCCTCGGTACACCGGCAGCCCGACCTCCATCCCAAGGAACCCGCGAAGCCCGCGGGCGATCCCTTCGACCGAATAGAGGTCGGGCCGGTTCGGGAACACGTCGAACGTCATCACGTCGCCCTGGACGCCCTCGGGACCCGCGCCCATGAACGTGATCCGGTCGACGAACTCCTCGATGGACAGCGACTTGCCGACCAAGTCCGCGAGATCGTCGTGCCGGATGTCGACGTTCGTCAAGGAGGGCTCCGATGTATTCTCGCTATTTATACAGTTTCCAGCGACGGAAAAGGAGAAGGAAGGACCGTGTCTTCTCGGGCACACATCGCGGGGCGGATCTCATGGAGACCCACAAGACAATCGGAATCGCGGGCGTGGGCAAGATGGGCGAAGCGCTCGTCCGGGGCTTGATCGTGGGGCGGGTCGTCCCGGCCTCGCGGATTCTGGTCAGCGACGCGATCCCGGCTCGCGCGAAAGAGATCGCCGCGAAGCACGGAGTCAGATCGCTCGAGACCATTGCGGACCTTGCGCGGGAATCGGACATCCTCGTCCTCGCGGCGAAACCGAAGGACATGCCCTCCCTCGTTGCGGGGATCGCCGGGCATGTGAAACGGGACGCGCTGATCATCACGCTGGCAGCGGGCGTCCGCACCGCGTTTGTCGAGAAGGCGCTTTCAGGTCGAGGCCGGGTTTTGCGAATCATGCCAAACCTCGCGTGCGCCGTGGGCGAGGGTGCGACCGCATTTGCGTTGGGGCGGAGCGCCACCGAACATGATGCGCTCGTCGTCGAGGAGATCTTCGGCGCGATCGGTCGGGTGACGATGGTCGATGAGCCGATGCTCGACGCCGTGACCGGCCTGAGTGGCAGCGGTCCGGGGTTCATCGCGGCCCTCGCGCACTCGATGATCGAAGGCGGCGTGCGGTCCGGATTGCCGCGGGACGTCGCGTACAAGCTCGCCCTCCAGACGATGAAAGGGACCGCGGAACTCCTCTTGATCGACGGCCTCGAGCCGATGCAGTTGTTCCGGATGGTCGCGACGCCGAACGGGACGACGGAGGCGGGCTGGGCCGTCATGGAGAAGCGGGGAGTCCCGCCAGCCATCAGCGATGCGATTGTGGCCGCATCGAAGCGGGCCGCGGAACTTGCGGCCGAAGTCGCGAAGACGCACGGATAGAGGCAGGGTCGTCCGCGCGGACGGGGTGTCGCCTCGAGTGAAGCGAACGCCACGATCCGGGGTTGCCCTGGAGAAAAGAAAAGAGACGCTGGCCGAAGCTAGTGAGCTACGGCGGCAGCGCCCTTGGCACCGGCTTTCGCGACGGCGGCCACGGCCGCGCCGATTCCGCCGCCTGCAGCGCCGCCCGCCAGTGCGTTCTTCACCGCCGTCACGACTTCATAGCCGTGCGTCGTCGGCGGGATGTGCTGCAGCGCGATCGCGAGCCCGGGGACATCGCCGTGTGTTGCGGCGGATGCGGCCCCGAGTGCGACGGCTCCGATCGCGGCTCCGATGGCGGCTGCGATCCCGAGGGATATCATCCGACACCTCCGTGGCTACCGTGGTGGGAGCCCACTATGACCCTTATGGAACGCCCATCGAAAGGACACATTTCGGCAACGAGGCCATCGGCTCCTTTCGGTAGCAATCTGCGACCTACCTCCGTTTAGAGGTAGAAAGCTACTGAGGCGGAGGGAAGCCCACTTGGCCTCGGAGCCTCGCCTAAGGCTTCCCGGTTCCGACGAGCGCCGCGAGGCGGTCCGCAACGTTCTTGATCTTATCTCGAAAAGGCGCGATCTTCGATCGATCCGAACGACTCAGATCCTCCAGGTACGATGCGTAACCGGTCATCTCGTTCAGCATATCCTCGACCGTTTGCGGCTTGCGGCCCGGCATCCCGAAGGGCCACTCGAGCTCTTCCTTTGCTTTGGCGGTCAACTCGTATCGGCCGTCGTCCCGCTTCTTGAGGAGCTCCTCCTGAGTCATCTGGTCCAGCAACGGATAGACGGAACCCGGGGACGGCCTCCACCATCCTTGCGTCATCGTCTCGATCTCGTCCATGATCTCCGCGCCGTTCTTCGGTGCGTTTGCGAGGATCGAGATGATCCAGGTGCGCAACCCTCTGCGGCGGTGCATCATCCAGCGAAAAGGAGGGAACATGGACGTCGTAAATCGAATCGGATAACCGATATTTATCCCTTACCATGCGAATCGGTTTTCCGGTATCGGAAATCCGATATGCGTAAATACCGCGCGTGCGTTAGGCCTTGCGGTGGTACCCACCATGGCAAGCATGCAGGCGGATCGTGACGTCTATCGGCATCGAAGGTTCATCGGTTGGGGGATCGCGGCACTCCTCCTCCTGATCGGCATTGCAATTGTGGTCGGAGTGGTCGTCCGGGCAATCGTCGGGCCGGCCACGGGATTTGGCTACTCCCCGTTCTTCTTCTTTTTCCCGTTCGGGTTCTTCATCTTCATCTTCTTCTTGTTCTTCGCCTTCCGGGTATTCTTCCGGCCGTGGGGATGGGGAGGATGGGGCTGGGGAGGCTATCCGATGTACGGACGCTCCCATGACGGCGCGGCCGAGATCCTCCGGCGGCGGTACGCGAGCGGCGAGATCACCAAGGACCAGTTCGACCAGATGATGCGGGACATCCAACAGAGCCGATCCCCGCCATCGTAAGCAGCGTCGGCCGAAACCAGGGCAGGGGGACGTGTTCAGTACGTCGACCAGAAGACGTGCGCGGTCCACGCGCTCTGCCACGACAAGTCAAACTCGTAATCGCTCAACCGTGACAACGGCGCCCGGTCGCCCGTGACGAGGAACGAGTCGCCCACGCTCACCGCCTCGTCGCCGTCCGCGTCGATCCACACGACTCGATAGGCCGTCGTCCCAATCACGATTCGCGCGACGGAGTTGTTCGGCCCGAGCGAGGCTGGGCCTCCGGCGAAATTGTTGACGACGAGCCGGATCTGGAATCCGGAGAAACCGTAAGGGCCGTGGGACACGTTCTGAACCGGGAACGACGCGTTGCCATCGACGAGCGTTACCGGAGCGAAGACGAGATTGCCCGTCGGCGGTGACTGCGGCGGTTGCAGGGAGTACAGAACGGTGGACGTGGCGATGACCAGACCAATGGCCACGAAGACGGCCACTAGGAACCACCGATGAGAGGCCGTGGATTGGATCGACACCGGACCGTACGCTGCGCATTCGCGGCTTAAGCTTTCCTGGGATTACTGAAGCGACCTTTATTTCGAAGGAGGGGGAGTCCCACTGCGACCTTGCTCGCGCCCCGGAAAGAGAGCTCCATTGAATGGCGCTCCCGCGACCAAAATCGGCAGGGAGTGGGCCCGGCCAGATTTGGACTGGCGACCTTCCGGTTATCAGCCGGACGCTCCAACCGGGCTAAGCTACGGGCCCGCGGGACCGCGGTAGACCCGTGGCCGACTTAAACGTTCCCTCACCGCGGGCGAGGTCGCGCGTTTCTGCGTAGCGATATCACCTTGTCGGGCGAGGTCAGACCGAAACCTTCCAATCGTGTCGGGCTACTCCGCTCCCCGGTACAATCTTGGAGAGAAGTCCGCGTGGGGCAAATCGCGAAACGAAACACGCTCTGCGCCAGGTGGACTTGAAGTTCTGGAGCCCCATCGTCTCGGCCTTCCTTGGTGCCGCGAGTCTGATTGCCGGAACGTTCGTCTCCTCGACCTGTACGCGATCCGGGCCCGGGGAAAACGGGTGCATCGAATACGGGTACGACCTGTTGGGGCGCGGAATTACGGTGGCGGGGGTCGTCTTATTGGTCGTAGCGCTGTATGTCATCCTTGCCCCGTACATCGGCTGGCCCTTGGTCCAACGGAAACTGTAGCCGCCCTGCGGAGCTCGACAGACCACGATGGCGGGAGAGATCAGCCCGCGTCCGACGGTTGTGCCCCTGATTTCGTGGCCGTAACGCTTATTATCACCACGCCAAATCGGACGCCTCGGGACGAAATGGAGGTCCTTGAGGCCATTAAGTCGGTGAAAAGCGTGAGCAAGTACAAGCCCGATCCGGTCCCCGAGCAGAAAGTCCAGGCGGTCGTGAACGCCGCGCGGTTCGCCGTGTCGGCGGACAACATCCAGCCCTGGAAGTTCATCGTCGTCTCGGACGAGGACACGAAGCGGAAGCTCGCGGGCGCCTGCACGAACGGGAGGCACATGACCGACGCGCCCCTGGTGGTCGTCGCCTGTGCCCGGCTCGACGAGGCGGTCGCGATGATCGGCGGATACATGAACTCGTATCCGGTCGATGTGGGCATGGCCCTTGCGAACGTCACTGTGGCGGCGACGAGTGAGGGGTTGGGGACCTCCTGGATCTTCACCTTCAACGAGGAGAAGGTGAAATCCCTCCTGAACATCCCGGCCGACGCCCACGTGGTAGGGTTGACACCGTTGGGCATCCCGGAGGCCTACGAGGCCCCGGCGGGCAGGAAGCATCTGTCGGAAATCCTCGCGTACAACGCGTACGATTGAGCGATCCGGCATCCCATCTTCCTCGAGCAGGCATCGATGGCCCAGCGCGCCCTCACCCCCAGCAAGGCCGCCTACTGCAGCGAATGCGGGGCGGAAACGCCGCCGGACGCCGCGTCGTGCGCCCGCTGCGGCGAGCCGTTCGAAGGCTCGATGCAGGCCGTCCTCTGCCCAATCTGCAATTCGATCAATCCCGCCTCCGCCACCGAGTGCTTGAACTGCAACGCGAAGTTCCCGGAGGCCGGATTCGACGAAGTCCCGACGCCCCCCAATCAGGAATCCCCGGAGGAGGTATACCTACGGCGTATCCTGCAACTGAGCCGCGAGAAAGCGCGGAGCCGTGGGGCGCCCGGAGGCGGCCCGGGAGCGGAGCCGGCGTCGTCCCTCGAGGCGGATCGCACCGAGGGAGAGATGGAAGAGTCGCTCTGGAAGCTCGCCGAACCGTTCGACCGGATGCTCGAGCGGCGCAAGCAGCGCCTCGAACAGATGGAGGCGTTGATCGAACGAGCGCAGGCCCGAATCAAAGCGCTCGAGGGCTCCGAGGATCCCGACCAGCTGCGGGAGCGCGAGGAACTGAAGCGGCAGATCGAGACGCTCCTCCTGGAGAAGGAGGACATCCTGAAACTCGAGGAAGGCCTCGTCGACATGGAAACGACGTACCGCAACATCTTGCGGATGCAGAAGGACGAACTCAAGGCGCGCGAGTCGTCCCTCCGCGGGCGGATCTCCGCATTCCGGCACGAGCTGGAGTCGCGGGAGAAGGCGTTCGGGCAACTCAAGGAGCGGGAGTCGGACTTCGTCCGGCGGGAGGACGAGTTCCGGACCGTCATGAATCGCGTTCACGAGCGGGAGCGGGAGATCGAGAAGCGCGAGGAGTTGATGAGGGAGAAGGCGCGGCTTCTCGACGAGCGGCACCACGCCTTGAGCGAGGCGGAAGTCGACCTCGAACGGCGACGGTGGGACCTGGAGCAGAAGTCCACCGCGGCCCGCGCCGCGTCGAAAGACGAGCCGACGCCGGTCACGATCAAGTCCGATCAAGAGCTGGGCGCCCTCCAGGCCCGGATGATCCAGCTCGAGGAGCAGATGGAGCACCTGATGGAGGAGCGGAACCAGTTGATGGAGCAACAGAAGGAACTGCTCAACCTGAAAGGCGAACTGAAGGTCGTCATGAAAGACATCGACGAGCTGCTCGGAGACCTACCGAAAGACAAGATCCGGAAGTTCGCGAAGTCGGAGAGATTCGCGCTTTACGAAAAGCTCCTCGAACAGCTCCAGCTGTTGTGATGGCCGATGGGACTGCGCGAGAAGGCCCGGAAGTCCCTCGAGACCAACGAGGAAGAGCTTGACGCGCCCGTCCTCCTGAAGGTCGATGCCGCCGAGAGGGAAGAGGCGAGAGCCCGCGAGGCCCAGCTCCGGAAAGATCTCGAGGACGCCCGCAAGCTGTCTGACGCGAAGACCGCGCAGATCGCCCGCCACGACGATACGATCCATGGCCTGCAGACCCGGGTGAAGGAACTCGAGGCTGCGAGTGCGGGTGCCGAACGCGAGACCAAGAAAGCCCTGAAGGAACTCGAGGGCGAGCTCAAGGAGGCGCGCGAGGAACTCCAGGACCTGAGGAAGAACAAAGCCGCGACGGCGGACGCCGAAGCCGCGATGGACAAGGCCGAGAAGAAACGAGCGGCCGTCGACGCGAAGGAGGCGTCCCTCCGGAAGCGCGAAGGGGAGGTCGAAACCCTCGTCGAGTCCCTCGACGGCCGGCATCGGGAACTCGCCGCCCGCGAGAAGTCGCTCGCCGCGCTCCAGGAGAAACTCGACGCGACGAATCGCGACGTGAAAGAGACGCAGCGGGAAATCGAATCGTCCCGCACCAAGCTCGAGGCGCGGGAAGCCGAGCTTGCGGAGACGCGGAAAGCGCTGCGGGATCATGCGGACAAGCGGACGACCGAACTCGAGAAGGACCTCGAGGACGCACGGAAGGACCTCGCGAAGATGCTCCGCAACCTGGAGTCGGCGCGCGGAGAGACGCAATCCACGCGACGCGAAGGAAAGGACCGAGAGGCTGCGCTGACCGCAGAACTCACGAAAGCACAAAACGCGGTCGACCAGGAGAAAGACCGCGTCACCCGCCTGAAAGATGAGGTGGACGAACTCCGAAAGCGGGCGGGCAAGGCCGGCGAACTGACCGAGAAAGAGTCGGACCTGCGGGCGCAATGGGCGAAACTCGACACGCGAACGAAAGCCCTCGTCGACCGGGAGGCGGCCCTCGCGGGAAGTGAAACGCAGCTCGAGGCCCGGGAGACGGAATCGGAAAAAGCGTCGCGGCTCGCTGCGGAGCGAGTGCTCGAGGTCGAAAAGGCGCTCAAAGCGATCAAAGAACGAGAACGGGCCGCGGAGAAGGCCGAGAAGAAAATCAGGGAAACGGCAGAACTGTTGGCAGAACAGAACAAGGCCAAGGACGAGGCTCGGGCGCGCGAGACCGAGGACAGCCGAGAGCTCCTCCAGGCCCGAGCTCGGGAGATCGCGAAGCGGACCAAGGAAGTCGATGGTTTGCGGGCATCGCTTCAGGCGGCCAATGCGGCCACAGAGCGCCGTGAACTCGAACTCGAAGCGGAAGTCACTCGGACGAAGGCGGCCCTGGAGTCGGAAGCCGACCGATCCGGCGCCATCGAGAAGGATCTCAACACATCACGAAAAGATCTGGCGAAGGCGGTGCGCACCCTGGAGTCCGTCCGGGGCGAAGCGGAAGCCTCTCGCCGCCAGGTTCAGGATCAAGAAAAGGCGCTCAGCGCGGAACTCGCCAAGGCGCGAAGTGCGATCGAGGAAGAGAAGGGAAAGGTTGTACGTCTCAAGGACGAAGTCGACGAGCTTCGCAAGCGCGCAGGCAAGGCCGGAGAACTGAGTGGGAAGGAGTCCGAGCTGAAGGGCCAGCTCGCGAAACTCGAAGCCCAATCGAAGGACCTCGCGGACCGCGAGGCCGCGCTTACGGCGAACGAAGCCCGCGTCCGAGAGCGCGAGGCGGGGTCGGAGAAAGCTTCACGTGCGGCGGCAGAACGAGCCCTCGAGGCGGAGACTTCCTTGAAGGCGATGAAGGAGCGAGAACGCGCCTTCGAGAAAGCCGAGAAGAAGCTGAAGGAGACCGAACAGGATCTCGCGGAACGAACGAAAGCCCGAGAGGAAACTCACGGGCGGGAGCTCGACCAAGCCCGCAAGCTTCTCCAGACTCGAGACCGGGAAGACGCAAAGCGCACCAAGGAAGTCGCGGGTCTGCAGGCGTCCCTGCGGGCCGCCAACGAAGGGCTGGAACGCCGCGAGCTCGAGATCGAGGCGGAACGCACCCGAGCGAAGACGGCCCTCGAGTCCGAGGCGCACCGATCCGCCACGCTCGAGAAAGACCTCAATGCCTCGCAGAAAGACCTCGCGAAGTTGATCCGAAGCCTTGAGACCGCGAAGGCGGACGCAGAGGCCACGCGACGAAACGCTCAGGATCGGCAGAAGGAGCTGGTCGGAGAACGCGCCAAGGCGCAAGGAGCCGTCGATGAAGCGAAGGCGGATGCCGTACGACTCAAAGCCGAAGTCGACGAACTCCGTAAACAGGCGGGGAGAGCCAGCGAGCTAAGTGGCCGAGAGGCGCAACTCAAGGGGCAGTTGGCGAAATCCGATGCCCGATCGAAGGAGCTCGGGCAGCGCGAGGCCATGCTGGCGGGCGGCGAAGCTCGGGTCCGAGAACGTGAAGCCGAGTCGGCGAAAGCGGCTCGGTCCGCCGCGGAACGAGCTCTGGAGGCGGAGAACGCTCTCAAGACGATCAAAGAAAGGGAGCGCACCGTCGAGAAGGCGGAGAAGAAGCTTGTCGAGACGGAAGAGAACATTGCAGAACGGGAAAAGGCGAGAGACGAGAAACATTCGAAGGAACTCGACGAAGCTCGAAAACTCCTTCAGGCCCGCGACCGCGAGATTGCGAAGCGGGACAAAGCGGTCGACGGGCTCCAAGAATCGCTGCATGCGGCGAACGGGGCCCTTCAGCGCCGCGAGATCGAACTCAAGACGGAACTCACCCGCGCGAAGACCCATCTCGAGTCCGAGACCGACCGGGCGAACTCGCTCGCGAAGAGTCTCGAGACCGCGCGAACGACATCCGCGAAAGCGAGCGAGCTGACGGCTCGCGAATCCGCGGTCGAGAAGACGAATACGGACCTCGAGGCCCGCGAGAAGCGCTTCGCGAAGGCCCAGGCCGACCAAGACTCGATGGCGAAGATCCTCCAGCGCAAGGAGGGAGATTTGGCCCGCCGGGAGAAAGAGGCCTTGAAGGCGGAAACGGAGAACCAGGAGGCGGCGAAGGCGCTCAACCTGCGGGAGCGGGAGATCACCCAACGGGACCAGCGAGTCGAAGCCCGATCGACGGCGGCGGAGGACCGCATTTCGCGTCGTGAGCAGGAGCTGCGCGAGCGCTCCGAAGCCCTATCGAAGCAGAAGCGAGAACTGGACTCCCAATCGAAGGTTCTCGCGGCCCAGGAGCGGGGCCAAGCCGAAGCAAAAGACGAACTGGGGGGACTCCGGTCCGAACTCGAACGACGCGAACGACAGATGCAGAAAGCGGGGGAGGAAGCGGGGGCGGCCGCTTCAGACCTGAAGTCCCGCGAAGACGCAGTCGTCCAACGGGAGACGGTCACGAAGACGAACGAGGCGAATCTCCAATTGCGCGGGAGGGAACTCGAGAAACTCGCCGCGAAGGCCTCCAAGGAAAAGGCGGACCTCGGCAAGCTGCGCGATGAGCTTCGGGGGCGCCGCGTTGATCTGGATCGGACGCAAAAGGAACTCGAGCGTGCCACGGCGCAAGCGGCCGAGCACGTCGCAGACATCGAGAAGCGTGAGGCGGAACTCGGTCGGCAATCAAAGGCGCACGAAGGAGCGGTCGCAAAAGTAGCCCTTCAACTCGGCACCGCACAGCAAGCGGAACGGGCGGTCAAGGCACGCGAGGCGGCCCTTGCGGCAGCCCAGGAAAAACTCGAGGAGGGCCGCTCGGCACTCGCGGATGGGGAGAAGGCCCTGATCACCCAGCGTGCGACGATGCAACGAGACGGAAGCAAACTCGCGAAGGGACGGGAGGAACTCTCGGACCGCCGCACGGAACTCGAAGGGATCCAGAAGCGAATCAAGCTCTCGACGGCAGAACTGGACGCGCGAGAAGCAGACTTGTCGAAGCGAGAAAACGATATCTCGGAACGCGCAAGAGAACTCGAGGGGACTCGGGCTCAAGTTGCATCTCAGACGGAGGCCGCGAAGCGGGAGGATCGCCTCCTGAGGGCCCGCGAGGCTGGCGTGTCGAAGGCAGGGAGGGACCTCGCCGAGGCTCAAGGAGCTCTGGCGGAGAGCCAGAAAGCCTCGAAAGCGGAACGGTCCGCCTTCGCGCGGGAGTCCGATGAACTGGCGAGACGGAAGAGCCATCTGGAGGCGGACGCGAAAGCCCTCGAGCAGCGAGAGAAAGAACTCCGCTCCGCGGAAGCGGGGCTCAAGGCCGCCCAGGCGAAACTCGAATCGCGCATCGCATCTGTCGAACGACAAGACGAGACTATCGCGTCGGCGCGTGCCGAGCTCGAGAAGCGCGACGCGAACGCAGCCAAGGAACGGACCGAATTGAAGGAAGCGAACGCGGAGATCGAGCAGGCCCGAAAGGAACTCGATTCGGGGCGAAAGGCCCTCGAAGCCTCTCGAGCGGAAGTCGCCGCCCACATCGAGGCGGTCCAGCGGCAAGAAAAGGCCGCTAAGATCCGCGAGGCCAACTTGACGAAATTGCAGGGAGAGATCACCGAAGCCCAGTCCCTGCTTTCGGGGGCGAACAAGTCGTTGAACGAGGGACGCGCAGCCCTGCAACGAGATGAAACTAAGCTCGCCCGGCGAGAGAAAACGCTCGAGGACCGCGGCCATGAAATCGGCGGTCAGGAGAAGGAATTGCGCGCAGCCGTGGATGCCCACAAGGCCGCGACCGCGAAATTCGAGTCCCGATTCGCTGACTTGGAACGCCGTGAGGAAGCGCAGGCGGCCGCTCTCGCGGACCTCGGAAAGCGGGAATCTGGAATCGCCGCGGAGCGGTTGGAGTTCCGGGAGTCGTACGCCGAACTCGAGCGGGGCCGCAAGGCGCTCGGATCCGATCGGAAGGCCGTCGATGCGATGCGGTCCGACCTGACCGACAAGACGAAGGCTCTCGAATCGCGCCTCCGAGACTCCGCTGCGAAAGAAGCGACGCATGTGGAGCGTGAGAAATCCATATCCTCATCCGAGGCGGACCTCGCGAAGCGCGAGAAGTTGCTGACGTCGTCCCGGAAGGAGTGGGAGGACCGCGAGGTCGCGGCGACCCGTGATACGAAGCGACGCGAAGCCGCGGCCAAGTTGGAACTCGAGGATGCCCGACGCATTCTGGCCGCCACCGAGACGAAAGAAAAGCAACTCGGCCTGCGAGAAACGGAATTCCGCGCGAAAGAGGCACAGTTGCGCCGGTCCGAAGCAAATGTGGAGCGTCGCGAGTCCGTCCTGAGCACCGGAACGAAAGATGCGACCGCGAAAGAAGCCTCCCTGGAGGCGACCGAGTCCCGGCTCGCTCAGCGGGGACGCGACCTGGACCGCAGACAACAGGCGATGGACAAAGCCACGGACGAACTCGCGGCCCGCAAGAAAGAAATCGAAACGGCCGCCCAGGCCCGAGCCAAGGATGACCGGGATCTCTCGGCCTCCCAGAAAGAGCTCGTTCGCGCTCAAGCTTCGCTCGTCGCACTCGACAGGCGCACGCGATCCGAGTCGAAGAAACTCGAGGGCCGCCTCGCAGCCGCCAAGGCGGCGGAGACGAGGATCGTTGCCGGCGAGGAGTCCCTGCGGACGCGGGAGACCGAACTCGCGACTCACGAAGCGGACATCAAGGAGAAGCTCGCGAACCTCGCCAAAGCCGCGAAGAGCTTGGACGACCGCCAGTCGGAGATGAAAGAGCGAGACGACGCGCTGAAGGTTCTCGCCACGGCCCTCGACAAGCGAAGCGCGGAAGCAAACCGGATCGAGAACGGAATCGACCAGCGCAAAGCGGGACTCGACCGGATGGAGAAGGACCTCGGGGTCGCGAAAGACGGTCTTACCGCGCAAGGTCGGAAGCTCTCCGAGGCGCGGAAGGCGATGGACCGCTCGAAGGCCGAAATCGCTAGGCGCACCAAGGAACTCGAGTCCCAGGCCGGCTTGATCGAATCGCGGGAAGGGGAGGCTGCGGACTTGAAGACGAAAGCCATGAGTCTACTCAAGTACGCGGAGAAAGCGGCGGATGAGAAGAGCCGGGAACTGAAGGAACGCGTCCAGGAAGAGGACGCCCGCCTCGAGGCCGAGAGGGTCAAAGTGGAAAAGGCCGCGCGGGCTTACGAAGACCTCGAGGAGCGCGAACGCCATCTCGAAACGGCGACGGCTGAGTTCGAGGGACGGGCGAAGGCACTCGACCAACGGGAGAAAAAGCTGAAGGACGAGGTCACCGGGATCGCCCGCGAACGAACGGAGACGAAGGCGATCTGGAAGAACCTCGAAGCCGAACGGGAGCGCGTCTCCCGCAAGGAAGCAACAGTCGAATCTCTAATTGAGCGGACGCTCGAGAAGGAGCGCATAGCCCTCGTCGACGAGAAGGAGAAGGTGCGAGCCGCGGCTGCGGACTTGAAGGGCAAGGACAAGGCAACGGACCGGGAGCGGATTCGGCTGCAGGCTCTCGGCCGGGACTTGGAGACGCTGAAGACGCGCCTCGAGACCCGGGAGAGGGCGATCAAGAGCCAGGAAGCGGAGCTCGAGCGTCGCCGCCAAGAAGTCCGTCGCATGCGGGAGAAAATCCAGGAACTGCTCTGATCATTCGCGGTCCGGCGACTTCGATGGCGCCGCGGGGGCCCGGGCAGGCCAGCCGTATGCGTGGAGCCAGAGGAAGATGCTCCCGAAGAGCGGCACGAAGATGAGCGAGCTAAGGAGATGGTACAGCGTGAACGGCACCTGGGCTTCGAGGATCGTCACGATTCCCACGCCGAACGGGCGCGTGATGAAGTACCACTCGCCGAAGGCGGTCCACAGGTCGTATGCGATCGTCACCGGCACGCTGATCGTCGCGAGGAGCGCGACGGACTTCACGCGGAACAAGACCCTCGGTCGAATCCGGCGGCCCAGGAATCCGACGAACGCGTAGCCGGAGACCACGAAGAAGGTGATGCCGGTCATCGCGTTGAGGCCGTAGCCCGCATAGGTCGTCGACCACTCGAGCGGTTGGAGGACCGCCAACGCCGTCAGCGGGACGAGGATCGTCCACCAGCGACCGAGGAGGGAGCCTGCGAGAAGGCTCGCGGCGAAGACCGTCTCGATGTTCGCGTAGGAACGCATGAGGACCGTCCCGACGACCGCGACGACAATGAGGAAAACGCCGAGGATCCGCGTTCGGGCGTCGCCTAAGCCCGCCTCGAGGACGGCCCGCCACGTTCGCCGCATCTCACATCCCATCCTGGGCCGTGCTGAAACTCCATCGCACGACATCGTCATCGTGCAACGCCCGGTGGTCCGCGGCAATATTCGGGTACACGCCGTCCACCTGGTACAGCCAGTACCGCCCCTCACCATTGACCGATCCGTTGATCGCCGTCACGAAGACTCCCTGCGGGATCTGGTACCAGACGTACGCGACGGGGAAGGCCAGCTTCGCGGAGGCCTCGAGGAGCAGTCCGAAGGCCGTATTGTTGTCTGTCGTGAGCGGCCCGTATTGAATCGACCAGCCGTAACCAACGACCTCGAGTTGCACGAGGTGGACGATGGACGCCTGCACCGGAGCTGGCTGCAGGAGTTGGGTCGTGCCGTAAAGCCCCGCGATCGCAGCGATGAGGACGGCCGCGAAAACGATGGCCTGCCGCCTCTCAGACAGCCTAAGGGCCACGGCGAGGCCTCCGTCGAAACGCGAACACGACGAGGACGGCAATCACCACGGCGACAACGATCGGGGCGCCGAGATACACCCAAGGCGAGAGCGAGGCGGGCGTGGAGACAGGGGCCGCGAGAGACTGTCCGAGCGCGTACATGTGACCGTTGTCGCTCGGCGCGAACACGAGGCCGTCCGCGACGACCGGGGAGCCGAGGATGTACTCCGCCGGGGAGGGTTCGAACGACCAGATCAAGGTCCCGCTCGTCGCGTTCAGGGCATAGACGGTCCCGCGTGCAGCATTCGTCGAGAAGACCACCTTGCCGTCCGCGTACGTGATCGACGCCTGCACCGGCCCGTTCGGCGCGAACGACCATCGCAAGGTTCCCGTCGTCTCATCGAGGGCGACGACGCGACCGGTTCCTCCGAACGCGCCGCCGGCGACGAACACGATGCCCCTGGAGACTGCGGGCGATGAAATCCCGGCGGCCACCGAGGCCTGCCAGTCGAGCGTCCCCGTCGCCCGGTCGATGGCATACACATTGCCGTCCTTCGAGGGCGCGATGAGCCGCGGTCCCGCAATGGCCGGGGACGCCGCGACCGAGCCCGCCGTCGGGAAGAACCAGTTCTCCTTCCCAGTCGTTGCGTTCAGTGCGAGGACTCCATACGGCGGGTCGAATGTCACCTGGCTCGTCGTGTTGTACGTCCCCATGATGCCCACGTACGCGGACCCGTCGGCGTAGGCCGGCGAAGAGTAATGAACGGACCCGGTCGGGTGCCGCCACGCGACGCTCCCGTTGTTCGCCCAGAGAGAAACGACCTCCCCGGGTCCGCCCGACTCGTTGAAAGTACCGATGAACACCCGATCGAATGCGACCTTCGGTGAAGACGTGATGCCGCTGAAGAGCGGCTGCGCGAGGAGCTGCGTTTCCCACTGCACGCTCCCGTCGGAGGCGTTCAGACGAATGACCGTGCCGTTCGACGTGCCGACGAGGACGGAGTCGTCGAAGACCGCAGGGGACGAGAAGCCCCTTGCCGACGGTTCGGTCCAGAGCGTACCGCCCGTCTTTGCATCGAGGGCGAAGAGGCCATGCATCGTGGTGACGAACACCTTTCCGTATGCCACTGCGGGTGTTGCGGCAATCTCACGTGCGCCGGTGTCCCGGTCCCAGATCGGTTGGACCGCGTCCGGGGCCGGGGAATTGGACGCGCCGCTGTTCGCCAGGTCCCCTCGGAATTCCATCGAAGGTAGCGGATCGTCCGGGGTTGGCACCGGCTGGCGCACACCGAAGGTGTGGGAGTCGAAGCCGGCATTGTAGAGAGCGATCGCGTCCCCCTGGGAGACGACGAGGCTTGAAATCCCGACGGAGGTGAGACCCCATCCGTGGTTCGTGGCGTTCCATTCGTACAGGCCGATGAACCCGGCCGGCGGGTGCCGATTGGCCAGGTCCAAGACGGCGACGCCGAAGGACGCGTACCAGGTCGAGGCAATCGCGATTCCGTTCGATTTGGCGGCGCTCAGCACCGCATGCCAAGTCGCGTTCGTGGCCGCGGGGTCGGAGACCGTTTCACTCGCCCACACGTATGTCCCGTCGCCGAGATCGAAGAGGATGCGAATCGCCACCGCGGGATTCGCGAGGATCGGCGGGGACAGGCACACGACGAGCATGAACACCGCGGCGGTCGCGGCAGCCCCCCGCACAATCAACCCCACCTGAACCTCCTCCTCAAGTACGTTTGATGTTTGTTCGATGAACTTGACTATATAAGAATGTTGGCGCGGGCTTAACTCGCGCCCGAGCACTCTCTCTTTCAATGGAACTCTTGAGGAATCTTCGGGCCAGTACGCGCGTCCTCTTTCTCTATGAGGTGACGACGAGTCGACACTCGCGGCTCCGGACGATCGCGGAGCGACTCGGGATGACCGTGCAAGGCTGCTCGGATTATGCACACGGTCTCGAGCGGGATGGACTCCTCTCCATGGTCGACGGCGAATATCGAGCCACGAAGAAAGGCGTCGAATTCCTCCACGACCGTCTCGTAGACCTGAGGAGCTTCGTCGAGCGGGCCCGTCGCGAAATGGCATTCATCGAGACCACCGCAGCGATTGCCGGAAACACGATTCGCAGTGGGAACAAAGTCGGGTTGTTCATGGAAGACGGCGTCCTCGTGGCCTTGGCAGGCCGCTCGTCACCGTCCTCGGGTGTGGCCGTGCACGACGCGACGAAAGGTGACCTCCTCGCGGTCCGGAGTCTCGAAGGAATCGTGGCCCTTCGTCCTGGCCGAATCATCATCGGACGGGTGTCTCCCCGCGCAGCCGGCCGCCACGCCGTTCCCGGCGCCGCCGCGAAGCGCGTGTTGCGCGATGCGGACGAATTCATCGTGGCCGCACTCGACGTGGGTGGACTTGCCGCCGCGAAGGAACTGGGACTGAAACCGCGGATCGAGTTCGGCGTCGTCCCCGCGGCGGTCGAAGCCGCGGAACGCGGGGTGAACGTCCTGCTCCTCGCACCGGAAGAGCGTGCCATCGAGGCCGTCCAGGCGATCGAGGCGGCAAACGCGAAGCTCGAGGACAAGATCCCCTACGAGAGCGTCGCGCTGAGCTAGTCACTCGAGGATCGACACGGCGTCGAGCCGGCCATCGCCGTCGCGGTCTTGTCCCGCCACGACCCGATAGAAATCCTCTCCCGGGGCATACCCATCGAGGACGTCTTCGGCGAAATGGGTGAGACCAAGGATCGCCGCCATCGTGCCGACGGCGTGCAGGCCGCTCAGCACGACGATGACGTGCGCCGGATTCCACGGATTCCGGACCTTCGCGACGAGCCCGACTTGCTCGTCCGCATACGGCCGCCGCGTGCGGGAGGACTCCATCCGCCATACCTGTTTCCAGTCGAAGTTCACCGCGAGGTGCGGATTCAGCTCCATTGTGATGATGTTGGCGACCGGCCCGCCGACGAGGATCATGTCCTCCTTGCCGGCCCCGAGCGCCTTCACCTCCGTGTCGAGGCGGACCACGAGCCCCTTTCGGGGTGCGAAAAGACGGCCGAGGAAGAAGCCGAGTTCGACTGCGTACGGCGAGTCCCGAGCGGTCGTGTTGAAGGGGCCGTGCGTGTACGGCGACCCGACGACGATCGAGCCGTCGAAGACTCCGTCGCGGGTGAATTCCTCGAGGAAGCGGGCGACGACGCCGGCGTGAGGAAGCATCGGTGAGGCGACCGGGTTCCCACGGCCTTTGAGGACAATCGCAAAGGCCTCCGCGGTCGGGGCCAAGATGCGAGCAGACGCGCCGCGTTTCGGCTCCTCTCGAAGGACCTCCAGCAAGCCCGCGGCCTCAAGTCGGCGGACGTGGTAGTAGATCTTCTGTTCGTGGACCTTGAGCCGCTCCGCCAAGGCGTTCGGGTAGTCGGGTGACTTCGCGAGTTCCTGCATGATCCGCCACGCGAGCGGCGAGGTCAGCGCGGCCACACGCTCCGGCCGATCGAGAATCTCGACCTCCCGCCCCACGGCCCCGTGCGCCGTTTCTTCCACGAGCCAGCGTCGGACCACGCCGCATCAACGGTCTCATTCTATTAACGCTTTTGTAATGGTTATCCGAAAGTTGTAGATGCATTTATAATACAGGCTGCGCCTCACGGTCGGTTATGTCGATTCGCTCCGCGGTCCCTCCTCTCCCCGGACCCATGGAATTCTCAGCCGGACAACTGGGCCCGCAAGGGATATACCCGTTGCGTGTGGGATGGGGCGTCCGCCGGAATCATCGGCAGGTGCACCGCGCATGAAGGCCGTCATCCTCGCCGCGGGAGAGGGCGCCCGGATGGGTCCCTTCACCGCGTCGGTCCCGAAGGTCATGATCCCCGTCGGGAACCGCCCCCTCCTGGAGTACGTCGTCCAGGCCCTCGCCGAGAACGGCGTGCGGGACCTCATCTTCGTCGTCGGATATCGTCGGGAGCGCATCCAGTCGCACTTCCAGGACGGGAAGGCGTTCGGAGCCCACATCACCTACGTCACGCAGACGAAGCAGCTCGGAACGGCCCACGCGATCTGGGAGGCCCGCGGACATCTCGAGGATCCGTTCATCGTCCTGAATGGCAGCAACATGGTCGACGCGCGTTTCGTCGAGGACCTCCTCGCGGCCGCCCCGAAACCGGCGGTGCTCATCACGCAAAGCGAACGGCCGCAGAGCTACGGGGTCGTCACGGTCCGCGGCAAAGAGCTGGTCGCGATCACGGAGAAACCCGCGGAGGTCATCTCGAACCTGATCAACACGGGGGCGTACGTCCTCGACTCTCGATTCTTCGACGAGATCGAGCGCCTCGCGAAGGAAGGAAAGAACGACCTGCCGAGCGCCGTCTCGGCCCTGGCCAAGCGCGCCTCGGTGGCGGCCCTCCTCACGGAAGGCATGTGGGTCGACGCGCTCTACCCGTGGGACTTGCTCCGTCTCAACGCGGCGGCCCTGAAGACGACCGCCGAGCGCCGCGCGGGGACGATCGAGCCGGCGGTCACGATTCGCGGGCGCGTGACGATCGGGGACGGCTGCGTGATCCGCTCGGGTGCATACCTCCAAGGCCCTCTATCGATCGGCGCCGGATGCGAGATCGGTCCGAATGCGGTCCTCCTGCCGTCGACGAGCCTCGGGAAGAACGTCCGGATCGGCGCCCTGACGACCGTCGCGAATTCGATCCTGATGGACGATGTCATCCTCGGTCCCTCGAGCGTCGTCCAGGAGTCCGTGATCGGATCCGGCGTCGTCGCACGGGCGGGCTTCCTGGCCGCCTCCGGACCGGGCGACGTGAACATCGAGGGCACCTGGCATTCCGTGCCGCAGATCGGCGCGCTCATCGGTGAGGACGTCGAGATCGCGAACGGCGTGAACGCGGCGGCCGGGACGGTCGTGAACGAACGGGCCCGCGTGGAATCCGGTGCGAGGCTCCGCGGCACGATCCCTGCGGGAGCGGTGGTCCTGTAGATGTGCGGGATCGTCGGGTATGCGGGTCGCCGGGATGCCCTCCCGATCCTGCTCGACGGCCTGAAGCGACTCGAATACCGCGGGTACGACAGTGCCGGCGTCGCGATCGTGGGGAGCGCCCTGCAGGTCATGAAGGACAAGGGCTTCATCGCGAACCTCGAGGCGCAGCTCCCGCCACTGCAGGGATCGACGGGTCTCGCGCATACGCGATGGGCGACCCATGGGGCGCCGTCAAAGGTGAACGCGCATCCGCACGTCGACTGCACCGGGAAGATCGCACTGGCCCACAACGGAATCATCGAGAATTATGCGAGCCTCCGGGAAAAGCTGCAGGCCCGCGGTCACAAGTTCGTGAGTCAAACGGACACGGAGAGCCTCGTCCACCTGATCGAATCCTATTACGAGGGCGACCTCGAGACCGCGACACGGAAGGCGCTGGGCGACATTCGCGGGTCCTACGCCATCCTTGCGGTCCACGCCGACGAACCGGGCAAGGTCATCGGGGCGCGGAACGAGAGTCCCCTGGTCGTCGGACTCGGCCCGGACGAGAACTTCCTCGCCTCGGACGTGCCCGCCCTCCTGCGCTACACGGACCGGGTGGCGTACGTGATGGACCGGGAGATGGTCGTCATCACGCCGAAAGGGGCGACAATCAAGGACTCCGAGGGCCACGTTGTGCAAAGAGAACCGCAGCGAATCACGTGGTCCCTCGAGGACGCGGAGAAAGGCGGCTTCGAGCACTTCATGTTGAAGGAGATCCACGAGGCGCCGCAGGCGATCCACGAGACCCTCCTCGGCCGTCTCGCGAACCTCGAGGTGGACGGCTTCCTGTCCGAGGGCATCACGAGCGTGAAGCTCGTCGCGTGTGGAACCTCGTACCACGCGGCGCTCGTGGGCAAGTACGTCATCGAGGAGATCGCGCGCATCCCCGCGTCCGCGGAGCTCGCGTCGGAGTACCGCTACAGCCAAGGCGCGACGGAGCGACCCCTGGTGGTCCTGATTTCGCAAAGCGGCGAGACTGCGGACACGCTCGGCGCGGCGCGGGAGGCGCATCGCCGAGGTTGCAAGACCCTCGCGATTTGCAATGTCATCGGCTCAAGCCTCTCCCGCGAGGTCGACAAGACGATCTACACGCGCGCGGGCATCGAGATCGGGGTCGCCGCGACGAAGACGTTCATCGCGCAACTCGTCGTCCTCTACCTGATCGCACTGAAGCTGGGCCAAGACCGCGGAACGCTCGGATACGACGAGCTCGACCGGCTGAAGGATCAGCTGAGGTCGCTGCCGCGGGCGGCTCAATATGTCCTCAACAAGGCGGACGAGATCCGAGCACTCGCCGAGAAATACGGACGCAACACGAAGGACATGTTCTACATCGGTCGGCATGCGAATTATCCGGTCGCCATGGAAGGGGCACTGAAGATCAAGGAAATCTCGTACATCCACGCGGAGGCGTACGCCGCGGGAGAGCTGAAGCACGGTCCCCTCGCTCTTCTCACATCCGCCACTCCGGTCGTCGCGATCGTCGCCCAGGATCCGACCTACGAGAAGATGCGCTCGAATGTGGGCGAGGTGAGTGCCCGCGGCTCTCCGGTCCTCGCGATCGGCACGGAGGGAGACAAGGAGCTGCCCAAGTTCGTGGACGACGTGATCGAGATTCCGTCGATCCCATGGATCTTCTCGCCGGTTCCCGTCAGCGTGGCGCTCCAGCTCTTCGCCTACGAGGCCGCCCGGATGCGCGATTGTCCGATTGACAAGCCGCGGAACCTCGCAAAGAGCGTCACGGTCGAATAGCAGGAGGACTTGGCCCGAACCCCTATCGGGGGGGCTCCGGCACATCGACGTATGTCGCCCGGACGACTTCCGCGTCGCGCAAGCTCTTGAACTTCGTCGTGAGCTGGTGAATCGCCTCGCCCTCGCCCTCGACGATGTACACTGTTACGCAGCGACCTCGGCCGGCATGGGCGTGCATCATGGATGTGACGAGCTTCGAGTGGTCGTGGGCAACCTCGGCGACGCGACGCTCGAGCTCTTCGGGATACAGAAGCGTGATCGTCGCCGAGTGCTTTCCGCGCTTCGTCTGATCCGACATCAGCTGCTGGATGAAATCGCGGACGGCGGCGCGGACGAAATCCGATCGCCCCGCGAATCCGCGTTCCTTGGTCAGACCATCCATCTGCTGCACGAGCGAGTCCGGGAGCGAAACCGACATGATCGACATACGACTCGCCTGGACCATGTATCAATTGATATTAAGATTGTCGCCATCCTTATTCGATGGGATCACCCGCACAGCCGTTGTGAGGAACCCCCTCCTCCGCGTAATAATTCACACCGCATGGAAGATTGATAGTTTCACAGGAGAACTTAATAACCGCGAGGGGTTCAGACGATCGGTTGGACTTGCAGCGACACGCCCAGTGGACGATCATCGCGATCATCGCCGTCTCCGTCAGCCTCGTCGTGGCCGGGGTTGCCTATTACGCCCTGACGCGCGCCGGCCCGACCGGCCCCCAGGTGGTCGCCAGTTTCTACCCGTACCGGTACTTTACGTCGCGCGTCGCGGGAGATCGATACTCCGTCGTGGCCCTCGTCCCGCCGGGCGTCGAGCCCCACGATTGGGAGCCGACTCCGGGCGATGCGGCACGTATGGCGAGCTCCGTCGCGTTCGTGTACAACGGATACATCGAAGTCTATCTCCAGGGATTCTTCGCGGACCTTCCTCCGGACCAACCCGTCCGCATCAACGCGTCCGCTGGCCTCGGCGTGTTGCACGGCGGCGAGGGTGGCGCCTCGGCCATTGATCCGCACCTGTGGCTGGACCCGGTGTACGTGGAGACGACCGCGATGAACATCGCGGACGGCCTCACGAAGGCGGATCCTGCCGGCAATGCGACCTACCATGCGAACGCCGCCCGGCTGGTCCAAGATCTCGTGGCGCTGAACGCAACGTTCGAATCCGGCCTTACCCATTGCGGCCGGCGGGAGTTCATCACGCAGCACGAGGCGTTCGCCTACCTGGCGAAGCGGTACAACCTCACGCAGTACGCCATCCAAGGCCTCTCACCGGACCAGGAGCCGACCCCGGCCCAGATCCAGCAGATCCTCAACGTGATCAATCAGACCGGGTCAAAGTACATCTTCTACGAAGAACTCGTGAGCCCCGCCGTGGCGCAGGCCCTGGCCCAAGAGGCGCACGTGCAGACGATGGTGCTCAGCCCGATCGAAGGGCTCAACGCGACGGAGTCGCAGAACGGGGATACATACCTCACGCTCATGGAGATGAACCTCGCGAACCTTCGGACGGCGCTGGAGTGCACATGAGCGCGGCGGCGCGGCCCGAAGTCCCGGTCGTCGCGTACGACGGCCCCGTCGTCGCGGTCCGCGACGTCGATCTCGTTCGGGACGGTCAGGAGGTCCTCCGAGACATCAATTTCGTCGTGGAGAAGGGGCAAATCCTCGGCGTCGTCGGTCCGAACGGAGGCGGCAAGACCTCGCTCCTGCGGCTCGTGCTGGGTCTCGAACGGCCCACCCGCGGCGAGATTGATCTTTTCGGCCAACCCGTCGCGCGATTCCGCGGCTGGAACCGAATCGGATACATCCCGCAACACGCCGTCGGATTCGATCAGAGTTTCCCCGCCTCGGTGCGGGAGATCGTCCTCCTCGGGCGCGTCGCGCGCCGCGGCCTCTTTCGGTGGCTGGGGCAGGAAGACCGGGATGCGGCCCGCCGCGCGATCGAGTTGTGCGGGCTCATCGGGCTCGAGAATCGACGGGTCGGCGCACTGTCCGGCGGGGAGAAGCAACGTGTGTTCATCGCGAAGGCGATCGCGGCGGAACCGGACCTCCTCGTGATGGACGAGCCGACCGCGGGCGTGGACCCCGAGAGCGAGCGACGGTTCTACGATCTTCTCGGCACGCTCAAAGACGAGCTCGGCCTCACGGTGATCTTCGTCTCGCACGATCTCGGGGTGGTGAGCGCCCGTGTGGACCGCGTGGCCTGTCTGAACCGGACCCTCGTGTACGAAGGCCCTCCGCGTGCGCTCCGAGACGAGGAGTTGCTCCGGCGGCTCTACGGGGCCGGGATGGTCACGATCGCGCACGACCAAGACCAACCGCACACGCACGGACATTGAGGGAGATCATGGCCGACAACTTGCTCGACATCTTCCGGTTTGGGTTCATGCAACGCGCCCTGATCGCCGGGCTCCTCGTCGCCGGAATCAGCGGCGTCCTCGGGGTGTTCGTGGTCCTGCGGCGGACCGCCCCCCTCGGCGACGCGCTCGCGCACGTCAGCTTCGGCGGACTCGCCCTCGGGCTCGCCGTCGGTATCCTGCCGCTCTACGTCGCCGTCGCCGTCGCGGTCTTTGGTGGCGTCGCGATCCGCTGGCTCCAGGATCGCCGGTTGTACGGCGAACTGTCCCTGACGATCGTGCAGGCCGCGGGCCTCGGAGGCGGCGCCGTCGTCGTCAGCTTGGCTGGCGGGCTGAATGTGGACATCCTCTCGTTCCTGTTCGGCCTAAGCGTGCTGACCGTCACCTGGCAGGACGTCGCCCTCATCGCCGCGTTGTTCGCCGTGACCGGGGTCGCGATGTCCCTGCTGTACAAGGAGTTCTTCTTGCTCACATTCGACCCGGAGGGGGCGCGCGTCAGCGGCCTTCCGGTCCGCGCCCTCGACACCGGCTTCACGATCGTGACGGCGGTGGCCGTGGTCCTCGCGATGCGCGTGGTCGGCATCCTACTGATCTCCGCGCTCCTCGTCGTGCCCGCGGCGACCGCGCTCCAGCTGAGGCTCGGCCTACGAGGGACGCTCGCCGCCTCGGTCTTCATGGCCATGCTTGCCGTCGTCGTGGGCCTCCTCCTGTCGGTCCTCTTCGACGCTGCGACGGGCGGCATGATCACGCTCGTTTCGATTGCATCTCTCCTGGCGGCGTTGGCCGCCGCGGGAATCTCGAGACGAGCGGAGTCGGTACAGCGGGCTCACCGGCGCAAGCCGGAGCCCGAGCGCGGCGCACGGTCCACAGATACTCATCGGCTCGAGTGAGTCGTCATACAAGGCAACCCAGGGGGCACCTCGCGGTTTTCTGTCGAGCCGGAACCTACCGCCGAGACTTGTCACCGGACTCAGGCTCGTCGGTGACTTTCGGCCCGGGCACCAGGCCTTCGCCCCCCGGCTGTGGCAGTTCCGCGTCCCCACGCGTGACGACGAAGGCCCCGAGGAGGATCAGTGCGCCACCGGCGATCGTGTACGTGCTGAGCGCGTCTTGGAGGAGGATGAACGAAAGAATCGCCGCGACCACGACCTCCATGAGGATCAGGAGTCCGGAAATCGTCGGCGAAATCGTGCGCATGCTCGCGACGTACAACATGAGCGGCGTGAAGGTCGGGACGAGGCCAAGATACGCAATTCCCAGCCAACCGTTCCCATTCGTCGGGAGGGGCCATCCCACAAAGAACAAGGGTACCGCCGCGAGGAGCGCAGTCGTGGCAAGAATCCCCGCGGTCAAGGCCACGTAATCCCCGCCGCGGTCCACCATCTTCTTGGCGCCGACGACGTAGAACGCCCACACTACACCCGCGACGAACACGAGGACGTCGCCGGCGAACTGTCCACCCGTGAGGGACGTGGGATCAAACTTCGTCGCGACCACGATGACGCCGAGGGTCCCGATGAGGATCCCGGTGACCTTCATGCGGGTCATCGCCTCTCGGAAGAAGAGGACCATCAGGACCGGGATGATGACGACGTTCACATTGACCAAGAGAGCGGTCTTCGAGGCCGTTGTCAGGAGGATTCCTTCGTTCTGGAGCTCGAACCCGATCGCGTTGATGGCCCCGAGGACCCAGACCAGGGGCTGACGGAATACCTGGAGATCCAGGCGACGCGTTGCGCCGAGGACGGTCAGACCCAGGAGGGCGCCGATTGCCATGCGCGCGAATGTCAGGAACAGCGGGTCGACGGTCCCGACCGTCAGCTTGCTCCCGGGAAAGGACGTGCCCCAGAGGACGCTTGCAAGGAGGAGGAGGCCGTAGTCGCGCGACCTCGAGGGGGCCATCCGCCGCGCGAACGAACGGAGCTAGTTCAGGGTTTCGCTGGGTGACAGGTCCGGACCGCCGGAGCGCGCACGGGTCCATGACGGCAATTGTTTAATTCCCGGGGACCCATGCCTGACGCAGCGGGACAGGAGGAGGCGGGCGCCCGTTCGACGGGCAACACGCGCGATCCGGCCCGTTCAATCACTGTGAAGGCACGTTGGGGTCGTGAAGAGCATGGGACAGCCAATCGAAGCGGAGCCGGCGCCTCCGGTTTCGCCGGGGAGACGGAGAAAACTGATCGCCATCGGGGTCGCGTTCCTGGTCATTCTCGTCGCTCTCACGGCCGCCGGGATCTACTACCTGACCCGGCCGTCAGGCTTCGCGGGCACGATCAAGGTCGGTTTCACGATTTCGTTGACCGGGACCTTCAATGTGGAGGGGACGAACTCGCTCAACGGGATCAAGACGGCCGCGAACTGGATCAACAGTCACGGCGGAGTCTCCGTCGGCGGGAAGTCGTACAACGTCAGCCTCGACTATTACGACGACCAAAGCGGTCCCGCCGGGAACATCGGCACTCTCTACACCAAGATCATCCAGCAGGACGGAGCCCAATTCCTCCTGGCCCCGTACAGCAGCGGTCTGACGACAGCAGCCGCGCCCGCCGCGGACCAGTATGACCGCGTGATGCTCTCTCACGGAGGTTCGTCGGATCTCATCTGGACCCAGACGTCGCGACGAAACCTCGTGGAAGTCCTGAGCCCCGCCTCTATCTACCTGAAGGGGGCCATCGACTGGCTCAAGGTGAACCACCCGTCGGACAAGATCGCGGCGCTCTACGCGAGCGATTCGTTCTCCTCCTTTGCCACGCAAGCCGCAATCGGGTACGCGGTGTCGCAAGGCTTCACGGTCGTGTACAATCAGTCGTACCCGCAGACGGTGACGGACCTGTCGACGCAACTCACTGCAGCAAAGAACGCAGGTGCCGACGATCTCATCGGAGGGGGACACTTCAACGACGGTCTCCTCATCATGAATCAACTCAAGACGACGTGGACGATGCCGTCGCCGAAATTCATCTCGTTGCTCGTCGCGGTGACCGAGCCCAATTTCCAGACGCAACTCACGAACGCGAACTACGTGACGGGGCCTTCCCAGTGGGAGTCGGTGGTCACCTACAGCCCGGCTGAGGCCCAGACGCTTGGCCTCGCCTGGTACGGCCCGACCCCGGCCGAATTCACCCAGCTCTATGGAACCATGAACGGCGGCGCAACGCCATCCTACCATGCCGGCGAAGCGGGGGCCGCGCTGCTCGTCTTGGCGAACGCCATCCAGCAAGCGAACAGCCTGAACACGACCGATGTCCGGGCGAAACTGGGGAGCATGCACATCATGGACTTCTTCGGACAGTTCCAGGTGGACTCCCGCGGCCTCCAGATCGCGCATTCGATGGTCCTCGTCCAGTGGCAGGCCGGGGTGAAGAAGGTCGTCTTGCCGAGCGATGTCGCGGACGGAACGTGCCAATATCCGTACACGGGCATGTAGGCCGGGGGCCCACGGAGGCGCATGGCCGACGCCACGTTGTTCATGGCGGACCTCGCCCTCGGCCTGTTGCTCGGATGCGTTTTCGCGGTCATTGCGCACGGCCTGAACCTCATCTGGGGCGTCGCCAAAGTCGTGAACGTAGCGCACGGCGAGTTCATCATGCTCGGCGCGTACGGTGCGTACTTCCTGAACCTTTGGTTCGGGTTCAATCCGCTCTTGAGCGTACCGGTGGATGCGGCGATCGGACTTGCGGTGGGCGTGGGCTTCTACTTCGGGTTCCTCCACCGCGAGCTCCGCGGCAAGGAGTCGATGGGCTTGCAGAGCGAGATGGTCACCCTCGTCGCCACATTCGGCCTTTCCCTCGTCCTGATCAACGCCGTCCAGACGCTATGGACTGGAAACGACGTCGGGATCCCCTGGAGCCCGGGCGTCGTTCCGGTCGGGTCCTTCCAAGTGCCGCTCGGCGGTCTCTACGTCGCGATCGTATCCGTCGCGATCATCGGCCTCTCGCATGTATTCCTGACCAAAACCTACTTGGGAAACGCGATTCGCGCCTACAGCCAGGACATCCCCGCGACCCAGCTCGTGGGGATTAATCCGACGTTCACCGCGGCCGTGGGCACCGCCCTCGGATTTTGCATCACGATGGCCGGCGGGGCTCTCCTGACCGTCTGGCTTCCGACGGGGATTTTCCCAGCCATGGGGAACCTGTATGCGCCGATCAGCTTCGTCATCGTGGTCCTCGGCGGGCCGGGGAAAATGTGGGGGAGTCTCGTGGGCGGCCTGACGCTGGGCGTGATCATCAACGTGGGCCAGCTTTTCGTCGGCAGCGTCGCGCTTGCGACGGCCATCGGATTCCTCCTGCTGATCCCGGTGCTGTTGCTCCGGCCCGAGGGACTCCTCCAATGAGGCTGCGTGCGATTCGTTCGTTCGGCCCGACGTTGTGGGGCATCGTGACGTTCCTGGTCGTCCTCGCCGCGACCGCGCCGTGGATTCCCGTGTTCCTCCTGACCGTTCTCATCCAGCTGTTGATCTTCTCCGCTCTCTCATACTCCCTCAACCTGATCACGGGCCTGACCGGGTATGTGAGTTTCGGCCACGTCGTGTTCATGGCCTTCGGATCATACGCCCTCGCCTTCGGGGTCGGTACCCTGAACCTCCCTCCCGTGGCCGGAGTCGCGCTGGGCGCGGTCGTCGGCCTTGCCCTCGCCCTGGGCATCGGCCTCGTCACGCTGCGGTTCCGGGGTGTGTACTTCGCCATCGCAACCCTCGTCGTCGCCGTCGCAGCCTTGTACATCGTCCTCGAGATCAAGGAACTCGGCGACGGCCAGGGCATCATCCTGAACATCGGATTCGAGCCCCTCTCCTGGTTCTACACGATCTGGGTCATCCTTGCCACGGAGGTCCTCGTGACGTACTGGATCACCCATGGTCGGATCGGGTACGGCGTCCGATCGATCAAGAGCGACGAAGATGCGGCGAAGTCCGTCGGGGTCAATGCCGCCCGAGTCAAGCTCTTCCTCTACGCCCTGAGCGGGCTCTTCGCCGGCGGCGCCGGTGGAGTCTACGCGTGGACCGCGTCGGGCGCGTTCCCGTATCAAGCGTTCAATCTGATGTTCTCGTTGCAGATGCTCGCGATGATTGTCATCGGAGGGATGGGGACGTTGCTCGGTCCGCTGATCGGCGCCGTCGCAGTCTACATTCCGTCCTACATCTTCTTGACCGTCCTCATCGGTTTCCAGTTTATCATCATCGGCATCGTCGTCATCATCATCGCGCTGTTCGTCCCCGAGGGAATCGTCGGCTCCCTCCGGAAGTATGTTCCCGAACTCCGAGGATTTATCGAATGACTCGCGTGCTCGAAGTATCGGACGTTCACAAGTATTTTGGCGGCGTGAGAGCGGTCCAGGGCGTCTCCTTGAACGTTCGGGAGGGGCAGGTCGTCGGGCTCATCGGGCCCAACGGATCCGGCAAGTCGACGCTGCTCAACTTGATTGCGGGCGTGGAGCGGCCCACGAAGGGGGCGATCACCTTGGACGGACGACGGATCGACCGTTGGCCCGCCCATCGAATCGTTGGACAGGGCATTGCGAAGACACACCAGATCCCGAAGCCGTTCCTAGCGATGACGTGTCGGGAGAATGTCGCGGTCGCGGTGATGTTTGGAAACCGCGAGCAAAGGGAATCCGCGAAGGCCCTCGGCGAGGCCGGTCGCATGCTCGCCCTGGTAGGATTGGAACACAAGGCGGATGTGCTGTCCTCGAATCTGACCGTCCAGGAACGGAAACGACTCGAGTTCGCCCGGGTCCTCGGGACGGGGGCCCGAATCGTCCTGCTCGACGAGATCTTCGCCGGACTGTCGCCCGAAGAACTCCGGGATGCGATGAACCTATTCGAAAGGGTCCAGAAGGAAATCGGGTTCGGCGCCCTGATCGTCGAGCACGTCATGCGGGCCGTCCTCACCCTGTCCGAGCACGTCATTGTGGTCGAGGAAGGCATGAAGATCGCCGAAGGTAGCCCGCGGACGGTCGTCGAAGACCCGGCGGTGATCGAGGCCTACCTCGGGGTGGAGGCGGCTCATGCTGCGCCTTGAGGGAATCGACGCAGGATATGGAGGGACGCAAGTCCTCCGTGGGATCGGTCTCGAAGCGAAGCAAGGGGTCACCACGGTGCTCATCGGGCCGAACGGCGCGGGCAAGTCAACCACGCTGAAAATCGTCAACGGCCTGCTCCGGCCCTCCCGAGGGCAGGTGTCCTTCGAAGGGGAGGACATCACGATCCTTCCAGCGCACGAGCGGGCGGCACGCGGGATCGCTTCGTGCCCGGAAGGCCGCCGACTCTTTCCCCTGCTCACGGCGGAGGGGAACCTGCGCCTCGGTGCGTACGCGCCGCGGGCCCGGGCCGCCGCGGACGAGACGCTGGCGTCCGTGTACGATCTTTTCCCGCGCCTTCGCGAGCGGGCGTCGGTGAAGGCCGGCCGCCTTAGCGGCGGGGAGCAGCAAATGGTGGGCATCGGACGCGCGCTGATGTCAAAACCTTCGATCCTCGTGCTCGACGAACCGAGCTTGGGACTCGCTCCGAAGCTCGTCTCCGAGATTTTCGAGAAGATTAACGAATTGCGAAAAGGCGGCTTGACGGTCCTCATGGTGGAACAGAACGCATATGCCGCTCTGCGGATCGCCGATTTCGGGTACGTCATGCAAAATGGACGCGTCGTCCGGGCCGGTCCGCCCGCGGAACTGCTCGATCTCGAAGCGTTGAGGAGAGACTACTTCGCGATCGACTGACCCGACGTCACCGCCCTGCGACGCCCATCCACGGAACCGAGATTCTCCCGCGCCAATCTTGGCGGCATAGCAGCGCCGAACCGCGGCCGCCGAGACTGCGTGACCGCGTTCCGACACCTCATCCAGAAACGTTTATCATCGGTCACCATCTACGCCGCGTCTCCGATGTTCGAACGGCCCCGCGGGACGAACGATTGGGGTCCCGAGGACATGGCGAAGCGTCGCTTCGTCGAGTCGCGGTTCACCCAGCTCGCCGAATCGTTCGGCTTCCGCGAGGTCTCCACCCCGACGTTCGAGAGCCTCGATCTCTTCACGGCGAAGTCCGGCCCCGCGATCGTCCGCGAATTGTACGCCTTCAAGGACCAAGGAGGCCGGGACCTCGCGCTCCGGCCGGAGTTCACGGCCTCGATCCTGCGGTTCTACGTCTCCGACCTGCGCAGTCGTCCGAAGCCGCTCAAGCTGTACAGCACGGGGAACGTGTTCCGATATGAGGAGCCGCAGAAAGGGCGGTACCGCGAGTTCTCCCAGGTCAACGCGGAGATCATCGGCGGGACTCCGTTGCCCTCGGACGCGGAGGCCCTCGCCCTCGGCATCGGCGCGATGCGGGCGATCGGGTTGAAGCAGGCGAAGGCGCGGATCGGGAACATTGGGATCCTCCGCGGATACTTGCCGTTCGCGCCCGCGGACCAGGCCGTCGTGTTGCATTCCCTCGACAAACGGAATTTTCCGATGCTCGACGCCGAACTCGCCCGGTTGGGTCGGCCCGATCTCTCGAAGTCGTTGCGGTCACTCGTCGAGCTCTCGGGGGACGCTTCGATCCTCGACAAGGCCGCAAGAATCCTCGAGGGTGCGGGGAGCGCGGGATTCGAGTACCTTCAGAAAATCGCGGATCTCCTCGATGCGTACGGCGTCTCCCGAAAGGATTACGCGTTCGACATGGGCGTCGTCCGCGGACTCGACTACTATACCGGCATGGTCTTCGAGATCGACTCCCCGAATCTCGGGGCGGAGAAGCAGGTCGGCGGCGGAGGCGCGTACAACCTCGCGGAGGTCTTCGGCGGA
>DATMDM010000140.1:0-11924 GCA_035557795.1 Thermoplasmata archaeon | reverse complement strand
TTCATCACGAGGTACGTGATGTCGAAGTTCCGCCGCATCGCGTGAATGAAGTGTCCAACCCCAATTCCGTATCCGTCCCCGTCGCCGCCGGTCACGATGACTTGGAGATCCGGATTCGCGAGCTTCGCGCCCTCCGCGACCGGCAGTGCCCGTCCGTGGATCGCGTGGAACCCATACGTCGAAAGGAAGTGCGGCAGGTTGCTCGAGCATCCGATCCCCGAGACGACGAGGATGTTCCACGGCTCCAGCTGAAGCGCGTGGATCGACATCTGGAGCGCCCGCAGGACCGCGAAGTCGCCGCAGCCCGGGCACCAGGTCGGCTTGATCTCGGACTTGTATGTGTCCATCTCGAACTCGAGTTTCACGCGACCGCCTCCAGGATCTTGTCCGCGATGTCCCGCCAGGTGAAGGGCTCGCCGTCGTACTTCCCGAAGAAGTGGTCCGGCTTGTATCCGGTCTCCGCGCGGAGGAGACGCGTGAACTGGCCCGTGTAGTTCCCCTCGATCGCCAGGCTCTGTTTCACGTTCTTGAGGAGGCCGAGCGTCGCTTCAGCGTGGAAGGGGAAGAGGGTCGGGAACTCCAAGCTGTTCACCCGGATCCCGCGCGCTTCGACGCTCTGAATCGCCTCGTGGGCCGCGCCCCAGGTGGACCCCCAGTGGATCAGGGTGAGGTCGGCGTCCTCCGGCCCCCACAGCTCTGGCGGGAGCGTGTCCTTCCGAAGCCCGTCGAGCTTCCGCATCCGCTTCTCGTGCATCCGGTTGCGCTCCGCGACGTACTCCGGGATTCCCGCGAGGACGTCGGAGATGAGTTCGCTATTCTCCATGTGCTCGTCCGTTGCGGCAACGAACTGATATCCTTTCATGCCGGGGATCGCCCGGGGACTCACGCCGCTCTCCGTGAGGAGGTACCGCTTGAACTCCTTCACCTCCCCGCCGTTGGCGGCCGACATACCGCGCACAATCGGCACGTTGAAGTCAGGCTTCTCTACCGTGCGGTAGCCTTCGCCCAGGTAGAGGTCGGAAATCAGGATGATCGGCGTCTGATAGATTTCCGCGAGGTTGAACGCCTGCGCGGTGAGACGGAAACACTCTTCGGGATTTCGGGGTGCCAGGATTGCTCGCGGCCAATCCCCCTGACCCGCACCGAGCGCCAAGTTGAGATCGCCCTGTTCCGTCTTCGTCGGCAGCCCGGTCGAGGGGCCGCTCCGCTGCACGAGGATCGCCACCAATGGCGTCTCCGTCATCCCCGCCTGGCCGATCGCCTCGACCATCAGGGAGAACCCGCCGCCCGAGGTCGCGGTCATCGCGCGGACACCGGCGAAGCCCGCGCCGACGGCCATGTTCATCGCCGCCAGCTCGTCCTCGACCTGCTTGACGACGACACCGTGCGGAGGGCCATGAGAGGCCATCCAATGGAGAATCGAAGAGGCGGGCGTCATCGGATATTGCGCGAGGAACTTCACGCCGGCCGCGAGGGCGCCAAGACAGATCGCCTCGTTCCCGGTCATCAGGTACTTCGGCTCATTCGGATACGCCAGTCCGAGGTTCAGGGAACCGCCCATCTCCTCGACCGCGGTCGCGCCGAGCTTCGCCGCCGAGATGTTCTGCTGCACGACCTCCGGCTTCTTGTCCCCCCAGATGTCCTTGAAGGCGCTCTCCACGTGCCGGAAGTCCAGGTCGAACAGGCGGACGGCCGCCCCCAGGGCGACCGTGTTCCGCATCAACGCGTTTGGCGAGAGGCTCTGCGCCTTCTTCCGCAGCGGGATCCCTAGGAGTCGCACGTTGCCTCGGACTTTTTTCGGGTCCGGCTTCGTGCCGTCGACGTCGTAGACGATCGCGCCGCCCTCCATGACCTGCCCTTGGTGGACGTCCATCGTCTGTTGGTTCAGGCACACGACGACGTCCGGGTCGACCCCATGGGACAGGACCGGATCGAGCCCTCCGCGGATCTGGGTCCAGACATGTCCGCCGCGGATCACACTCTGGTACGACGAGTACGTCCACGTGTGCATCCCGCTCCGCGCGCTGATCTTTGCGAAGCTCTCCGCGGTCGACGAGACGCCGTCTCCAGCGGCGCCGCCAATGCGAAAGACAAGGTCTCTCTTGGCCATCCGGAATCCCACCGTGTGGGCCGAAGCGTATCTCGGGTTCCCCCCTTCAACGCCGTCCGAATTTAATATACTCTTGCATGTATAGAACCCGGAGGACGACGAGTCCCCCGACACAATCCTTTTGGTCGTCGGAACGTTCCCGACGCGAACGACGTGCGAGCGGTCCCCGATCTGCCGAAGCACCCGAAGCCCCTCGGTCCGTACTCCCACTGCGTCGTCGCGAACGGCTTCGTCTTCATTTCCGCGCAAGCGCCGATTGCTCCCGGTGCGAAAGCCGGTGAGTGGGCCGCGCCCGACATCGCAGGCCAAACGAGACAATCCTTGAAGAACATCGCGTCGATCCTCGAAGAACTCGGGCTGACGATGGCCTCCGTGGTCAAGACCACCGTGTTCCTCACCGACCCGGCCGACTTCCAAGCCATGAACGAGGCGTACAAGGAATTCTTTCCGGAAGAACCGCCGGCTCGGTCCCCCGCGAAACTCGGCATCGCGAATCCGGGCCTGAAGGTCGCCATCGAAGCCATCGCGGTGTACGAGCCGAAGCAGGACGAGTGAGCCGCGGACTCGACCGCTTCATTCGTCTAAGCATCGGCTTGCGGCGTCAAGTCGCCACCGGCTGAGTTCCCGGGTACAGATAGCAGGCGACGAAATGATGCGGGGCAATTTCAAGGAGTTCCGGCTCCAGCGGCGGTAGGAACTCGAGGACGACGCGGCCGGTGTCGAGTCCGACCCGCGCGATCGCACGGAACGCGATTCCATCCGGCCGCGACGATCGGGCTCTCACGAGCGCCTCCACACGCAGTCGATGCGACTCGGTGGCCGGCTCGCGGTAGCGAAGGAGGAGGACCTCGTCCCCGCGGATCGTCACTTCCTCGAGCGGCGGGAGATCCGACGCTTCCGGATTTCGAGAGGGATCGAACAGGTATGCCGCGGTCGCCGCCACATCCCTCGAACTCCACCCGCAATGCGGAAGGACGGCGTTGCAACGCGTGTGAAACCGGCACCCTGCCGGCGGGGCGATGGGACTCGGAACGTCACCGGGAAGGATGATCCGTTCCCGGCGTCGCTTCGGATCGGGTACGGGGACGGCGGAGAGAAGCGCCTTCGTGTACGGGTGCATCGGATTGGCGAACAGCTCGGCCGTTCGCGTCCTCTCGAGGATCCGACCAAGGTACATGACCGCGACACGGTCCGCCATGTGCCGCACCACGCTGAGGTTGTGCGTGATGAGGAGGTACGTGAGGTTCTGTCTTTGCTGAATCTCTTTGAGGAGGTTCAGGATCTGCGCTTGCACCGACACATCGAGGGCGCTGGTCGGCTCGTCAAGGAGCAGGAACTCCGGTTCCGGCGCCAGAGCCCGCGCAATCGCGATCCGCTGACGCTGGCCTCCCGAGAACTCGTGGGGGAAGCGGTACAGGTGCTCGGGCCGAAGACCGACCTCTTGCAGCAGACGGGCACTCTGTTCGTACGCCTCCAGACGGGTCGCAAGACCACTGACCAGGAGCGGCTCCGCGACGATATCCTTGACGAGCAGGCGAGGATCCAGCGACGTGAACGGGTCCTGGAAAACGGGCTGCATGAAGCGACGGAGCGCTTTCATCGACCTGCGGCGCAATCGGGTCAGCGAGTACTGACGGAGCAGATCCTTCGTGTGGCCGTCGTCGGGGACGACATCGCGGCCATTGGTGCGCAGGCGCTCGAAGACCTCGACGGGCACGTTGAAGAGGACATCACCTTCCGTGGGCTCGATGAGCCGCAGCAGGAGCCGACCCAACGTGGTCTTGCCGCAGCCGGACTCGCCGACGAGCGCGACCGTCTCTCCACGGCGGATTACGAGGTCCACGCCATCCACGGCCCGCACGGTCGCGATCTCTCGCTGAAGGAGTCCGCCTTTCACCGGAAAATGTTTCTTCAGTCCTAGGGCGGCCAGCAGGATTTCGTTCCGGTCTCGACTAGGTCGCGACACTCGCCACCTCCTCCGGGTAGAGATGGCAGGCGACTCTCCGATTCGGACCGTGGGAGAGGAGCTTCGGCTCCTCGATCCGACACCGATCGAAGGCGAAGGCGCATCGTGGGTGGAAACGGCAGCCCGGTGGCGGCGTCAAGAGATCGGGCACGACTCCCGGAATCGTGGGGAGCGGGGCTCCCGGCTCGAGCTTCTGGCTCTCCGTCGAAACGATCGATTGGAGAAGACCCTGAGTGTACGGATGAAGCGGGTTCGCGAAGAGATCGGCTACGGGTGCGACCTCGACGATTTTCCCGGCGTACATGACGGCGACCCGGTCGCTGAGTTCCGCGATGACCGCGAGGTCGTGCGTGATGTAGAGGATCGCGGAATCGATTCGTTTCCGGAGGTCCTTGAGAAGGCCGAGGATTTGGGCTTGCGTCGTCACATCGAGCGACGTTGTCGGTTCGTCGGCGATCATCAGGGTGGGATCTCCCGCGAGCGCCATGGCGATCATCACGCGTTGTTGCATCCCTCCGCTGAGCTCGTGCGGGTAGGCGTCGTAGACCTTCGTCGGCTCCGAAATCCGGACGAGTCGGAAGAGCTCGACGACGTGTCGCCGCGCCTCTTCCTCGATCGGCCGGGCCAGGACCGAGCGGACCACCGGGATCGAGGTGACGATTCGATAGAGCAAACGTCGGGACCAAAGCTCGGTCTCGGTCCGGAATAAGTCCGTCGCCGGGTCCCGGAACCGCAGCTCGATCGCATCCTTCTCGACCGCGACGGACTTCACAATGGCGAAGATCGCACCGAACGGGCCGGAGGCGCTCTCTCGAAGGAGCGCCTCCACGCGGGCCCGAAGATCCTCGGACGGCATGAGGAGCTCCCCCTTCCTCCGGTCGATCCCCGAACCGCTTACGGACCGGAAGTAGAGACGAAGGGCGGCTGGTCGCGGCGAGACGGTCGCGAGCGGGGGCAATCCTTTGGCTCGCGGGTTCTTCGCGGGGTCGAACAAGTCGACCGCCGGTTGACCGAGCGAGAGTCTCGAGAGTCGTTCCCACTCGCGCGTGTAATGGGTCTCCTCCATCGCATCGAGGCGCCTCAGGAACCGGAGCCACCAGCCGCCCCCCTGACGCCGGCGACTAGCGAAGCGCCGGACTCGGGCAATGCGGTCTTCGACCGGCAACCCCGATGCGTCGATCAACGCATGGATCTTCTCTGGCCGCAGCCCGGTCCGGACGCAGAAGTCGGCGACCAGACGCTCCCGCTCGGATGCATCTCCCGTCGCGACCGCCTGGCGGAACAGGTCGAAATCCTGCTCCGTGAGGTCCCGGCGTGAAAGCAGGCGGTCGCAAATCTCCTGTCGGCGCTGGAACATCAGCACCTCGGCGACCTGATATCCGACCCGGAGCACAGGGTTCAGGGAGGACATCGGCTCCTGGAAGATCATCGACATGCCGCGACCTCGGACCCGGTTCATCCGGGCCCGGTGCTTCCTCAGGAGCTGGTCCGACGGCAGAAACTTAGGCGGACCCTTTGTCCGGGGCACGACGCGGATGTCGTCCTCGCTCCCGGCGAGGAGGTTGACCCCTCGGAACCAAATTTCACCGCCTGCGATTCGCCCTGGCGGTTGCTGAATCAGGTACATGATCGAAAGCGCCGTGACCGTCTTGCCACAGCCCGATTCGCCGACGAGCCCGAGCACCTCTCCGTTTCCGATCTCGAGGTCGACCTCGTCCACCGCTCGGAGAATCCCGCGAGACGTCGAGAACTCCGTCTTCAAACCTCGGACGACCAGGATCGGCTCCACCCGCTACCTCCGGGCCCGCGGATCGAGTACGTCGCGGAGGCCGTCCCCGAGGAGGTTGACCGCGACGGTGAAGATGAGCAAGGCAATCCCAGGCACCAGGATCGTCCAGGGATAGGACCGGAATCCGCTCGTCCATCCGATGTTGATCAGGTTGCCCAATTCCGGAAGGAACAGGTTGCCCGCGTTGAAGCCGATGAACTCAAGGGCCGCGAAAATCTGAGTGACGACGCCGAGGTCCAGCGAGATCTGGACGAACACGGGTGCGAGCGTGTTCGGCAGCACGTGCCGGACCATGATCCCTGCGTCCGAGGCGCCGGCGGCACGCGCCGCTTCCACAAACTTGAGCTCCTTCACGGAGAGCGACTGCGCACGAACGAGACGTGCGTAGGGAGGCCACCAGAGGATGAGGAGGATGAGGTTGATCGTGAAGAAGTCCCTCCGGTCGAGGGCGAATGCGACAGCGATGGCGAACACGAGGAACGGAATCGAATATGTGACATCCGTGACTCGCATCAGCGCTTCGTCGAAGAACCCTCCGCGATACCCGGCGAACACGCCGATCAGACTCCCGACCGCAGCGCCGGAGAGAACGACAAAAGTGGAGTAAATCAGATCGATGCGAATCGCTTTGAGGACGGCGTCGCCCAAGTCGATCCCGGGGTACGTGGTCCCCATCCAGCCGCCGGCCGCCGTCCCTCCGGGCCACCAGAACGGCGCCTTGGGGAACGGGTCCGAGAAGTTCGGGACCATGATGTCGTTGTGCGAGACGAAGAACTGGTCGTAAATCACGATTCCGAGGTAGCCGAGCACGATGATGAGGCCGGCCGCGGCCGGCGGGCTCTTCATCAGGAGGCGGAGCGTGAGCCAATATTCCCGCAGCCGGCGACGCCAGCCGGACATATCGAATCGGGTGGTTTCCCCCCGGCGCACCGTGACCGTGCTCATGGTCGGGCCTCACAGGCTGATTCGAGGATCGAGATACGCGTACATCACATCCGCTGCCAAGTTAATCAAGACGAGGAATAGGGCGAAGATTAGCGTCGTCCCCATGATCCCGCCGGCGTCGAATCCGAGGACCGCTTGGGTCGCCCAGTACCCGATGCCCGGCCACGCGAACACATCCTCGACGAGGACGACGCCACCGAGGAGACCCGCGAAGAGCAAGCCAATCACGGTCGCGGCCGGGAGGAGCGCATTTCTGCGGATGTGCGTCCGCGTGACGACCCAGTCTGGCAAGCCCTTCGACCATGCCGTGCGGACATAGTCCTGGTTCATCGAGTCGACCATCCCGGAACGGACCATCCGCAGGATCACGCCCAGGATCCCGATCGTGAGCGTGGCCGTCGGGAGGATGAGGTGCTTCAGGGCATCCAAGAACACGGCCCACGATCCGTGGAGCGCCGCATCGACGACGAGGAAGTGCGTGGGCTGCGAGAACAGTTGATAGGTTCCCCCCAGGTCGACGAAGGCCCAGGGTTCGGTGGACGGGCTGATGGAGCTCGGACTGTATCCGCCGGTGATCTCCCATCCGGGCATCAGCGCGATCGCCAGGATTTGCAGGAGCAAGGCGAGCCAGAAGAACGGGATCGAGTATCCGACCAAAGCAAAGATGCGGGTCGCGTGGTCGGGCAACTTGTCTTTCCGCAACGCCGAGACCGTCCCGGTAGGTACGCCGATCAGAGTGGCGAACGCCGTCGCCGCAATCGCGAGCTCGACGGTCTGCGGGAAGAAAATGGAAATCGCCTGGGTCACGGGCATCCCGCCCTTGATGGCGGACGTCGTGTATCCCCAGTCCCCGCTCAGGAGTCCGCGCATGTAGTAGAAATACTGAACCGGAACGGGGTCCCGCAGATGGAACTGCTGCACGATCGGCTGGAGGAGCGGGTTGTCGATACTGCACGTGCCGAGCTTCGGCGTGCAATAGACTGCGATCGCGAGGTTCGGACCGAACGCGTGGCTCAGAGTGAACGTGATGATCGTCACACCGAGTAGCGTTGGGATGAGGATGAGGAGCCTGCGAACGACGTAGAGGATCAGGCGCATTGTTGATCCGACCCTATCAGGGAGCGAGACCTAAAGGATTTTTCCCGATCTGTCCGGGGTCCGAATGGAGGAATGGGCGAATCGAATGCAATGGATTGACCCGCGAGCAATATCCGCCAGCCTCCGCTGTCCCAGTCCCGTGCTTCGGAAGGCGGCGGGACGCCTCGGGCCGAAACACGACGGAGCAAGGCTACAGCTGCCATCCGCGCTCGAACGTTCGACCGCCGAACGGTACGAGGGCCATCCGAGAGAGCGCCGCCGCGGTCGCGACAACGGAGAACGGTACCCCGGTCGCGACGAAGTACCCGCTCGGGGAGCCGCTCGTCGTGGTCGTACTCGGCTTCGTGATCAGGTTGTACAGCAGATCGGTCCCGCCCAGCGTCGGATTCAGTTCCTTGTCCATCCCCGTGATCCACGTCCGGAAGGTGAAGAACGTGTACTGCTGGAACGCCGGGACGTAGTACCAGAGGTTGGCGAACGCCTGCTGGGCCTGTTGCGAGTCAATCACGACTTGGTTTACGTTCGTCGCGTTCGGCGCGCTGATGCTATCCAGGATCCAGTTCCGGATGTTCCTTGAGCCGGCGACCTGATTGGTCCCGTTCGGGTCCGCAGCCAAGTACCGGATGTTGTACCCGTTCGCATTCGGGTAGGTGCCACCATCCGGCGTCGTCGAGTTCACGGGACTGTCCGCCGGCAGTAGCATCGGCAGCGTGTAATCGGTCGGGAACGGATAGTCTGCCAACCATCCGAGGAAGTAGATCCCCATTGGATTCTGGTGCGGCACCGAATTGACTATCATCTCCTCGAACGAGATCGGTTTGATCAGGACGGTGATGCCGGGCGCCAGTTTCGCGATGTTCTGAGCCCAAGCCGCAGCCTCAGCCCGATTCACGATGTCTGCCGTCTCGACGTTGATCGAGATCGTGAAGCCCGACGTGGCCCATCCGTGGTCTCGGACCCACGCGGTCTGGTTGTAGTACTGGTGGGCCAGCGTCATATCGAAGACATTGAGGGACGACAGGTCTTGATACCCAACCATGCCCGACGGAATGATGCCGTTGAACGGGGTTCCGAACGTCGCGTTGAACTTCTTGTTGCCCAGAATCTGGTCGATGTACTGTCCGTAGTTATACGCGTACGCAAACGCCTTTCGCATGTTCAGGTCGACGAAGAAGTTCGACGGCACCTGGTTGCCATATGGATTCGGGTTCGGACCGATCGTCGACTTATAGATCTCCAGATTGAAGTTCCACCAGAACATGTTGAGGGTCGGGTTGAACTGGATGCGAATCAGGCCGAGCCCTGAGAGCCGCTTTGCGACGTCGAAGTGAGCAGGCGGGATACCTGCAATGTCCGCTTGTCCGGACTCCAAGGACAACTCGCGCGTCGAGGCATCCGCGACGTACTGGAGGACGACCTTGCTGACGGTCGCCGCCGGCACGCCCGGTAGCACCTGGAAGGTTGGGTTCGGCTTCAGGACAACGGAGTCGGGGTTCGCGACGTAGTCAATCATGTACGGCCCGGACCCGACCGCACCGTTTCGCCACGCCGGCACGTAGTTGGCGAGGGCGCTGTATTTCTCGTAGTCGATGAAGCCGGCGGGGTTCCAGACGAGCTTCGGCCCGGTCGATTCGAGCCACGCGTGGTCCATGATCGCCGCGCCCAGCGGATCCGCGACGACCTGGTAAAAGAGGAGCGGCGGCGCCGGACTCGCGAGGTGGAACGTCACGGTCTGCGACGCGTTGTCCACCGACACGGCCCTGTCCACGACGCGGAACGTCTCAGCCGCATCGAGCGAGCAACCGGGCTTCGTGAGGTCACAATCCCATGGTGTCGTCAATTTCGAGATGAACGTCGTATTAACCAGGAACTGGGAGATGATCCAGCCGGGCGGGAACGGCGAGCCGGAGTTGAACAGCATCGTGCGGCTGATCGAGTACTTCACGTCCCAGGCCGTGATGCCGTCCCCGTTCGAGAACTTGAGTCCGGGCCGGATGTGGAACGTGTAGTTCATGAAGTCCGAAGAGACTCTCCCGTTCGCCACAGTGGGAATCACGTCCGACACGACCGGGACGAACGCGTCGGTCGAGGTGCCGTTGTACGCGATCAGCGTCTCATAGGTGTTCGAGATGACCTCGAAACCCGTGGACTCGTAGTCAAGCGCCGGGTCCAGCGTCGTATATCCGCCGGTCACGGCCTCCATGTTCGTGATGATCCCCGGCTTGATCACACTCCCGGAATACGTGATCTCGCGGTACGAGCCGACGGCCACGGTCAACCCCACGACGGTCGTCAGCGTCTGTCCCGTCGCCGTCAGGACCGGTTGCGCCGGAGTCGAGTTCGTCTGAGCCGCTGAGAAGTTTCCCGTCGTGACGGTCAGGGACACGCTGTGGATGCCCCCGGAACTGTAGGTGTGCGAGATCATGTAAGGATCGGCAACCAGGGCGTTCGTCGTCGGGTCATCGACCCGAGAGTTGTTCGTCGACGGAGCCGAACCGTCGCCGAAGTTGATGGTGAGCTTCGTGACTTGCCACGTGTAATTGACCCAGGAGTTCGCAACCGGGTCGACGAGGTCATCGAATGCGAAAGCGGGCGGCTGGGCGACCGCACCGACGAAAGCGATGTGGCCTCCGACTCCAATGAATGGCGCGCCGGGGGAAGATTGAGTCTTGTTGAATGAAAGGGCCCCGAGAGAAGTCGTCGTCCCGAGTGGGTTCGGGTTTGTCACGGGTGCGGCGCCGACCTGCACGGGGAAGAGACCTTGCGCATTGTCCACGGTCTTTCCGTTACTCAGGGACGCCGTCGAGAGGACGAAGTAGTTTCCTGGAATCGCGTACGTGTGGGCGATCGTGTCGCCCGTCGAACTCTGTTTGTTGCCGTCGCCGAAATCCCACTGCATGCCCGTGCTACTCACAAACGGCGGTGGAGTGACGGTCGCCGTGAACGAGGTGGACCCGCCGGCCGGGATGAACTGGTTGTTGCTCGTAACGAAGATCGAGCCCGACCCGAGGTACAAGATGAAGAAGGTCGCGAGCCCGGCGATGACGAGGACCGCCACGACGATGAGCACGATGAGGACCCTCCGTCCTCGGGGTTTTGCGGCCGCAGGCGTTATTTCCGGTCTTAATGGCTCAGAAGGCGCAGGTTGGACTTGAGGCTCAGAGGACTCCACGTTAATCCTCCTCCGACTGAAAGGCGGTCAAGTCGGTCCCTATATACGATGATTTTGGCACATTGCCCAGTCGCGAGGCATAATCGGCGTTGCGAACGTCTGGCCTCCGGAACTCCACGGGGCGAATGGTGACCGTTCGAGAGCGGCTTTATGCTCACGAGCGGAATAGACGGATGCGAACCAGGCGCTTCGGGGGAGTGTCGGGACATCAATCACGAAGAGCCCCACAACCGCGTTGTGATCACCGAAGAAGTCGATTCGCCAGACGCCAGGGGTGCGAGCGAGAGCGCCTTCGCCCGTCGGCACCCGGTCGTTTCGTATCTGTTCGGGGACATGGTCCGCGGTTTCTACGTGGTCGGATGTTTGGGCTTGGACCTGTTTGCGCCCGTGCAGCTCCACTCGTGGTTCCCCGGGATGGACGCCGTCGTGCTGCCGCCGGTCGTCGCGGCCATCATCGTGCTCGCGTACGGTGAGTGGCGACTCTACTGGCGACTTTGGCCTGGTTCAAGAGGGCAGCGCGTCGTCAAGGATCGTCGGACGTGGCGGTGAGCTCGCCGCGTGGAGAGTCGTGGAACAGGCATCGTAGGCGTTCGGGATGAGTTCTCAGAAAGCTACGCGCGCGAGCGTCTTCGTGGCCTTCACGCCCTCGATCGACCGGATCTTCGACACGACCAGCTTGCCGATCGCGTCGTACGAATCGGCCTCGACCTTCGCGATCAGATCGTACTCCCCGAACAGCGGGTACAGCTCGACGATGTCCTTGATCTTCGTGAGCTTCTGGTAGACTTCCTTTTCCCGCGTCGGTTCGATGTCGATCAGGACGAATCCGATGGCCGTGAAAGCC
>DATMDM010000139.1:0-49456 GCA_035557795.1 Thermoplasmata archaeon | reverse complement strand
CCGGTCCGCCTCCTCCCTCGGGACCGCCTCCGGGCCCATGAGGTATTAAGCCTCCGCGCCGATTCGATCGGCCGTGGCGTGCGACCGATGCGGCGCCCCCGCCGTCGAGTGGCTCCGGTACAGCGGGGAGCACCTGTGCCGTGCGCACTTCCTCGATTTCGTGGAGCGGCGGGTGAAACGCGAGTTCCGATCCCAGGTCGACCTCCGCGGCGAAGAGCGGATCGCGATCGGGATGAGCGGCGGAAAGGACTCGAGCACGACGGCGGCGCTCCTTGCGAAGTTCCTCGAGCACCGACGCGACGTCGAGCTCGTCGGCGTAACAATCGACGAAGGGATCGCGTCGTACCGCCCCCAGGGAATCGACTACGCGCGGCGGCTCTGCGCCCGACTTGGAATCGAGCACCGCGTGCTGGCCTACGCGGACACCGTCGGCCATGCGATGGACGATGTCGTCGTCGTGGATCCGGAAGCGATCCCGTGCAGCTACTGCGGGCCGTTCCGTCGGGAGGCCCTCAACCGCGCGGCCCGCGAGATCGACGCGGATTACGTCGCCACGGGCCTCAACCTCGACGACACCGCGCAATCGATCCTCATGAACGTCGCCCGCGGGGACATCGAGAAACTCGCCCGGATGGGACCGCACGAGACGCGACAGCCCGGTCTCGTGCCGCGGATCCAGCCCCTCCGAATGATCCCGGAGAAAGAGGTCTACCTGTACGCCCTCCTGAGCGGCATCGAATTCCATGATGCGACGTGTCCGTACGCGGAGCGGGCCCAGCGCGGCCGGTTCCGGGACATCGTGCATCGCCTCGAGGCGGAGAGCCCCGGGACGCGCCATGCGATCGTCAGCGGCTACGATCGGATACGGCCGTTGCTCCAAGCCGAGTTTCCCCCCGCGTCCCTCAACGCATGCGCGCGATGCGGAGAGCCAACGGTGAACGAAGTTTGCAAGGCGTGTGAGCTCCGAGAGCGCATTGCTCGGCTGGAAACAGCCCGCGAACTCGGGTCGACGAGCTGAACGCCTTCAGTGGCCGATCGTCGCGGCCCGAGGCCGACCGACCGAAATGATTCGCACGGGCACCTTGAGCTGCGCCTCGATGAATTCGAGATACTTCCGCACGGCATCCGGCAGCGCTCGCTTCCCTTTCCTCGCGGTCGCGATCCAGTCGGATTCGCTGAGATCCGGCCAGCCTTTGAACTCGCGGTAGACCGGTTCGCATCGGGAGAGCATGCGCATGCTCGCAGGGAATTCTTTGACTGTCTCTCCATCGGCACGATAGCCCACGCACACCGGGATCCGTTCAAGCCCGCCCAGCACATCGAGTTTCGTGACTGCGAGACTCACGAGGCCATTCACCCGCACAGACATCCGCAGCATCACGAGATCGAGCCAGCCGACTCGCCGCGGCCGTCGTGTCGTCGTTCCGTATTCGCCTCCGCCCCGTTCGCGCAGGTATTCCGCGGTGTCCCCTTCGACTTCCGTGGGAAACGGTCCGGTGCCGACGCGGGAGGTGAAGGCCTTCGCGACGCCGACGACGTCCGTCAAGAACTGCGGTCCGACCCCCGCACCGACGGATGCGGCTCCGGCAACGCAATCGCTCGATGTGCCGAACGGATAGATCCCGTGGTCGATGCAGAGGTGCGTGCCTTGCGCGCCCTCGAACAGGACGCGCTTCCGACGCCGAATCGCCGCATCGAGCCAGACGGACGTGTCCGCCACGAACGGCGCGAGACGCGCTCCGTACTCGACCTGCTCCTTGTAGACCGCCTCCAGATCGAGGCGTTCCGTCCCGCCGTATGCGTCGATGAGCCGTTGCTTGATCGGGACCATCGTCTCGAGCTTCTCTCGGAGGGCGACGGGATCGACGAGGTCGCACATGCGGATCCCGAAACGGCCCACCTTGTCCTCGAACGAGGGACCGATCCCTCGAAGGGTCGTGCCGGCTGCCAAGTTGCCTTTCAGTTTCTCCTCGAGGCCGTCGATGATCTTGTGGTACGGCATCACGACATGCGCGCGGTCGCTGATGCGCAGGTTCTCCACCGAGTGGCCATAGGCCCGCGTCTCCTCGATCTCTTTCAGGAGCTGCGCCGGATCGATCACCACGCCGTTCCCGATCACATTCATCGAACGCGTTCGGAGGACGCCGGAAGGCAGCAAATGAAACGCATACAGCTGGTCGCCCACTTGGACGGTATGGCCCGCATTCGCGCCGCCCTGGAACCGCACGACGACGTCGGCGCGGTCGGCAAGGTAGTCGACGATCTTCCCCTTGCCTTCATCGCCAAATTGGGCTCCCACCACTACGGTCGCGGGCATGCGAATCGCCGCCTGAACATCGCCGCACGTTTAATGGTTCTGTGGACGGCGCAAGGCGCGACTCCCGGTGGCGGTTCCCGCGCTCCGGTCGGCGATCCAGTATGGCGGCCGTAGACCTCGCGCGATAACGTTTTATTCGCTGGAGGCCTTTGCCCGGTACCGCCGGTCGGGTCGGGAGGGGGTTCCGTACTGTCCCAGGCCACAGACAAGATTCCTACGTATGTCGTCGGCCTGGACGATCGTCTGAGCGGTGGAATTCCGCGCGGACACATCGTCCTTGTGGCGGGACCTCCGGGCTCCCTGAAGTCATCGTTCGTCTACCGCATCCTCTTCCACGAGGCGAAGGAGCACGGTGCCTCGGGCCTGTACCTGTCGATGGAGCAGAGCCGCACCTCGCTCATCTCGCAGATGACCTCGCTCGGCATGGATCCGGGGTACGCGAAGGGCGTCCACATCATCGACGTGCGCGCGTTGCGGCGCGAGATCGAGGAGGTCCGCGAACAGCCCCGTTGGCTCCTGGGCCTGCGCCGCCAGCTCGCGCGGTACAAAGAGGAGATGGGGTGCGACCTGATCGCGCTCGACAGCCTCGATGCGCTGTACGCCCTCGCGCCGTTCGAGAGCCCTCGAAACGAGATCTTCCAGTTCTTCGAGGAGCTGCGAGACCTGAACGCGACGACGTTCCTCGTCTCCGAGATGCCCCGGGATGCGACCGCCTTCGCCCACTTCGGCGTCGAGGAATTCCTCTCGGACACGATCATCCACCTGCGCCTGCGCGAGGTCGACGTCGGCATGAGCACCTCGGTGCGGCGCTATCTCGGCGTCGTCAAGATGCGCGGGGTCGAGCATGACTTGGACTACTATCCGCTCCTCGTCGAGCGCGGCGTCTTCGAGATTGTGTCCGAATGACCGCGGGAGGGCCGGCTGAGTTCGTCCTCACCCTCGGCGCGATGCTGCCCTTCGCCGCCCTCATCGTGAGCGCATTCCTGGGCGCGTACGTCCTCGGCCTGAACCCGCGGGGCTCCGCGAACCGGTCCGCCTTCCTCGTCATGCTCGCCTTCATCATCTGGGATCTCGGCGAGATCGTCCAGCGATCGTTCGCCTCCGGGACGTCGCCAGATGCGCTGTTCTTCTGGGCGCGCGTCACGTGGATCGGGATCGTCCTCGTGCCGGCGACGCTGTACCACCTCGCCCTGACGTATCCGTCCCGGAGCCCCTGGTTCCGCGGGCCGTGGGCCCTCGCGGTCATCTACGCGCCGTTCGTCTTCTGGGCCTACCTGGTCACCTCGACGAACCTGATCATCTCCGGCATGTCGACGAACGCATTCGGGCCGAGCGCCCGCATCTCGTCGACGTATGCGTACTTCGCGCCGTTCTTCGGGGCCTGGATGTTCTCCGGCGTCCTGCTGTTCGTCCGTTCGTGGTGGCGCGTCCGGAAGACGCCGAGCCGGAGCATGCAAGGCGTCGTCGTCCTCGGCCTCATCCTGGGGACCGTGCCGGCGGCGGTCACGGAGCTCGCGTGGCCGGTCGTGACCGGGAGCGACACGCGACTCGGCCTCGGATCCCTGTACACGATGATGTGGTCGATCTTCATCGCGTACGCGGTCGCGCGGTACCGGTACCTCGTGATCGAGCCGGTCGTCGAGGTCCGCCCGGCGCGGGTTCCGCGGCACCGCCTGGAGCGCGGTCTGAACTACCTCGTCCTCGAGAACGGTCGGAGCGCCGCGATGGGTGCCTTCCGAGACATCGTGTCCGCGACGCCGGGACTGTGCGTCACGGGCCTTGCGCCCCTGCATGTCGCGGCCCGGTTCGGGCTCGAACGCACGCCAATCTTGTGGATCACGAGCGCGTCCAGCACGGAGCGGACCGTTCGGCCGAATGGACTCGACTTCGAGCTCGTCCACACCGTCGTCAAGTTCCTCCGAGAGAATCCGGGCACCGCCGTTTTGCTCGACGACCTCGATTACCTCTCGGCCGTCGCGGGCTTCGATGCGGTCGGGCGCTTCCTCAAACGCGTGGTGAACCAGGCGAGTGCCTCGAAAGGCACCGTGATCGTGGCGGCGGGCCAGGGGACATTCACGCCCGACCAAGTCGCGGTGCTCCGAGGTTCCGTCGATCGCCTCGTCGACATCCAAGAGGCCCCCAACCCCACCCCGAACGGGACGACAGACCACGTCCTCATGACGATCAACGCGCAGGACGCGTCGGTGGCGTTGCCGCTCGTGGGCGCGCGACGAGGCCTCTTGCTCACGACCGAGCATCCCTCGAAGGCGCGCGTGCGGTACGGAGACCGCTTCGACATCGTGTGGGTCACGGACCATCCGGAGCCGGGGACGCCGACCGTCCGGCCGAAGGCCCTCGACACCGAAGGCCGACGGGCGATCGCGAACTACGCCTCCGTGCATGCCGGGAGCGACATTGTCCTCGTCGGCCTCGACCAGCTCGCCCTCTACGTCGACGTGCGGTCGTGGCTCCCGTTCGTCAAGGACGCGCTGGACATCGCGAGCCTCCACGACTGCCGGCTCTTCCTGACCGTCGCACCGGAGACGATGCGAACCCAGGAACTCGCGATGCTCGCCCGCCGGTTCGACGCACCCCTCGGGGCGGCGGCGCTCAAGAGCGCTCTTCCTTCAGGGCCGACCACAGCCGCTCCTGAAAGTCGAATTCCGTATCGAGGACCTTCCGCATGAAGAGGACGACCTGGCCTTGCGGATCGAGGCCATTTCGGCGGCAATAGTCTCGGAACCGGGCGAGGACCTCGCCGTCCACGCGAATGTTGAACTGGATCTTCTCCGGACGCCTCGCCCCCGCGGTCCGCGCCATGCCTTCCGCATGGAAGCCGGCCTACTTCAGGATTTCTACAAATCTATTCAAATCGTATCATTCGGTAGCATTCGTAGCAACTAAATAGCTGATAATCACTTCTGGGAACGGTGGGAGAGGGGTTGACTTCGTGACCGCGAGCGGCACGCCGAAAGCCAAACCAGCGCCCTCCGAAGAACCAGGATTGGAACCCCCTGATTCCATCGACGCCGACCCCGTCGGCCACCGTCTCCAGGAGGATCTGTTTCAGAGCCTCGTGGAATCGGCGGACTACACCGACGGACGCACGCCACTCCCGGCCCGGAGTGGAGGGGCGCTTCAACTGGCGACGCCGGAGGCGATCCGCAAAGCGTTCGCGGAACAATGGAACGTCCTCTCCCATTCCCTCGGGTTGGGCGTCGACTCGGACAAGGCGTTCCAGGGAGTCCGGGATCTCGTGATGTACGACATCCCCGACGGCACGCGGTCGACCCTGTCCGTCCCCGTGACGGGCGACGTCGATGCGGACGCGGGCCTGTACTGCCTCGCGCTGGTCCACACGCTCGCGAGCCTCGGCGCCCGGACGAACGTCATCATGACCCACACGGTGTACAACCGCGAACGCGGCCCCGAGGAAACGAGGCGGTTCCTGGAGATCCTGCTGAAGGGCATCGATCCGTTCCGCGAGTATGCGCGCCGCCATGGATTGGCGATACACCTGGAAGGAATCCGCGAGGGCTACGAGCTCGAACAGGAATTCAACCGCGCGTTCCCCATGCCCGCGCACCCGAAGTTCGACGCGCATTTCCTGATGGACTACGAGGAAGAGTGGTTCCTGTCTCCCGACGGCCGGGCCCTCCTCGAGGCCCTTCCTCCGATCGATGTCGTCGTGCGGCACACGAAGCTCGGCATCTCGGGCGGATGGATTCCGACCCGGATGCTAAAGGCCGCCTACGTCTATTCGCAGAACGGTACGGTGCACAGCAACTGGAACTTCAACGAATACGCGGCGATGGTCGCGGTTACGTATCTCGCGAAGCTCCTCCATGAGGGCGAAGCGCTCTCGAAGACGTACGCGTCGATCGACGAGATCAAGGCCCGCTACCGCGATCGCGAGATCCGGCTCCGGCAGAAGATCGTCCGATTGACGCCGAAGCCGCGCAAGCTCTTCGTCGTCGGCTCGCCCGTGGGCCTCATCCAGGTGTACGCCTAGACAAGCGGCGACTCGACGAAGAATCCCGTGAGGAGTTGCTCGGTCCCTCGCGCCTCACTGGGGACACCTTGCCACTTCTGGAGCGCGGGGCGGTTTTGCGCCTCGAACGTGATGAGGACGTCTCGCATCTGGCGACGGAGCTGATCCGTCTCCTCGCCTTCGAGGACGACGGTCAAGTAGCAGTAGCGAGCCTTCTCGATGACCAGCGTGTAGGTGCCGTGGACGATGGAGCTGAGCGACTTACCGCGGAGGATCGGGAACGAGGTGCGCATGAAATTCTGGATCACATCGAGGGTGGCGCCGAACAGATCCTGGTCGATTGTCGTCTCGCCGGGCTTCGTTTTCGCCCCGATCAGCGTGCCATCGTGGAACGTCAGGAACACCGCCTTGATCGAATAGCGGCGGGCCTGGAACATGCGAATCGCTTCCGAGATTCGCTCCCGGCCAATCGGATACAGGGTGTAGTAGGCGCTCGCGGCGACGAAGATCAACAGGGTCGAGAGAGGCGGAGGAAAACCTTGGTTGCCCGTCAGCCCAAGGATCCCGTTCGTCGAGAGGCCCAGGACCAGGACCAAGGTGAACGTCACCATGAGGCCGGCCGCCCGTCGCGCAAGGGTCTTGCTGCTCTTCCGCACGATTTGGTAGAGTCGATACAGGTTCCGAATTCCCACGATCGAATACGTGAGGATGTACGCCAGGTAGATTCCCAGAATGGGAAAGTCGAAGACCGGGACGAACAGAGGGGCGTCCGCCGTCGGCGGATTCATCATCGTGATTCCGAATCGGAACACGAGGACCAGCATCACGATGGAGAGGACCATCAGGCCCCAGTACGCCCGTCTCATCCGGTCGACGTAGACCAGAGTGAATAGGAGAAAGAAATTCACCGCGAGCGTGAGACCGCTCAGGCTGACGAGCGCCGAGAGTCTTGCGTACGGTTCCGAGACCGAGTGAAACAGAAGCCAATCGCCGATCGCGTAGAGGCCAGCAAAAAAACAACAGAAGAGGAAGAACGCTTCCGTCCAGGTGTGCCACCGATCTCGGTAGATCTGCAGCGCGGCGAGGATGAACCACGCCGCAGCCGATGCGAGGGGCGCTTCAATGAGAACTTCGAAGAGCCAGCTGACCATCCGAGTGTCCGGAACCGCGTTCCATTCCGACACGTATAAAGGAAGTCAAATAAATACCGCTCCCGATATCTCGTTCGGTTGGGGTGGCGGGCGAGGCAATTTGAGGTCGATTCTGTGACGACCCGGCCCTTTGTGTTCTTCGATCTTGGCGGGACCCTCGTGGACCTCCGCGGCATCGTGACTTCGATGGCTAGCCGACTTCAGGCAGTCCATGTACGCGGCCCGATCCCCCTCGCCTTGCTCTGGGCAACGAAGACCGCTGCGCGCCTACCCGCGGCAACGGGTCCGAAGTTCCGATCCGAGCGGGAGATCGCCACCGACGTTCTCGCCGAACTCCTTCAGGAACGCAATCGCGAGAAGGCCCTCGAGGAAGCGACCCGACTCGTCCGAGAGGCCTGGGATGGCTACGTCCAGCGGTGCGCCCTCCATCCCGACGTCTCGGTGGCTTGGCTCCGCGGCCTGCGGTCGAAAGTCGCGGGTCTCGGAATCGTCACCGACGGCGATACGGAAGCGGTCGCGGGGGTGCTCGCCCACACCAACCTCAAGGGGGCTTTCGACTCGATTACGATTTCGGAAGAGGTGCGCACCTACAAGCCCGACCCGCGGATGTATCGCACGGCGATGGAGTCTTTGGGTTCGAAACCGTCGGAGAGCCTCTTCGTCTCTGATGCGGCCCTCGATCTCCAAGGTGCGGTCCAGGTCGGGATGCACGCGGCCTGGATTCAGAGGACCTCCCTCGGGGAACTCGCGAAGCGACCGTCCGGTTCTCTGGTCCTTGCCCGCCTCGAGGAGCTCGAGCGGATTGTCAAGCGATATGAAAGGTCGGGGCGTTTCGAGCTACGCTAGCGCGGAGGTTCCCTTTTTCGTCTGTTTGAGTTGCTGTCGGTACATCTCGAGCAGCTCTTTTGTTGTCGTTGCATCCTCGGATCCTTTATCGTCACGCCATCGTCCGGTGAAGCGCGGAAACCGGATGGCAAGGCCCGCGCCCGGACGGATCGTTCCCCATGCGGCCGTGTGCACCGGGCTCACCGTGAGCTCTGCGCCTCGGACTTCGAGGACCGTTGTCGGTTCGAACCAGACGTCGGGCTCGAGTTTCGAGTCCACGCGTGCGGGCTTTCGGTCTCGCTTCGCGGCTTTCAGTTTTTCCGGCAACGCGAACAAGGTCTCATCGTCGAAGCCGGTTCCGAGCTTGCACGTCGTTCGGAACAGATCCTCCTGATCGTCGTACGCGGCCATCAGGAGGGCTCCGTATGATCCGGCCCGTTTCCCCCGACCCGCGAACGCGCCGACGATCACGAGGTCGATCGTATCGCTCAGCGCGGCGCTGTATTCCCGTTTGAACTTGATCCACTTGTATCCCCGCGCGCCCGCATCGTACGTCGAATCGAGCGCTTTCGCCATGAGGCCTTCGCATCCCGCTTGAAGCGCCTCGTCGAAAAACGCCTCGGCCTGCTTCACGTCGTCCGTCACGCGGACCGTCGAGTGCCGGATCCCCTCGATTGGCTTGACGACCGCTTCGAGGGCCTTGCGTCGCTCGGTGTAGGGCCGTGGGGTCAGGTCCTCCTCTTCGCGGAGGAGGCAGTCGAAGGCAAACAAGGTCACCGGGAATTCCTTCGACATTCGCTCCACGTTGGTCTTCCGTCCCCTGCGCCGGCTCACTTCCTGAAAGGGGAGGAACTCGCCCGTATTCGGGTCGACCGGCACGGCCTCGCCCTCCACGATCACCGCGCGACCCCGGACCGCGTTCCGGAGGCCCTCAACGATTTCGGGGAACTGGCCCGTGATATTCTCGAGGTGGCGGGAGAAGAGTTCGATCTTCTTCGGGGAGACGTGGGCTTGCACGCGCAGCCCGTCGTACTTGTATTCGAGAGCGGCCTTCCCCATCCGCTCGAAGATCTCCTTGAGCGTCTCGAGCCGCTCCGCCAGCATCGCGCGAATCGGACGGAAGAGCTTCAGGTGGATCTCATTGAGGCCATCGATGCCCTTCGATGCGAGGACCCTCGCGACTTCCCCGAGGTCGGAGGACATATTGTACGCCCGCTCGACTCGCGCCCGGTCAGCCTTCGTGGCGAAGGTGGCCGCGAGCGCATCGACGATCGTCATGTCCGCGACGCCGAGGCGCATCTGGCCGATCACCATGCGGACGATGTACTTCGCTTCCCGCGGGGTCGCGTTGCCCAGCAGTTCCGACAAGAGACGGACCTTCCGCTCCTGACTGCCCTCCCCCGATTCCCGAGCGATCGCGTCGAGATGCTGATAGACCTTCGAAACCGTCAGCGGATTCGATTCCAGCGGCTTCTGCCGCCGCGCGGAAATCGCCTCCTGGGCGACGAGCCCGAGGTCTCCCCTCTCCTTCCAGAGGCCCGTGACGCGCGCGTCATCGAGGCCAGTCGCATGAGCGAGGACCCGCATCACCATCTTCTCTGCGAGGCCGAGCTCGATTCCCGCGTAGTCGGGGTGGATCCGGCCCCGGGTCAGGTAGACCACCTTGTCGAGGTCATCCTTCGGTGTGTCTCGCAGAAGGCCGACGAGCAGTTCGGTCATCTCGAGCCGCTTCGTCGTCGCCTCGATTTTCTCGTAGACGTCGACGACGCGCGCGAACTGCATCGTCGGGCGGAAGCCGCGGACGCAACTTAAGCGTTCGCGGCTCGAGCGCGAACAATCGCCGACACGTTGTTATCTGGACGAGCCGATGCCCCGTCGTGGCGTTGCGGGCGTTCGTGACCGGAGGTGCGGGCTTCATCGGGCGTCACCTCGTCCGGGTGCTCCTCGACGGAGGATGGCGCGTGAAAGCCTTCATCCTCGAATCGGAGCGGAGCCGTCTCCCAAAGGACGCAAACGTGGAACCGGTCGTGGGCGACATCACGAAGCCCTCGACCCTTCGGGGCGAGCTGGACGACGCCGACGCGGTGTTCCATCTCGCGGCCCTCGTCGACTCGTGGGTCCGAGACCCGCAGGACTACATTCGGGTGAATGTCGAGGGGACCGGTCACGTGGTCAACGAGTCCCTGCGGGCGGCCGTCCCTCGTTTTCTCTTCACGAGCAGCATGTCCGGGATTGGAGTGACGCCCGGCATCGTGATGCGGGAGGACAGCCCGCCCGGGAAGTCGTTTGGGCCGTATGAGGGGTCGAAGGCGGACGCGGAGCGGCTCGTGGCCAAGGCGGTGCGAGAGCGCGGGCTTCCGGCGATTACACTCATTCCGAGCATCGTGATCGGGCCGGGCGACACGCGCAACACCGGGAAGTTCCTGCTCTCGTACGTGAACGGTGATTTTCCCGGTACATTCGCGGAGTCATCGGTCTTGCCCGTGGTCGACGCGGACGATGTCGCCCGTGCCCACCTCGCCGCGTATCACCATGGCCAATTGGGGGAACGATACATCATCTCCGGGGAGAACGTGCCGTGGGGCGAGCTGTTGCGAATGGCCAGCGTCGCATCGGGGACCCCGATGCCTTCGCGCCACATCGGGGGGCGGGCACTTCGGTTCGCCGCCCGAACCGGCGAACTCTTCTCTCGCGTCACCCGATCGCCTCCTCGTCTGCCCTCGTGGCTCGCGGACTTCCTCCTGACGGGCGCCAGTATGGACAACGGAAAATCAGTCCGCGAGCTCGGGATGACGTATCGGCCGATTCACCAATCCATTCGCGACTCCATCGCATGGTTCCGGGACGAAGGTTTGTTCGAGGGGCCCCCGCTGCCCGCCGCGCCGGCACGCGAGATCCTCGTTCCCGTCGAGAACCCGCGGGTCGGAGCCGAGACCGTGCTGGAGTCGGGAATCCCGGAGACAAGCTCCCAGGATGCGCTACCAGCGCGGCGGCCGAAGCCGCCGGAGGGTCCCGCTTAGCGGACCCGCTTCACGACCGCGTCGACGATCGCGTAGCTCTCCCCGAGGTACGCGTTCGGATCCATCGCCGCTTCGATCTCTTTCTTCGACAGGACTTTCGTCACCTTCGATTCGGCGAGCAGCGCGTCGCGCAAGTGGATCCGCTTCGCCCGCGCCTTCTGGGCGGCCTCACGGACGAGCTTGTGGGCGTCTTGCCGCCCGACTCCCTTCCCGACGAGCCCGATCATGATCGCCTCGGCCATCACCTGGCCCTTCGTCGCCTCGAGGTTCTCCTTCATCCGGTCCGGATAGACGCGCAGGGTCCGGAAGATCTCCGCGGTCCGCGCGAGCATCTCGTCGATCAGGACGCACGCATGGGGCAGGATGATCCGCTCCGCCGCGCTGTTCGTCAGGTCGCGCTCATGCCACAGCGGCACGTTCTCCAGGGCGGGCGTCACGAGAGACCGCACGATCCGCGAGAGGGAGCAGACGTTCTCGGACGCGACCGGATTCTCCTTCTGGGCCATCGTCGAGCTTCCGACCTGCTTCTTCGTCTCGAACGCCTCGGCGACCTCGCCAATCTCCGTCCGCTGCAGATTCCGGACTTCCGTGCAGAACTTCTCCAGGGACGCCGCGAGGTTCGCGAGGATCGCGATGAACTCCGCGTACCGATCCCGGCCGACGACCTGTGTCGCCGCCTCTTCCATTCCGACGCCGAGGTCGCGCATGACCGCCGGCTGGACGTCGAGGGCGTACGGACCGAACGCGGCCCCCGTGCCGACGGCCCCGGACATCTTGCCGACGACGATCCGGGGCGACGCTTCCCGCAGCCGGTCCCCGTGGCGGGCCGTCTCCGAGGCGAAGACCGCCATCTTGAGTCCGAACGTGATCGGGACCGCGGCTTGCCCGTGGGTCCGGCCGAGCATCACGGTCCGCTTGTATTTGGACGCCAAGCCGGCCAGGACGCCCGTGAGCTCGCCGATGTCGGCTTCGAGGAGCCGGATCGCGTCACGGAGCTGGAGCGCCGTCGCGGTATCGAGGATGTCGTTGCTCGTCGCCCCGAGGTGGACGTACTTTCCGGCGTCGCCCTCGCACGCCTCGGTCAGCGCCAGGACGACGGCCATCAGGTCATGCCGCGTCTCCTCCTCGAGTTCTTGGACGCGCTTGATGGTGATCCGCTTCGTCGTGGCCTTCCTCGCGATTTCGGACGCCGCCTCCTCCGGGATCAACCCGACCTTCGCCTCCGCACGGGCAAGGGCCGCCTCGACGTCGAGGAGGCGCTGCAGCCGGGACTCCTCTTCGAAGAGCCCCTTCATCTTCGGCCGCCCGTAGCGGAAGTCGATTGGGCACAGGAGGGACATGGCCACCGGCGAGGGCAAAGCCCGGAGGTGTTATGGAGCTTTCTCCCGCGGCCGCATCGTCATGGCGGAGACGGGATCTTCGGGAGGACGACGGTGAACGTGGTCCCCTGGCTCAGCTCCGACGCGACGTCGATCGTGCCGCCGTGGGCGCCCACGACGCTCTTCGCGAACGCGAGGCCCAGCCCGGTCCCCTGGTCCTTCGGTTTCGTCGTGAAGAACGGCTGGAACAGTTTCTCGAGGACGTCCGGCGGCATGCCCGGGCCGGTGTCGTGGACGACCAACGCGACCGTATCGCCGCGGTCCTCGACCCCCACGGTCACCGCGCCGTTCGAAGTGGCCTGGAGGGCGTTCTTGGTCAGGTTGACGAGCACCTGCTGAATCCGCCGCGGATCCACGTGGGCGACGACCGGGGGGCCTGCGTCCTTTCGCAGTTCGACGCCGTCGTGGAGGTACGGCTCCATCTGTTCGAGCGACGCGTCGATGATCGTGCGGAGGTCCGTCTCGACCGGCTGAATCGGAAGCGGCCGCGTCAGGCCCGCGAGATCCTGGAGGATCGACCCGATGAGGCGCCGCTGGGCGTTGATCTTCTCGAGGCGGTCGACGACTTCCGGGTCCTGCGAGCGCTTCGCGGCGGTCGCCGCAAGGATGGAGATGTTCGTGAGCGGCGTGTTGATCTCATGGGCCACGTAGCCCGTCAGGCGACCCATCGCCACGAGTCGTTCGTTCTCGAGCAGTCGGCGTTCCAAATCCTTTTTCTCCGTGATGTCCACGACGGCCGAGAGCCGAGCTTCGTGAGGGCCGAGGGACAAGGTCTCGACGGCGACGATCACGTGCCGCGTCTTTCCGCTCTTCGTCTGCAGCGTGAGTTCGACGTTGCGAACCGGCTCGCCCGTGCGGAGCTTCTCGAGGAGCACCTCGCGAGCCACAGGATCTGACCAGAGGCCGATCTCCAGCGAGGTCCGGCCGATCACCTCCTCGCGGGTGAACTCGAACAGCCGCAGGAACGATTCGTTCACATCGATGAACCGGTTTTCCGGCAAGGCCAGGAGGCTCATCGCCACCGGCGTCCCGTAGAACGATTTCTGGAACCGTTCCTCCGATTGCCGACGGGCCGACTCCAAGTCCTTCTGGTCGCTGATGTCCCGCGCAAATCCGACGAACGCGGGCGGCTCTCCGGCGATCCGCGTGATCGCGAGCTCCACGGGGAACTCCGTCCCATCCTTCCGGAGGCCCGTGAGTTCGATGCGTCGACCCAGCACCGGTCCTTCGCCGGTCTCGAGGTATCGCGCGAGGCCGCGGCGGTGCGACTCCCGGAGCGACGGAGGGACGATCGTCTCCGCCAGGGTCTTCCCGATCACCTCATCGCGTCGGTATCCGAACGTTCGCTCCGCAGCGGGATTGAAGTCGACGATTCGGCCCTGATGGTCCATCGCGATGACGCTGTCCAGTGCGGTATCGAGGATGGCCGCCCGGCGGGCTTCGCTCTCCCGCAGTGTCAGGGTCGACTCAGGGCGCCGGACGGCGCGAGCGGTGCGGCGCCGCGCGCGAGGACGTTTCTTCGAGGACGCTCGAGGCATTGCGGCGGACCTGGTGGGGCTCGCAGAGATACTGCCCCGCAGCCTGCGATGGCCGACGTCCCTATTTATTGCGTTCGAGTGAATTGTTCTCTTTTCCTCCATGCGGGAGGATTGCGAGAGCCCTCTGGTATGAGAAAATGAAAAGGGGAGCAAAGGGCGAGCGAGTCGCCCTCCGCCCGTTCACTTCCTTCGTCCCATCATGGCCGCGAGGGCCGCGATCACGACGAGCGCGAGGACCGCCACGATGATGGTACTCGTGTCGAGGCCTGCGGTGACCCGCGGTTCGACAGTGCCGACGCGTTGCTCCGCGACAACGGTCGTGCTCCCGCTGCTCTCCACATACCCTGGAGCCGTCGCCGTGGCTACGACCCGGAACTGGGTCCGTGGACCGACGTCCGCGCTGAAGGCCGTCGTGAAGTGACCCTGCGCATCCGTCGCACCGGACGCGGTCGTGACTCTCCCGCCGAGTCCGATGACTTGGAGGCTTACGGTCGCACCGGAGACCGGCGACCCGCTGGACGTCACCGTGACGGTGATCGTCGATTGTCCGCCCGACGGGATCGTGACCGCGGACGAACTCACACCCACGGCGAGCGCACGCGTGTCCGAGGTGACCGTCATCCAGGCCGACGTCGTCGCGCCGGCGTATCCGAGCTTCGACGCCTGGATCGTCACTTGAACGTCTGTCGCGCCTTGCGCGCTCGGGGCCGTCACCGGGGTACTCAACGTGCCCGCAAGATCCGTCGTCCCGCTGGCCACCTGGCTCCCGCCGATCCAGAAGGATACGTTCGCGCCGGACACCGGGGCGCCCTGCGAATCCTTTACCGTGGCGATCGCGGTCGTGGTCTGGCCGGCCGTTACGGCGGTCGGGATCACCGTCAGCGTCGCCGCGAGGGGACCGAGCTGGGTCACGTGGAGGTTCTGGAACGTCCAGAAGTTGTTCACGCCGCCGGGCATGCTCACCCAGCCGTCGAAGGATCCACGCACCGCGGCCTCGATCGCGTTGAAGTGCAAGACCGGGACGAAGAATCCCTTCGTCATCGTCCGCATCTGCGCGTCGAGTACGGCCGTCGCCCGGGAAGTCGAAGCCAATGCGGCGTTCGCGGTCGACAGGTCCGCATCCAACGTCGAGTCGACGACACCGAAGACGTTCAGGGCGCCCGAGCTGTGCACGTAATCCCACAGGAAGCCCGGATCGAGGGTCGTGTCGAGCGTCGCGGCGAACACGTCGTAGTTGCCCGCGGCGAGGGTGCTCAGGATCGTCGCGCTTGGCACGCTGACGAGGGTCGCGTGGATCCCGAGGCGCGTGAACACATCGACGGTCGCCTCTTGAATCGTGAAGGTTCGCGCGTCCTCGGTGACGGGTATCCCGACGACGGTCAAGGAGAGCGGCGAACCGTTCGGCCGCTCACGCCAGCCGTCCCCATCGCGGTCGACGTAGCCTGCGTTGTCCAAGAGCTGCAAGCTCTGCGTGAGGAGGGCGGTCGACCGGGGCGGAGTGCCGACAAGGGTGATCGTCACCTGGTAAGTCGGTACCGCTGGGTTGTACCATGGCACGTCCTCTTGGATGACGGGGCTGCGCGAGATGATCGTCGACGGATACAGTTGGCGGTACAAGATTGGGTTCAGGGTGACGGCCAGCGCGGACCGCAGGCCCGCATCCGACGTCACTCGGGTCGAGCGCATGTTGAACCCGAACGAGAGCTGCCGGAGCCCGGGGTTTTGGACGATCGTCGCGTCGCTCAGGAGCGTCTTGTTGACTCCGCCGATGTTGATGATCTGGGATGGCTCGTCGACGAGGAGGCCCCAGCCGATGAAGTCCAGGCTCCCGCTCAAGAGCGCCGTCGCGGCGCTCGTCGTGCTGCTGTACACGCTGAACGTGACGGTCTCGAGGTACGGCGGCCGGAAGTGCGCGGCGTTCGCCGTCAGCGTCCACGAGGTCGATGACGGTGGCGACGTGAGCCTCCACGGTCCGCTTCCGACGGGGTTCGCCACGCTGCCTGCCTTCACGATCGGGAGGGTGAGGCCCTGACCGAACAGGAGGCCGCCTCCGGATGCCGAGGATAGCGTGACCGTGTTTCCTGCGTTGGTCGCCGCGAGGTCCGCCGGAACGCGCCCGACGGTCTTGTACTGGTTGTACGAGTACACGACGTCGGCACCCCCGACGGCCGTGCCGTCTGTGAACTTCAGGTCCGATCGCAACGTCGCCGTGAGCGTCGTGCCGGAAATCGACCACGAGGACGCCGCCCAAAGAGTCGGCGTGAGCGTCGCCGGGTCGATCCGAGCGAGGCTGTCGTAGACGAGCGGGATGACTTTCCAGCTGTCCGCGTCCGTCGCGGTGAACGGATTCAAGCTGATCGCTCCGCGCACGGCCACCCGGAGATTGCCGCCGTACAGGCCCGAGGCATCGCCGTGGGTTGCCCTCGCCGGGACCGCCGAAGACAGCAGGAGGAAGAGGACGAGCCCGAGGATCGCCGCAACCGCAAGCTTGCGCATCACAGCTCACCTCCCTCGGGGGGCGGGAGCTCCTCTTCCGAGGTTCCCCCCTCTTTCCTCATGTCCTCCATCTTCATGCCGCCTTCTCCGCCACCGCCCCCTCCGCCGCGCCCTCTCCGGGCCTGTCCGATGGCTAGGCCGACGAGCAGCGCGATGACGGTGAGCACGGGCAACAGGATGAGTCCGACCGACGCGGTCGACACCCCTTGCGGCACATACGAGACCGCCTGGGAGGTCGTCGCGGTGTTGCCGGCGGCGTCCGTCGCTTCCACGAAGATCACGTTCGAGCCGAAGCTGAGTGCGACACTCGTGGAGTAACGTCCGCCCGTCACGGTGACGGGCTGTCCGTTCACCGTCACGAACGACACCGAGCTCTCGACGCTCCCACTCACGGTGACGGTCGCCGCGCTGACCTCCGTCGGCAAGGCGTCCATCGTCAGGGTCGGCGGCGTCGTGTCCCGGATGACCGTGAGGCTGTCCGAACCTTGGTTGCCGGCGGCGTCCGTGGCTGTGATCGCGATCGAATTCGAGCCTTCTGCCAGCGACACGGGCACCTCGAACGAGCCGTCCGCGTGGACCATCGCCGGAATGCCAGCGACGGTCACGGAAGACGCTTCACTCACGACGCCCGAGACGACGGTCAGGTCCTTCGACGTCAGGAGGCCCGCCGAGCTCCGCAAGAGGGAGATCGCCGGCGCGGTCGAGTCGCTGACGACCGTCAGCGAGGTCGAGGCCGTATTCCCGAGTGCATCGGTCGAGCTGACGTCGATGGTGTTCGTTCCCGCGATGAGGGTGACGGCCGCGCTGAATGCGCCGGCTCCGTCCACGAAGACGCTGGACCCTCCGATCGACACGCTGGCTCCGGGTTCCGTCGTGCCGCTGACCGTCACGGTCGCGGCGGACGTCACGAAACCCGGCGTCGGCGACGAGATGTCGAGCCGCGGCGCCGTCGTATCGATCGAGAACGACCAGGCGGTCGTCGCCAGGTTCCCGGCGAAGTCGCCAGCCTGGACGATCATCGTGTGGGAGCCGTCGATCAACGGATGAGCGGGCGTGTAGAGGACGGTCCCGGTCGGGTAGCCGACGTTCGTCGAGTGCGGTACGCTGATCGAGGCGACCGAGGTGATGTCGACGCCGTCCAGCCAAGCCTTGACCTTCGTCTGATCGATCTCTCCACGGGCTGCGAACGCGCCCGGCTGGTTGTCGTTGATCTGGACGAACATCCCGGGCGTCGAATCGCTCACCGTCGAGCCCTGAGCTGGCAGCTGCGAACTGAACGATGGCGGAGTGAGGTCGTAGCTGAACGTGATGTCCACGGCCTGGGCGAGAGAGGCGGGCGCAAAGCCGGGGCTCAGGTAGACAAGGTCCGACGTGACGCCCTCCCGCTTGTCCCCGGGGAAGAGCCAGGTCAAATTGATGAGGACGCTGTGGAACGCCGGGACGTCGACCGTCGGGCCTCCTTTCCCAATGAAGTTGCCGCCGCCCAGGACGAGGTTCGGGTGGTCGGACATCATGTAGAGGTCGATATCGTTGGGACTCACGCCCGCGATATCCACTTGGATTCGGCTCACTCTGCTCAGGACGCGGGTCTGCACGAAACTCGAGGTGTACGGGTCCGCCGGATTGTCCTGGAACACGGTCCGCGCTGGGAAGTTTTCGACCGTCGTCCCGCTCGCGGTTGTCGTCGTCACCGTCAGGTCGAACGTCGTCGAACCGGCCGGGACGCTCCAACCGTGGACGGCGATGAAGTATGTGTTGTCCTCCGGATTGACGAGAGTCACGGATTCGATCGGCGTCGACGATGTCGAGGAGGCCACGATGGGATCCGCATGGGTCAGAACGCCGTCCCCGGGCAGCTTCAGGAACCCGAGAAGGACCGCGCCGTCGTACAGGGGGACCGAAGCCGACGCGGTGACGGGCACGGATCCGGCCAGCTTGTTCGTGGAGATTCGCGCGCGCTGCGGGTCGGTCGTCAAGATGCCGACTTCAACTCGCAAGGGTTCGTCCGATGCGGCGGAGACGAGTGCTTTCGCCTGTACCGCGACGAGTCCCGGCAAGACGGCCGTATGCATGAATGTCCGTTCGATCGCGTTCGTGTTCGTCGTGCCGGCGGTGTTGTCCGTCGCGGCGAGCTCGACCATCGCCCCTGGACCGAACGTCGCATCGTCGGTCCAGTATGCATCCGGCTGGAGCGAGTACACGAAGAACTCGGCCTCGGACGGCGCGTCGCGAAGGATGGTGTTGTAGATCATCCGACGATTCGCCGCGGGAACGGCGGAAGTGTCCAACCAATAGAGGCGAGAGTCGCCGCTCTGGCGCCAGTTGCTCGGGAATTGACCCTGGCCAACCGCCCCGTTTTCGTAAAGGCTCGTCGATGGCGTGCCACCCCCGAAGATCGCCGGCAGGCTCGTGGCCGGAACGGTAACGAGGACGGGGACGATCGTCCGGCGACCGCCCGACGCGACCCAGACGGCGCCCTGGTACATGCCCGGAGGAGTTCCGGTCGGCACCGAGAACGTCACATCGAAGCTCGCCAATCCGTCGGCAGGTACCGTCAGGCCGGTGGAAGCCTCCGCGTTGGTCCAAGCCCAGTTGGTCTTCGCATAGAACTCGACTACGACGGTCAAGCTTCCCGTCACCCCGCCGAAGTCTCGCATCCGCAGGACGAGGCCGTCGTGCACGCGGGAGTTGGGACTGTAGATCTCGTCCATCGTGCTCCAACGATCCGACTCGAAGCCCGCGAACGAGTACCGGTTTCGCTCGGCGACCCCGCCGAACGTTCCGTCTCCGTTCGCATCCCACCAATCGAAGAGTTCGAAGCCTGTGTACGGGGTTCCGGTCGTTGTCGCGCGATCCCGCACAACGGTGAGGCGGAGGAAGTCCGAGCTGCTCCACCGGGTGGTGAGGTCCTCAGACCCCGGGAGGAGGGTATGGCCGTCGACCGAGTAGAGGCCCGAAGGTTTCAAAATCCGGAACTCGCCCAAGGGATTCGCAAACGCCCAATTGAACGAGAAGTCCGCACCCGCCTTCGAAAAGACCGCGTCCCCGATCGAGACCACGGCGGGGGAGCTACCCTCGTTGTGGACGGTGAACGATTGGTCGTACGTGTCGCCGGGGTGCATGAAATTGACGAACGCCGGTCGGTGCACGCCCCCATAGCCGCCGGGGGCGACGAACGCCGGGCTCACCCGCAGCCCTGCGGTACTCGATGCGAGCTCGACGGCGGCGGTTCCGTTGACCCATCCCGCTCCCTGCTGAAGCACGTCGAACCCGTGGTCGTCCGCGGAGGACATCAGGATCTCTTTCGCGACGGTCGAGACCGGGTACGCGCCTCCGTTGGCTTTGTAGGCCTGGTAGATGAGCGCGACGATGCCGGCCGTGACCGGTGTGGACATCGAGGTGCCGCTCCAGAGGTCGAAGGAACCGGTCCCGTCACACCCGCCGAACGCCGCGCACGCCGAGTTGAGCGGTCGCCCGCCGAAGCCGAACGCGCCCGCGGCAAAGACATCGGGTTCCGGGGTGCCCATGAGGGCCGGCCCTTTACTCGAGAAGTCCGCGAGGTCTCCGTACGGCCCCACCCCGAAGGGTCCCTGGCCAAGGAGCGGCCAGTCGTACCATCCGTTGCCGCCATCGCTGCCGAGGAGCCAGCGGTAGTTCATCAGCGTACCCGCGCCGACCGTGATTACGCCGGGCGCCGTGTTCGGAGGCGTCGAGGTCGCATACCCTGGCCCGAGGTTGCCGGCCGCGAACAAGATGGTGACATTCGGGGCGACTCTCGTCGTCAGGTCGTAGAGATACCGCTCTAAGAACGTGAATCCCGTGTTCTGCGGCTGCGTGTTTCCCCAGCTGTTCGTGATGATGTTCGCCTCGTCGCCGGTGCCGGCGACGCCATCGTAGCCGTGGGAGGAGAAGTAGAAGAGTTCCGCCGTGTCGAACGAGGTTGGGAGATCGACCCCGATGATCTTGGCACCGGGAGCGGTGCCATAGATGTCGAAGATGCCGCCCGTGTTCCCGAACGGCACACCCGCGAGGTCGGTCGAGACCCACGTTCCGTGATCCTCGAACGTCTCGAACGCGCCATAGAAGGCGACGATGTCGCCCGGTCCGGGGACGAACAGGTCCCAGCCTTGCCGCTGTGCAGTGATGTTCGAGTACGGCACGGGCAGGCCCGTCTTGTATGTGGCAGTCACCGCGGAACTCGCGGTGGGAGGGGTCTCGAACGTAATCGCGCCCGTGTCATAGCTCAACGTCCAGGTCCGAAGCTCGTAAATGATTTCCACGAAGTCGCCGTCAGGGAAGTTCTTCAGCCAGGTGATGACGCCAGTCGTCGAATTCAGGCGGTAGTCCACCCCGGCGACGAGCGGGCCTGAGCTGTTGTCGATCCCGTAGACCTGCTTGATGGGGTAGCCCATCGTGAGCAGCGCGGCGGTGTTTACGGTGGCCCCTGTCATCGCGTTGAATCCCGCCGTCAGTTGCGCGGTCGTTCCCGTCTCGTTCCCACCGCCGGTCGTGTCGGGGATGACCAACTCGTAAATGTCCTCCCCCGAGCTCGGCCAGTACGTCCCATCGAGACTCATCGTGGCGGTGAACAGATTGACTCCCTGGGAGTCCGTTTGAATCCACCCGTGTGCCAACGATGCGCTGGTTTCGGCTCCGGTCGCCGAAGCGATCACGACCTCGTTGGAGATCGAGTTGGTTTGTTTCCCAATGAAATACAGGAGCCCGCCGGAGACATCGGCGACCCCGTCCCCGTTCGCATCCCAGGTGGCCAGGGGGTTTCCCGCAATGCTCACCGGGTTGTCGTCTGTGAAATCGAGGTCGTTATTCAGATCGACGTACACGGTGTCGTACACACCTGGGGTCGTCGAATCCGTAACGAGGATGCCCGGCCGGTTGCAGAAGTAGCGCTCAAAGAACTTGTCGATGTCAACCCCCAGGTGGTACACGCCGCTCGCGCTCGCGATCGTGCCCACGTGATACGTGCGGCTGATGAGGTTGCCCGAGCCCGGACACGAGGGTGTGCTCGGCGCCACCCGCTTCGTATATTGGAAGAAACCGTATGCAATTCCCGTTGTGTAGGTCAGGTTCCGGCTTGCGTCGGCCGTCGCCTGGTACTCCGTGTCGGAGTACCAACTGGCCGTTCCAACGGTTGCAAAGATGGGGTATGGGTAGCGATCCAAATCGCTGCTGGTTGTGAACAGCTGGAGGTTATTCCATTGAGATTCCTGGCTCAACATGATCGGGTAGCCGAAGTATGGCGACGCTGGATTGCGGTCTATCGCCCACTGACCCCGGAGATTCGGGTGACCGAAGTCCGCGCCCCAGTCTTGGACGGCCACGTTGACGCCGGTTCCGTTGTAGCCCATCGGATAGTTGCCGGCCGAGTCGACCACGTGTTGGGATCGGACGATGGACCAATCGGTCGGCGCCGGTCCGCTGCCCGGCGACTGGAGCTGCTCCCTGAATTTCGCGACACGCTGGCGCTCCGAAGTGAGATCGATGTTCGTGTAGTCCGCCGTGGCTAGCACGGATCGCTTCTCAATGCCCAAGACGGCGGGCAGCTTGGCGAAATCCTTGATCGCGTAGGCGGGAATAGTCACCGTTGTCGAGACGATTCCCTCTGAACGGGCGAGGGAGCGTTGGGAGAGCCTGTGATCCTTGCCCCGGAATTCCTCGGGGAGCCGCTCGATGGCAAACTTGTTGAGCAACGGTGTCAGCGAATTCATATCTTGAGTGTAAATGACCACATCGACGAGATCGGTCGATCCCCGATCGACTACGTCCTTCAACCCAGAATCCAATTTTGTCTTCCAGACGTCCCGCGATTCCGCGGAGACCGCGGACGTCAACGGGTTTTCTGCAATTCGAGGCGACGACGTGACACCTGTCGTCGGCGCGGCGGGCGACGCGATCACGCGAGCGGAGGCAACGGGTGCCGCCGTCACGAGAACGAGGACGCCTGCCAGAACCATCGCGCCGACGATCAGAAAGCTTAGCGCTCTGCGAGCGGTGGTATTCGACATTCGACTCCCTCTCCCCAACACCGAGGCCCGCAGGGATTCGTTCGAGCGTATAAATAAATTCCCCAGATTACCGAGGCGCTCGAGCCGGCCACCGAAGGCCCGTGAGCGAGCGCCGTATTCCGAGCGATTTTTGATCCCTCCTTCTTGAGGGTTTTCTCCATCAGGACTATTATCTGATGGTTATTATATACTACCGGATATTCTTATCGATGAGGAGTGATTCGAAGACCGTCCTAACGAGCTCGTCCCAGCCAAGCCCAACCGGTGACTCAGAGGCGCTCGAGGTTTCTGCCACGGCGTACTCCCTCGGGGGCCAGGAAGTCGGCGAGCGCGTAACCAGCCACGCAGCCGACAAGGTGGAGGGGAATTAGGAAGAGCGAGACGAAGATGATCACTGCCCGGGCGGAGTCCGAAGGACCGAGGGCTTCGAGACCCGCCACGACCCCCGCGAAGACCGGGGCGTACACCGAGATCAGGACGATAATGATGGCGATGGACGATCCCACGAAACCCGCGAGGACAAGGTATTGCGGCTCCGCGTCTCGAAGGCGCAAGCCGATGGCGATCCCGGCGCCAAGCGCAACGAAAATGATTGTCCCGCCGACGTCCAAGCTCAGCAACAGCCCGTAGTCAGCGAAACTCGCGACGGAGACCAGCGCCCCCATCGAGAACCCGGCCAGGACGACGAAGACTCCCTCGATGAGGACCCGTCGAACGACATCACGATCCAAACGGGACGATTCCTCCTGAGGTGGCGAACTCGATGCCGAGGACCCGCTCGACGATCGACGTGCCGTGCACGCGGTAGACGAGCGCTGCGTCAATGATCGGGAAGTACCGTCCGCCGAAGGTGAGGTTCAACCGGGCGAGCTGGGTCGGTTGCGTCGCGCCGAAGACGGTCGCGTTCCCCCACACGCTCACGGTACTATGCGGACCGACGACGTAGCCGACGCCCGGAGGGAAGAAGCCCCCCGGGACGACGAAGAGCGAGGCCCCCTTCTCCGCGAACGAACGCGTGTCCGTCAGGTTGTCCATGTAGAACCGGTACGAGATGTGCATGATGTCGATCGCGATGCCCGATGGATTCCGGAGGAAGAACAGGACGCCGACAGTCACGTTCTCGTTCGGCGACGTGACCGCGGGGATCGTGACGTTCTGGTAGCCGACATTGCCGCCGATCTGCATACGGGCGTCGCTCGCGGCAATGTACCGATCCAAGAAGTTTACCCAGACGATCCCTCCGACGACGGCAAGGACGGCGAGGAAGATCGCCGCGGCTTTCGCGAACCACGTCATGTCGGCGACCCTCCGCCGGATATCGTCGCCGCGGCAGGGGGTGCGCCCGAAGACAATCCGACCTCACCGGCGAAATGGCATTCCGCGAAGTGACCGGGGACGATCTCGCGCAACTCGGGTTTCGTCGTCTTGCAGATTTCCTGGGCGTACGGACAACGAGGATGGAACGTGCATCCGCTCGGCAGGTCGATCGGGCTCGGCAGCTCTCCCTGGATCTTCGCCCGGCCCCGCTGGAACTTCGGGTCCGGGACCGGGACCGACGTCAGGAGCGCCTGCGTGTACGGATGCAGCGGCTGCGCGATGACCTCCTCCCCGGTCCCGAGCTCGACGATCCGCCCCAGGTACATGACCGCGATTCGGTCGGACATGTACCTCGTCACGCCAACGTCGTGGGAGATGAACACGAGGGTCAGTCGGAACTCGTCGCGGAGCTGGAGGAGGAGATTCATGACACCCGCGCGGATCGAGACATCGAGCATGGACACCGGCTCGTCCGCGACGATGAACTCTGGTTGGAGGACGATCGCCCGCGCGATCGCGACCCGTTGCCGCTGCCCGCCGCTCAGCTCGTGCGGATATCGGTACATGAAGTCCGACGCCGGAGCGAGTTCCGCGTGCTCGAGCGCCTTCGTGATCAGATCCTCCCGATCCGCCAGGGAATCCGTCACGCCGTGAACCGTCAGCGGCTCCGCGACCGCATCCATCACGGTGAACCGCGGGTTGAGCGATTCGTACGGATCCTGGAAGATCATCTGGACGCGTCGACGGAAGTCCTTGAGGGGTCCTCCCTTCAGGGCCGCGATGTCGTTGCCGTGGAACAGGAGTTGGCCTTCCGTGGGCTCTTCGAGTTTCACGAGGAGACGGCCCGTCGTCGTCTTCCCGCATCCCGACTCTCCGACGATCCCGAGGATCTCGCTCCGTTTGATTGAGAAGTCGATTCCGTCGACGGCGTGGACTTGCTTCTCTCTCCCGCGGAGCGCGTCGAACAAACCGGCCTTCAAAGGGAAGAGCTTCCGGAGCCCGCGGACGTCCCAGACGGCGCCGTCCTCCGTCATGCGAGGCTCCCGGAGAAGATTTCCTTCGCGAAGTGGCAACGGGATCGATGGCCTGCGTCGACCTCGATCAGTTGAGGTGGTTCCCGCGTGCAGATGTCCTGCGCGAATCGACATCGAGGGTGGAACCGGCAACCGCTCGGCGGGTTCACAAGATCCGGCGGCGATCCGGGAATCGCCCGGAGCTTCTTCTTCGGGCCCTTCACGCTCGGGAACGCCTCGAGCAGTCCGATCGCGTACGGATGCGACGGCCGCTCGAACACACTCTCCGTCGTCCCCTCTTCGACGATCTCGCCGGCGTACATGATGACGATGCGGTCCGAGACCTCCGCCACGACGGAGATGTCGTGCGTGATGATCATCATCGCGAGGTCGAGCTCCCGCTGCAGATCGCGGATCTCTCCGAGGATCCGGTCCTGCATGATGACGTCCAGGGCCGTCGTGGGCTCGTCCGCGATGATCAGGTCCGGCTTGCAGGCGAGCGCCATCGCAATCATCGCGCGCTGTTTCATGCCACCGGAGAACTCGTGTGGATATCCCTCCGACCGATCCGCGGTCATGCCGACCAGCTTGAACAGTTCCTGGATTCGAGCCTTGCGTTGTTCGCCCGTCATCTCCATGTGGGCCTCCAGCGCCTCCTCGATCTGGTCGCCGACTCGGTACACCGGGTTGAAGGCGTTCATCGCCCCTTGGAAGATCATCGAGACCTGAGACCATCGCATCGTCTGCATTCGATTCCGTTGGGACCGTTGGATCGCACGGCGGGTGAAGCCCCGGTTCCAAGCGCGCTCGCGCCGGTCGGCCAGGTCGAGCAGGTCTCGTTTCAGAATCTCGGGGTCGGCCTGACCGTCCGCAATCATCGCTTGAGCGTCTTCGATTAAGGACGCTTCCTGCTGGAGGATCGGCATCAGCTCATGCGCAGCCGTCGAGGCCTTGTCCGCCGGCATACCGGCTGCGCGCATCGCCAGCATGTCCTGCACGGCCTGCGCGGATCCGTCTTGGTCGAGCAGGAACTTCAGTTCGTGCGTCAGGGGTGCTCGGAAGACGAGTTCGCCGCCGACGCGGACCTCGCCCGTGACGATGCGCGCGTTCGAGGGGAGGATCTGCAAGATGCCGAAGGCCAATGTCGTCTTGCCACACCCCGATTCGCCGACCAGGCCGACCGTCTTGCTGCGATCCGCGGTGAAATCGACGCCGTCGACGGCTTTGACCTGGCCCTTGCGAACGCGGTAGTAGGTTCGCAGATTCCGGATCTCAAGCAGCGCCACCGAAGATTCACCTCGTGCGCAGCCGGGGGTTGATAATCTGCTCGAACGCACGACCGGTCAGGAAAAAGGCGAGCGACAAGACCGTGATTCCCAGGCCCGGCGGGAGGAGCCACCAGTACGCTCGGAGCAGGTCCGCCTGCTGCACATTCGACAGCATCTGACCCCAGCTCGGGGTGTTCGGATCCCCGAGGCCGATGAAGCTGAGGGCCGCCTCGAGGAGGATCGCGCCGCTTACCGCGAACGTCATGTAAAGGAACACGAGCGGCATGACGTTCGGCGTCAGGTGTCGGAACATGATCCGCACGCTGCTCGCTCCGGTCACCCGCGCCGACTGAATGTAAGGGCGCTCCTTGAGGCTGAGGACTTCGGACCGGATGACCCGCGCGGTGCCGGGCCAGGACAGAAGGGCGATGACGAGGATGATGTTCCAGATGCTCGAGCCGAGGACGGCGGCGAGGATGATGAGGAGCGGCAGGAGGGGGAGGACGAGGATGACGTCCGTGAATCGCATGAGGACGATGTCCGTCTTGCGGCCCAGGTAGCCCGCGACGAGGCCGACCACGAGGCCGATGCCGACCGCCAGGAGCGCGACTGAGAAGCCGACGATGAGGGCGATCCGCGAGCCCCAGATGAACTGGCTGAAGATGTCCCGGCCCTGCAGGTCCGTGCCCCAGATGTATTGGTTGCCGGACGGATACGTTCCCGGCGGAAGCGGCGCGAGGTACTTGCCGGTCGAGGAGATCGCGTACACCCAGCCTTTTCCGGTCCCGAGCCAGACGTTGGGAGTGTTGATTTGGCTGCCGACTTGTGTCGTCCAGAGGGACGGCGACGCGGCGAGCGTGCCATTGAAGTCCTTGCGCCACAGCATGTCGCCGACCTCGGACAGGCTGTACAGAATCCCGGTATCGTCCGCCGGATCGGGCGTCCCCTTCGGATCCACCCCGACCCCGAAGATGATCCGTTGGGCGATGGCCAGGACCGGAGGGGCGGTGAAGCGGAACCCTCGTTCCTGCAGGACCCTGTCGGCGAAGCGCCACTTCACCGTTCCCGCGCTCAGCGTCCCCACCGCGTCGCGGGCGATTGAATACAGGATGCCGGAACGGGACGTCACGTAGACCGTCGTCGAGTCGAGGAACGGAGACGAAAGCGGCCCGGGATCGCGCTGCGACACCGTCTGCATGACCGGGATCGTGCGAAGCGGTAGGGTCGGGTGGAGCTGGGACGCGGGAGAGGACTCCCATGGCGCGTACGGCGCGGCCGTGTCGGCCTTGCGCGCGAAGAGCCATCCGTCGTCGGAGGCTGCGTAGACGAGCTCGCCGAAACTCCCATCCGCCAGGATGGAGGGAAGCGAGACGACGGGAGCGGAGGTCCAGGGCGTGCTCACCGGAAATCCCGTCCACGCCAGCGAGCCGTTCGCCGTGTAGAGGGACTGCCAGTCGCCGGCATTCAGGAAAATCCTTCGACCGTCCTCCGTGAGCGCGGGAGAATAACTCGGGTTCGTCGGCGAGTTCATCGGCGCGGACGCCATCCGAATCGAAATCCCGGAGCCATACGACCGGTTCCAGAGGAGGGACAGATTCGAGGCGGCGAACGCGTACAGGGTTCCGTTCGAGGTCCCGACGAAAACAGACTCCCCGGGATTCCGAGAGGGCACGGCCGGAGGCGCCGGATCATCCGTGGGCTCGGACCAGACCGCGATGGAAGTCACGCTTCCGTCCACCGACCGCGTCACGACATCCGGCCCTCCGGGAAGGGGCGACGCCCCTCCGCACCGCTTCAGCGGGTCCGTGGGCGAGCAGCTGTCGTTGAGTGCGTAGAAGGTCCCATCCGAGGTCCCGATGTACACGACGAGATCGATGTAGTCCGGGTTCGTCTTGCTGCCAAAGTTCGCGGCCACGGGGCCGGCCGTGATCGGGGCGGAGGTCGTAAACGCGGCCTTTTGATCCGCCCCGAACCATCCCCTCGATCCCCCGGCGACGGGGTCGATTCCGAGGAGCTTGTTGCCCGATGCCACATAGAGTCGATCGGCCCGCGGATCGGTTGCGCGCGGGATCACGCGCATCGCGACCTGCGACTGGATCGGACTGCCTGCGCCGAACAGAAAGCTCGCCGTGTCCGCCTGCCAGTAGGTGTCGAGCGCGATGACATCCTCCGATGGCGCGCGCCAGTAGATCGGATCCCGCAGGCCCAGGTAGGGAGCCAGGGCCGCGAGGGTGACGAAGACGATCATGATGCCGATTCCCACGACTCCGATTCGGCTCTCCTTGAAAAGCGCCCAGGTGTTCAGGAGATTTCGACGATAGGCCCGAAGGCGTTCCTTCGCCAGGTCCCAATCGACCATTACAATCGAACCCTCGGGTCCAGGTACGCGTATGCGACGTCGGCGACGACGTTACCCAAGACCGTCAGCAAGGCGAGGATGAAGAAGGCTCCCTGGACCGCGGGGAAGTCCTGTCCCAGGGTGCGCGCGACGAAGTAGAATCCCATCCCGGGCCAGGAGAAGATCGTCTCCGTCAGGACGCCGCCGCTGATTACCGTGGCCATCGCGATGGCCGTGACCGTGGTCACCGGGAGCATCGCGTTTCGGGCCGCATGCTTGTACATGACGGTCCGTTCCTTGAGCCCCTTCGCGCGTGCGACCGTCACGAAGTCCTCTCCGAGCACCTCGAGCAGCGAATTTCGCATGAGGAGGACGTATCCCGCGAAGTTCAGGATGACGAGATTGGCGAGCGGCAGCGCCATGTGCCACAGGATGTCTCCGGCCCACGCAACTCCCGTGAGCGGGTTCCCCACCGCGTCGACGCCGCCGATGCCGCCGAAAGGAAACAATTTCAACGTGTAAGCGAACACGAACAGGAGGATGATCCCAAACCAGAAGATCGGCATCGAGTAGAAGAACAAGCTCGAGACGATCGCGGCGATCTCGCCTCGGGAGCCCCGGAACCAAGCGAGCAGGACGCCCCCGCCGATCCCGATGAGGACAGAAACGATCGTCGCGGTGCCGAAGAGGAGGAGCGTGGGTCCGATTCGCTCGCGGATCTCCGAACTCACCGGCCGCCCCGTCTGAAACGAGTTCCCGAACCTCCCTGTCAGCATGCCGGACAGGTAGTACCAGAACTCCTCCCACACCGGTCGGTCAACGGCGACGAGGGGGTGGTTCAGGGCGAACTCGTTCGTCGCGCCCCTCGGTGTCAGAACATGTCCGACTAGATCGCCAAGGTCACCCTGCGAGGATCTCACGACGAGATAGGTTTCCGCAACCGAACGGGTGTATGTGACAGGAGCGGTGAAAATCGCACCGCGCGGATCCTCGTTTGTAACGTACGAGAACGGGGAGATGTCGACGGGATTCGCCGCAAATCCGAATGGCGCGTTCGCGAGGTCGCCGTTCGCGGGGTTCCGGACATTGAATTCAACAGCGTAGACTCCGTTCGTCGACGGGGTATATGTTCCAGCGAACAGACCGCCCCCATAGGTCAACGTCACATTCGACCCCGGGCCCGACGGCGCCGTGACAAGTGCCCACGCTTCGAACGTCGACAGATCGGTCGGTAGCGACGTGAGCGGCCGAACGGACAGGGTCACCGCGTCTCCGACAAGGACGTGTTGAGATGGGGAGGCGCTCAATCCTCGGAGGAAGATCGGACTATTGGGAGCGAAGACCTTCGGGTCGACGTACGCGGCATAGAGGGTCGCCGTGTTCCCTTTCGAATCGCGTACGTCGATCGTGACGGCGTACAACCCAGGGTCTGGGACCGTGAAGCTGCCGGTCTTGAAGACACCCGGTGCGCTCTCCCATCGCGCGAACCCATACGCAACCCGCTGCGCGTCCCGCTCCTGCGGCGTGAGCCCGGGTTGGATCAGGAACGACACCGGGTCGCCCGGCATCAGCCGGAAGAGCACGAACATCAGGACGAGCACGACGATGATCGTGACGAACGTCTGGGCCGCGCGCTTGATTAGGAACGACCGGAGTCCCACGGATTCCCCCCTCGCGTACCATCGTCCGTCGCGACTTCAACCTTCTCCAGCGTGGTCGGGCCCGACTGGGACCCGGTCCGCCGGGGGAGATGTCCGCGCTCGCGACCTACGGCCTCTTCCTCCCCCGGCGCCGCAGACCGACGTAGACGCCGCCCGCTGCGCCTGTCCCGACGACGGCCCCGCCGATCAGCAAGACCTCAGTGGTTCCGAATCCGCCGCCGGTCTGTGGAGGCGGCACGTTCAGGACGGTCAACGTCATCTGCGACGTTCCGGACACAGCTCCGCGGGTCGCCGTGATCGTGATCGTGTACGTCGTGTCCGCCGTCACCGTCGGAGCTGAGATGGCCACTTGCTGGTGGCCCGTCGCGTCCAAGGTGAACGTCGATGGGGTCAGGGTGATCGACGGCGTCGGCGCGAGGATCACGTTCGCACCGGCCGCCGGCAAGCCGCGCTCGTCGGAGACCGTCACGTCGATTGCGCCCGCTCCCCCTTCGCTGATGACGTTTCCGAACGGCGTGTCTGCAAGCAACGTGAGGAACTGCGCCCCCGGCGGGAACGTCGTGATGACGACCGTCACCAGCCTCGCCGCTCCGAACTCCGAGCTCGTCGACTTGATCTCGAGGAAGGTCGACACGGGCGTCGCTCCCGCGGTCAGCGTGGGCGCTGTGAAGGTCGCGGCGAACTGACCATTCGAGTTCGTCGTCCCCGTCGATGGGCTCACGGTGCCGAGGCCTGCGGTCCGCGAGATGTTGACCGAGGCCCCCGCGACCGGGTGGCCTTGGGAATCGCGCACAGTGACCGTCACCGGTGCGCTTCCGCCCGAGCCGACGGCGGACGGTAGGCTGGCGGCCGATCGGAGAACGCCCGGCGGTGCGGGATCGAGCAAGATTCGGGACCAGTAGATCCAGACATCGCCTCCGATGTCAGTCCGGAAACTCGCCGGATCGATTCGGTCTTGGCGGAACGCGAACACGTTCGTCCGGAAGTACAGCACGTTGTAGACCGCGTCCTGGAGGATCGCGCCCTGCGCCCACTTCCACAGTTGAACGGCTTGGGTTCCGACGGCACCGGTCGCGTCGTCGATGATTGTGTCCAGCGACGTGTTCACATAGCTCTCGTAGTTCTGCCCGGGAATCGGCGCGTTCCGGCTGTGGAAGAAGCTCTCGACGTAGCCGGGCTCCACATATCCCGTCAGGGACCAGCCGAGGATCCACATGTCGAAGTTGCGTGTGTTCAGGTCGTCAACGATCGCTCCGAAGGCCGTGGCTTTCGAGTTCAGGTTCACGCCAATCGTGCGCATGTTCTGCGCGATCAATGTTCCCGCGGACGCCCGGATCGGGTCGTAGTCCGCCTGCGGCGTGAGCATGTCGATCTGTCGCGTCCCGATGCCGGGTAGGCTGCGGCATCCGGTTCCATCCGGTATACACGCACCGGGCGGGTCCACGCCGTATCCTTGGGCGCCGTAGAACGGATCGGCCGCAGCGGCGTCGAGGATGCTCGCGGCGACGCTCAAGTCGAACTCGTATCGCGGCGCCGATGCATTGTAGTACAGCGTGTTCGTCGGGCTCACGACGGTGTGGCCCGCGACACCGAAGTTCTGGAGCAGCGACGTAACGATCGTTCGCTTGTCCGTCGCGTGAGCCGTGGCGAGTCGGAGCGGCTTGCCGACGTCGTTGTTCGGGGCGTTGCTCCCTTGCGCCGGGTTGATGTATCCGAACGGCAGGCGCTCGAAGTTGAAGCTCTGGTAGAAGAACCCGGCGTCGGCGCTCGACTTGAGTCCGATGTTCGGGTCCCCGCTGATCGGCGCGACCTGGTCGGGTGGAACCGTCCAATCGATGAAGTCAAGCGTGCCTGCCTGGAGAGCGAACACGGTCGCCTGGACGTTCCGGTACAGGCGGTAGATGATCGAGTCCACCTTCGGCACGCGGAGTCCGAAGTCCAACGTCTTCGCCGCGACGGAGCGGTCGGGGACGAAGTAGTTCGGGTTCTTGTCGAGCTTGACGAAGTTCCCCGCCTCCCAGTGGACGAACTTGTAGGAACCGGCGCCGATCACGTCTTGGTCTTGCGCCTCCCACGGAGTGGCGCAAGTCGAGCTGCCCACGGGACAGCCGACGGACGCCGCCGTGACATCGAACGCATTCAGGTGGGTTCCGGATGCGATGGCGATCCCTTCGAAGGTGAGGGCTCTCGTCGTCGTGTTTCCGGCGGCCGGTACACCGTTGAGGTAGACGCTCAGCCCGTTGGCGGCCGGATCGGGATTCATTGCCCAGCCGAAGTCCGGGTGGACATTCGTGGCCACGATCGCGCCGTTCTGCTTTCGCACTCCGGTGCCCTGCCAGAAGTAGGCGGGCATGAACGTGGCTTGCAACGTGTCCCGCTTGAACTGCGCGTTCGGTCCGGTCTGAATGAACTTGAGGGCGAACTGGTACTTCGTGTCCGCGACGGGGCCACCGAGCCATCCGTCTGTGGACGCGCCCGCGATCGCGACAGGATTGATGTTTTGGTATCGTGTGGATGAGTAGTTCGAACCGGCCTGGCCGGCCTTGTCTTTCACGAATCGCGATGATGTGACGGCAGGGGCCAACGACGCGAGGTGGTATCCGAACAACACGTCTTCGAGCTCGACTTGCGTGCCGTCGTGCCACTTCATTCCCTTGATACTCAAGAAGGCGATCCACTCGCTCGTGCGACCGCCAACTTGCACGTTCGAGAAGACTCCGACCTCATTCGCCTGAAGCTTTCCGTCGCCGTTGACGTCCGTGCCAACCATCGTGTACGGGAGCACTTCTTGCGTCTCAGGATTCGTCTGGACGGTTCCCTCCCCAACTGGGTTCAGTGCGTCCGCGGTCCACACGTCCGTCCCGAAGAAGAACCCTCGAATCAGATTCCTCGTCTTCATCTCGTCCTGCACGCCCACGTTGACGACGAAGGGCGCCGCCTGCGCCGACGCGTTCTGGGCCACAGGGTGGACGAGGAACATGGACACAAACATCGACAGAATGATCAACAAGACCAGCCACACGTGTCGCGACAAATTGTTCGCCTCCTCTCCGCGGCGGGTTGGTCCACCGACCAACTGCCGTCCCCATCATCAGATGCGGCGAACCGTATTAAACCAGATTGGTACGCCCTTTTGTAACCGCATCGGCCCGAAGAACGCGGGCGGAGGTCAGCCGTCCGCGGTGAGATAGACCTGGTGACGACCGCGAGACACGCTTTGAAGCACGCCCTGTTTTTGCAGGATCCGCAGGTTGTAGCTCACCGTCTGTTGCGTGACTCCGGCCTGAAGCGCGAGGTCCCGCTGCGCCGATCCCGGGTTGCGCCGAAGGATTTCAACCAGCGATTTTTGGAGCGTGCTGAGCCGGATGCCCTCGCCACCGCGGTCCGGTTGCGCGTCCGCGGCGAAGAACCGCTTGTACATGCCTTCCCGCTCGGACCGGATGAAACCCGCGACTTCGAGCGTCCTCAGGTGGTACGAGAGCGTACCGTTCGAGAGGCCGAGGTTGTCGCGGATCTCGGTGAAGTGCGTCCCCGGCTCGGTCTTGATGACTCCGAACACTTGTCCGCGAACGAAATGGTCGAGGACCTCTTCCTTCTTGAGTCGAGTATAGAGAGGGAAGAGAGCTCCGAAGATCGCGTGCCGACCGGGCTCCGTCCAGGAGAGGAATGCCGCGAGACCCCCGAGAACACCGAGGGACACGATCCCCGCTTGCGCGTAGATCGGTGGCGGAGGCAGTCGCACGACGCGAACCGTGAACGCGTCGATTCCTTGGGCCGCGCCATCGAGGCCCGTCCGCGCGGTAATCCGCACCAGCGTGTCCTCCTTGACATCCGCGGAGAAAGCGAACGACGCATAGCCCCGGGAATCGGTGACGACGCGATCCGGTGAGACCGTTCCCACCGACGCGCTCAGGAACACCGGGACGTTCGCCTGAGGAAGCCCGTGGACTTCAGTCACGGTGACTTCCATCGGGATTGCGTGGCCGCTCTCCGCGAGGTCGAACGAGGATCGCACGATCACGTAGACCTGGAACTGTCCGTTCCCGCCCTCGAGGCCACTCGTCCCATCGGCTGCGGCGGGTGGGAGCGACAAGATCAGCGCGAGTCCCAGGACCCCGAGCGCGCCGAGCAGAATCCACGCGGGACGGTCGATCCCCGTTCCTCCCGCGGGACATACGGCGATCTGGGGACTTGACTGTTGCGGTACACCGTGACCTGTGATCGCATTCCGGCGCAATGTCACGCAGGGCCGCGGATGATGTCCTGTCCGCCCATGAAAGGTCTCAGGACTATCGGCACGATGACGGAGCCGTCCGCCTGTTGATAGTTCTCGAGGACCGCGACGAGGCCGCGGGACGTCGCCATCGCGGTCGAGTTCAGCGTGTGCGGGAAGAATTTCTCGCCGCCGACTTTCCCCGCGCGCGTGTTCAGCCGCCGGGCCTGGTAGTCCGTGCAATTGCTGCAGCTAATGACCTCGCGGTACGCATTCTGCCGAGGAAACCAGGCTTCGATGTCATACTTCTTCGCGGCGACCGTGCCGATGTCCCCGGTGCAGACGTTCACGACGCGGTACGGGATCCCGAGGGCGCGATAGATCGCCTCGCCGTTCGCGCGGAGTTTCTCGTGCCAGGTCCAGCTTTCCTCCGGGCGGCAGAACACGAACTGCTCGACTTTGTTGAACTGATGCATGCGGAAGAAGCCCTTCGTGTCGACGCCGTGGCCGCCGATCTCCCGCCGGAACTGCGTGGCGAGTCCGGTGAGCGCGATCGGCAGGTCCGCCTCGTCGATGATCTCGTCCATGTGCATCGCGCCCATCGGATGCTCCGACGTCGCGATCAGGAACAGGTCTTCTCCGTCGATCTTGTACATGACCGACTCGAAGTCCCCGAGGTCGACGACGCCTTCGTACGCGGCGCGGCGCATCATGAACGGAGGGAAGACCGGCGTGAAGCCTTGCTTGAGCATGTAATCAAGGGCAAAGGTCAACAGGGCTTGGTCCAGGCGCACCAGGTCTCCGAGGAGGTAGACGAAACCGGCGCCGGCGATCTTCCGCGCGCGTTCGAAGTCCGCGAGCCGAAGCGCCTCGAGCAGCTCGCCGTGAGACTTGAGTTCGAAATCGAATTTCCGCGGGGTGCCCCATCGAGCGACCTCGACGTTCTCCGTGTCGTCCTTGCCGATCGGGACGCTCTCGTGGAGAAGATTCGGCAGCCGGAGGAGTCCCTCGCGGACCTTCGCCGCGAGTTCGTCGATCGTCTGGTCGAGCGCGTCGATCTTCTTCGGCAGGCCGGCGGCTTCCTTCCGGAGCGTGTCCGTCGACTTGCCCGCCTTCTTCGCTTCCGCGATCTCTCGGGTGATTTCATTCCGCCGGCGTTTCAAGCGGTCCGCCTCCGCGAGCGCCTTTCGCCACTCTTGATCCCACCGGATCACGTCGGCGAGGAGCTTCGCCTTGTCCGGCGCGTTGCGCTTCGCGAGGTCTTTCCGGATGCGCTCCGGGTTCTCCCGGACGAGCCGGATGTCCAGCACGTCGGCCCCATGCGGCGGAGGCTATTTGTAGATTGTTTGGGCCGCTTTCAGAGGCATCAAATCTATCGCCGGCGAGAATCCGGGGTTGGGCCTTTAATAGCCGCAGGCGAACGGGAGGAACATCGGAGGGACGACCTTGCCATCCCGTCCTATTCTCATTCATTCGGCCTTCGCCGCCGTCTTCGCGGTCATCGCGATTTTCGCGTGGGCCACGGCGGAAGCGACGACCGCATCGTGGTTTTCCTCGAACCTCTCATCTCAGGCGTACGCGGCTTCGTTGATCGGAGCGGTAGTCGTCGCGATTGCGCTCGCCACCGCGACCGTGAGTCACCTGGGACGACTCGAGGACGCGCGTCGCGGCATCGCCCTCCGCATCGCCGAGTTGCCCGAGGCGGACCTGTTGCCGACGGGCGAGGCGACCCTCGTCACATCCGAAGCGATCAGGATGATGCCGCCGAGCGATGAGGAAGTCGACGATCTGCTCATGACCCTCGCCACGCCGGTGCCGGGCGCGCCCCCAGGGATGGAGATCGAAATCACCGGAACCCTCGTCGAAGTGTCCGCGGCATTGACGGCCGCGCGGACCCGGAAGGAGCTCATGAAAGCGCTACTCATCGAACGGGCTCGGGTGGAAACGGCTCGCGAGGCCGCGGCTCCGAGCATCGCGGGGCCGATCGTCGTCGCTCTCCTGTTCGCCTCCATGGCAGGCGCAATGCTCCCTGGATCCGATGCCTTCGCCGCATCGCACTTCCAATGGAACACCGCCCTGATCCTGTTCCTCGGATACGGATGGATGTTCCTCGTCCTCTGGGCGGTCCTGGCTCTCGCCATGCTGACAACCCGCAGTCCGCTGGATGGACAAAATCCGGTTCGCTCGGCCAAGTGACGTTCCTGGAAGGGTCGCTCCGGCGAAAAACGCGGTGCGCGTCGGCGTGGTTCCACTTCGGTGGGGACGATTCGGACCGTTCCGTCGTGATTAGGGGTGGTGAGACTCGTCACGATGCGCGAAGGGCCTCATCTTGGAATGAGCGCCTAACGTCTTCCCCGAGGAAATCGGACTGGGCCCTCCCGCCGATCCGACGGACATCTCGGGAAATTCGGAGGGATCGATGTGTCGAGACGCCATCTTGCGTTCCCATGTGGCCTCAATCAATCGCTCGTAATTCTCGAGATACCTGGCGGGTGTGTGATAGGTCTCAAACGCCACGCGGGCCGCCCTCCGTTGGCCGTGGGCTAGGTCTTCCGCCTCGAATTGTTCGATCCCCGCGAGGATCCCTTCCGCGGTCGGCCGGATCGTCCGGCCGCACATGTCCCCGTGAAGGATCTCCGGAAGAGCCCCGGTCTCGGACGCCAAGATGGGCGTCCCCCAGGCTAGGGCCTCGAACGCGACGAGCGGTGCGTTCTCATACCAGACCGATGGAAGCAACAGGGCGCGTGCCCGCGCGTACGTCGCATCGCGCTCGGCGGCGGGCAACCACCCATGGAGGACCAGCGGGGCGGAGCGTTCCCGCGCCGCCTCCAAGACGGACGCCTGTTTGCCTTTTCCGACGACGACGAACCGGTGCGGTCCGCGGTATTGGCTCGCCGCGTTCGCGAGCTCGGGAATTCCTTTGTAGAATTCGAGGCGCCCGACGTAGAGGTAGTAGTCCCCCGGAGAACTCGCTTGGCCCGACGGGTTCGGATCGGGCGCGAAGTTCGGGATGTGGACGACCGGAGCCCGGAGGTACGGAGCGATCATGCCTCGCAGGAAATCGCTCGGTGCGATCGCGACGTCGAGGGCGTCGAAGGGTTTGAGCCCATCGGGCCGGTAGCGCCACAACTGCGGCGGTTTCCCGGAGATTGTCAAGCAGGTGAGGCAGGTCGGCTTCTCGCAGAGCCGTCGATTGAATTTGAACAGGTCGTTCCTCGGGCACCGGACCCAGTAATCGTGCGCCGTGTACATCTTAAGCGCGGAGCTCGGGACGTCGATCAGGTCCAGTCCCAGCAAGGAGAGGTTGTGGTAATGAATCACATCCGGGCGGACGCTCTCGATGAGTTCATGGTGATGCCTCCGAACGCTCGCGGGGGCGCCGAAGATCCATGCGCCGAGGGGCTGGAACCGTCCCGTGAGGGCCGGGATCGGGTGACGGATGACGCCGCCGTCTCCTCCGTCGTGGATGTCGGGCCGCCCCCGCTTGAGGGCCAGGGCCGCGGGCGAGTATTCCACGTGAACCTCGTGGCCTTGCGCCACTAGCGCTTCGGCGAGGTAGCGCACATGGTTCGCGTCCCCCCCGAGGTGGTACGGCGGATAGAAGGCCGCGGTCATGACGAATGTGAGGGTCTCCATTCAATCCGTCCTTCCGGTCGCGGCGTCGTGAGCGCGTTTGTGCCGATCGAGGTGGTGGCCCTCGAGCGACCGCATTCGCTTCAAGGTCTGAAGCTCCACCGGAAAATCCTCACCCCGTCCAGCCGGAAGCAAAAAGAGCGGACGTGGGCGTATAACCTTTACGTTTCCCAGCGCCGCGGTTCCGACGACCGGAGGACCCGGAAACGCCCCGCGATGTATTCCGCGGGTCGTCGACGTCTCGCCGATCGTCGAGTGGAGCTCCGGCACGGTTTTGAAGGACCTCCCAAATCCCGATAGAAGACTTCTCATGAAATCGAACTGCGCCCGGAGCGAGCGCCACGGGCCGAACGATCGCGCGGATAGAACGGAGTCGCGCGGCTCCTGGGCCGCCAACGTGTACGCGATCGTGGGCCCGGACGGCGCGGGCAAGACGACGATCGCCCGGGCCGTCATGGATCGGCTGGCTCGGCGCGGGGTCAAGACGTGGCTCGCGTGGATGCGCTCGCCCCGAATCGTCACCCTCGGAGTCATTGGCATCACTCGACTCTCCAAACTCAGCCGCACCGTGCGGATGGGCGATCATGACGACGTCATCACGGACCTGAGTCGTCACCCGTTCCTGCTGCATCTCTATTCGTGGTCCGTCACGTTCGATTATTTCCTTGGGTATTTCGGGAAAGTCACGCTCCCGAAACGGCTGCTGCGCCGCACGGTGTTCTGCGATCGCTTCGCCTGGGACACGCTCGTGGATTTGGGGCTCATCTCGGGGGTCGATGAAGGGTTCCTTCAGTTTCCACAAGGCCAAATCTTGCTGGACCTGGCGAGGAAGCATCGGAGCGTCCTCGTCACCGCGTCCCGCGAGGAGCTCATTCGACGAAAGCCGATCCTCTCCTTGGACCCACGGCTTGCGCGCCGGCTCCGTCTGTACACGTGGCTCGCGGAGCGATTCGGACTCGGGCAAGTCGACAGCGGGACCACCTCCGAGTCGGAGAGTGCTTCTCAGGTCTCGGAATACCTCGGGATCGGTCCCGAATGACCCGTTCACGACCTTCCCCCGCCTGTGTGCCTAACGCTCAAATACGGGCCCGATAAATATCTAACAGCGCAGCAAGGCGACGCGCCTTCTCGGGGCATGGGGCTCGTGGGGTTCGAGTTCCGTCGTACCGGAGACGCGAGCGGCCTGCGCATCGCATACTGATCCAAATCCGGGTAGGGAGGACCAACCAACGAAGATTGCTGTGGCGGCTCCAGAATTCGGGCGAATCTGGGGCGGGATCGGGACATACCTCGGGCAATTGCTCCCGGGAATCGCGCCCCGCCACGAAGTGACGATCCTGTGCGGTCAAGCGCCGTCGTACGATACCGGCTACCAGACCGTGCCCCTCGCCAACGGCGGCGGCGTCATGGCGAACTACTTCAAGTTTCAACGCGCGCTCCAGCGGCGTTGGCCGGATCTCGTCCGGGAATATCGCCCGGACCTGTTGGTCGTCCACCACGCGCAGATGCCCGACCTCTGGACGGACCCCATGCCGTGCCCGACGGTCGTGACGACTCACACGACGATCCTCGGACAGGCCCGCGGGATCCAAGGCGCGTTGCGACACGGCGGGCCGCTAGACGACACGGAGAGGACGACGTTGGCCGTCCTCCCTGCGCTCCTCCCGATCGAGCTCTACTACTGGAATCGGGTGCGTCACGTCCTCTTCGTCTCGGATGCGGTTCGGCAGGAGGTCCTCGGGACCTACGGCCCCCGAGTCCGGACGTCGGCTCTCATTCCGAATGGACTGGCCCTCGATGAATTCCGAGCGGCCGGAGGAAAGCCGGACTCGCCGGAAGAGCCGGGCTTCATCCTCTACACCGGCCGGCTCCTGGGCTGGAAGGGCTTGGCGGTCCTGCTGCGCGCCATGGTTCATCTTCGGCGGCCCGAACGGCTCGTCGTGACGGGGAGCGGTCGGGTCGATGCCTGGCGTCGGTACGCCCGTTCACTCGGGCTCGGACCCGACCGCGTCGAATTCCTCGGAGCGATTCCTCGCTCGGAGCTACTCTCGCGCCTGAGGCAGGCGACCCTCGTCGCCCTCCCGAGTTACATGGAGAGTTGTCCCTACTCGCTCATCGAAGCGATGGCGTTCGAGAAACCGGTCGTTGCCACGGCGATTCCGGGTACCCGGAGCATGGTCGAGGACGGGGTCTCTGCTCTCCTCGTGCCGCCGGGGGATGCGATGGCCCTAGCTGAAGGGATTGATCGCTTGCTCGGAGACGAATCGTTGCGGCGGCGGCTCGGACGAACCGCAGCCATCGTCGCCCGAGATCGATTTTCTTCCGAACGCATGTGCGCCGAGACACTCCAATATTTCGAGAGTGTCCTGGCTGCATCTTAACAGGGGGAGATCTGGATGATAGGAGCAGGGGGGGCGTCGGAGCAGAGACCGCGTAATCCCCGCAGGGAGAGCGATTCGCGGGAGGGCTCCTAGTGCGCGTCCTCTTCATCGGAGCCCACGTCGGCAAGGGCGGAGGCCTCGCGCTCCAGACGTTCCAGGTCTTCACCGGCCTCCGCCGCCACATCGAGGTCGACCTGCTCTGCCTCGATGCGCTTGGAGTCCACCGCACGATGGCGGAGATCCCCGGCGTCCGCTTCGCGGGACCGTTGGTGTTCCCGAAAGGCATCACGTTCTTGGAGCGGGCGATTCGTGAGGTCCAAGACGATTATGATTTGTTCCAAGTCCTGGATCCGTACTTCTCGTTGCCCGCGGCGTTCTTGGCCCGGGTCTTCCCGCGGGTGGTCTTCTTCGGGACGGACCCGCGCGCCGAGATCGGCTGGCGCTACGGGCCTCACATGAACGCCTTGACACGACTCGTGATGGCCCCACTCGTTTCAGGAACTCCACTTGTCGTGAACTCGCAAGCGCTCGCCGATCGATTCCGTCGATACCGTCCGCGGATCATCCTGGGCGGGGTGGACGTTCAGCGATTTGACCGGCTCCCGTCGAAGGAAGAAGCTCGGCATTCGGTGGGTGTGCCTTCGGGCCGAACCCTCCTTGTCACGGTGGGGAAAGTCATCCCCGTGAAGCGGTTGGAATGGTTGATGGAGATCGTGCGGCAACTTCCTGCGGTCGAGGCCATGGTCGTCGGCGGGTACACCGAGGAACACTACAGTGACCAGTATTATCGGACTCTCCTCGCGTCGTATCCGGAGATCCGGGATCGGGTGCGCTTCATGGGCGAGGTGAGTTGGGACCAGGTGCCCACGCATCTGGCCGCCGGGGACATCTTTATCTTCCCATCGAAATTCGAGGGGATGCCGAACGCCCTGCTCGAGGCGATGGCGGCCGGATTGCCGGTCGTCGTCTCGGACATCCCGCCGCACCGCGAGCTGATTCAGCACGGACGGACGGGATTCCTGGCCCGCGATTCGAAGGAGATGGCCCAGATCGTCGAACGTCTCGCAAACGACGAGGAACTCCGCCGGTCCGTAGGCGAGGCCGGTCGCGTGTACGTCCGAGAGAACCTCGGGTCGGAGGCATGTACGCAGGCGTTCCTCGATCTGTACAAACGTCTCGTCGCGGGCGACCTCGGTCGCATCACGCCGTCTGAGGAGCCGGTCGAACTCCTGCGGACTCACCGCGACTGATGGAGTAGCGCGGACCACATATCGACGTATTCGTCGGTCGCCCGGTCCACGGAGAATCGCTCCACGGCAATCCGTCGGGCGCCTTCCCGGAGCCGGCGTTGCAACGCCGAGTCCTCGGCGATCTCGAGGAGTCGTTCACCGGCTTCTTCCGGCGACCGGACGGTGAAGCCGCACTGACCGTCGACGACCGCCTCGTCGGTCCCGGGGATGCTCGTCGTCAAGATCGGGATGCCCATCGCGAGGATCTCCGGCCAGACGAGAGGCGGCGCCGCGGTGGATCGATCATCCAGGATCGGGGACAGGAAGACGTCCGCGGCCGTGCGGGCGGCATGGAAGGATTCCGCGGAGCTCACGACCTTCAGACCGGGTCGCTCGAAGCTCCGGTAGTCCTCTCGGAAGTGTTCCGGCTTGAAGCAGAACACAAACTCGCAACGACGATCCTGGAGGACGACCTGCGCCGTGCGGATCGCCGCGTGCAGATCCTGCTCGCTCGTCTGCTGCGTGAAGCCGGTCCACATGACGACGAACGTTCCGGGTTCGAGAGCGAGGCGCGCGCGAGCCGCATCCCGTTCCGCCGAAGTCGGGGGCGTGAAGCGTGCCGTGTCGATTCCCCAGCGAATGCGGCGGATGCGTTCCGGCCGGATGTCGAGTTCCAGGAGGCGCCGGTAGTACGCGTCCGAAAACGGGACGATCACATTGAAGCTCGCGAAGCTGGCCAGGAGCATCATGTCGTACAACGGCCGGTTCCGGTGGTACGTGGGTGCGGAGACGGTCAGGGGAACGCGACCGCAAATGGGCCGGAGGCCGATCATGCCCGGACCGAAGTTGTCTGCGAAGTGGATTACGTCGGGACGGAACTCCCTACGACGCCTCCGGATTTCTCGGAAGATAATCGGCAGCGTCGTCGTCTTGCTCGCGTAGTTGTTGACGCCACCATATTGGCGATGACCGGGATTGAATCGGGCGTCGGGTCGGAAGTACACCGGAATCTGCGGGACGTGGCGGATCGGGAGGCCGTCCGCCGGCGGCGCGTCCAGATCGACCGACAGCGCCTCGACCTCATGGCCCGAGGCGAGCAGTCGCTGGATGACGTCGAGCCAGAAGTTCTTGTCTCCGGCGTGGCGGAACGGCAAGATGCGCACGCCGACGATGACGATCCGCAGGCGATTCTCCTCGATTCACTAGGAAGTGAGGAGCTATTTGAAACCCTGCAAGCAACGGTGTCCGCGAGGCCTTCCCGCCGATCTACCGATACCGGAGCACGTACGGAATCGCGCTCGGGATGAATCGGTGACGTTTGCTGTCGACGAGGGTCACGTCGCCAACCCGCGAGATCGTGTGAATGCCGTCCGGGAAGGGACTGTCGGGGAACGGCTCGACAATCGCCGCCGGTTCCTCCGCGAACTCGGTGGGGCTCAGGCGCGACACTCGGTTGATCACGATCCTGCCACCGTATCTCCGAGAGCAATCCTGGGCCGGCCGGTAGAGAGCGCCCTGGTGCACGAATGGCGTCCCCGCGGGCCGCGACGACCGCACGTCCGCCTTGACCGGGTTCAAGGCGTGCGGCTCCCACGGCCCTTCGAGGTTCGCGGCGTGCCACACGAACAGGTGGACGTATTGCCCGGCCTCCCGATCGGTGTGGGTCAGCCACCATCGGCCCTCATGCCGGAACAGGGTGCTGTCCAGCGCGGCCACACCGGTCAGGATTGTGGCGACCTTCTCCCATTCCGTCGGGAAATTCACCGCACGATACAGGCGGACTTCTCTTGCTTCATTCGTCTCCGGCACGCAATAGATCTCGTCGCGGTCCTCGACGAGGTACGGATAGGACGCAGGGACGGGCAGCTCAATCGCGACCTTTGGCATTGCCGGCGGACCGGTCGCGGTCCCCTCCATCGTCGCGATGAGCCCTTTCGATGTCGAGTACCGAAAATCCTCGTAGAGGATGTGGACTGCGCCATCGAGCTGGGCGCCGAACGGGTCCGCGACGAATCGACCGTCCCCCGGTGGATGGAGCCATCGAACCGGTTTCTCGGTGTTCGGGTCCAGAAAGGTGCTGATCGGTGCGTCGACGATCCCGATGCACCACTCCTCGTGACGAGTGAGTGCCCGTTGCGCCCTCCGGATGGCATGTCGAGTTTGCCGGACGATCAATTGCATCATCTGAACGTTTGAGGGAAGTGGTGACTCGGACACCTGAGTTGCGGAAGGCGGGCCCTCGAGGTACGCCGTGTGGCGAAGGCGGATGTCTTGGCATACGCTCGCGGGCCACCGCGCGGCTCCGAAATACACGTCGTCGATGGTCTGCCGCAGAGAGTGAAGGGCCGTTCGGAAGGTCCCGCTCCGGAGGACGATTCCGCCCGCGAGGCGGTCCCTGATCCGTTGCAGCATTGTGCCGGTGATCGGATCGCCGTTGTAGATCGGCCAGAAGCAGGTTGCCACGCCACGGAAGGGGCCTTCGCCGGAGTGATGAAACGACCACACGCCGTAGCGCGCGGCTTGCAAGATCTCTCCCCCGAGGATGCCGGAGCCAAATTGGAGGAGGAAATCCAACTCATATCCGCGAATGTCGCGAACATCGGAGTCTTCGAAGACTCGCTCCCCTCCATCCTCCTTCCTCACGCGGCACGTCGACGATGGGATGTGCTGAAAGACCGCGGTCATGTCGACGCGTCGCAGCGCCCGCGGAGGATGAGGACCCAAGTACGCCCGGAGGAGGAACGGCTCCTCCGGAGGGCCACGAGGGCGTACGGGTTGAGACGATCCTTCGTCTGAGAAAATGATGAGGGCCGGATTAACTCCGGGGATGCGAAGCAACTCCTCGATGGATTGCGCCTGCCACGCCCGGAGCATCGGCCCGTCGCACAGGATCCCGAACCGAACCGGGCGCGGAGCAGTGATCACCGAGTCGGCCCCTCGGACATTCACGCGAGAGACGGTCCCGAGATTATTTAGCCTATTCAGGCGAATCCCAACCGCGCTGGCTTCCGATGCCGGCCGGTGCAGAGGCGCGGGCTGATTCTTGGAGACCCTTCGGATCGCGATCATCACCGAGACCCTCCCGCCGGCCGAATTGAACCTTCAGCCGTGGAGGTATCTGGGCGATCTGGCGCGGGCGCTCCTGGCCGAGGGCCACGAGACCGCCGTTCTGACGAGCGAGGTGGGCGCCCAGAGTTGGAACGGGGTGCCTGTCAAATGGCATCGAAACCCGAGCGACTATCGCTCGGCCGTCGCGCTTCGTCGCGCCCTGCAGACCGAACGCTTCGACATCGGGGTGTGCCGCATGACGGCCGGCCTGTTCTTCTCGATGCGCCGGGGTCCGCGCGAGGGTCCGTATCGCGAGCGGCTGATCGGAATCTTTCTCCGGCCTCTCCATAGCGGGGCTGACCTGGTGCGACGATTTCTCGACCCGACGTTGGCGGCCGAGATCCCGCACGATCGGCACCACGCCGCGATGTATCTGTCGCGGCTGCTCGGCACCTGGCCCGACGCGCCCGCGTTGGTGGACAATTTCGGGTTCCTCTGGGAGAGCGATCGGAACTGTGCGACGGCCGCCGGCCTTCCTCCCTCATTGTGTGCGGTCGTTCGCCATCCGTTTGATCCGTTCTTCCTGGAGCGGGGACCGCCCGACTTGGGACCGCGGCTCTCGGAGATCTTGGGTCGGGTCGGCCGCCGCGTCGTCTTCACGGGGCCTCCCGAAGGTTCTCGGGGAGTCGACGACATGCTCCGCTTAGCCCATTCGTTTCCGAGCGATTCGCCGACGCAAGTCGTGCTATTGCTCCGTGACCGAAGGTTTTCTGATCTGAACGTCTCGCGGACCCGGATCGGCGCCCACGAACGGGTCGTTGTTCGCGGGCTCCTCTCCCGACAGGAACTGCGAGCCGCCTACCGGGCCTCGCACGTCGCCGTATTCCCGTATCGCTTCGTCCGCACCGGACTTCCGCTCGTCGCGCTCGAGGCGGTCGCGACCGGGTTGCCCGTCGTGACGACCCGCGTTCATCCGATCCGCGAGTTGGAAGGACGCAGCGGTCTGGTGTTCGCCGAGCCTCGAGATCCGCGAGGCATCGCGAGGGCGATTGGGACGGTCCTCGAGGAGGACACCCTCAAAGGCATTCAGCGGAGAAATCAAGAATGGATTCGAACGACCCCGGATTGGACGTCTGTCGCGCGGACCTTTGTTTCCCTCGCGGGGCATTAGCCTTCGACGCGAACTGCGCGAAGGTTCTTGAATCCCCGGACTTTTCCATCATGGAGCCCGCTTGATGATCCCGGACACTGGAGCACGTGCGACGGCCCCGTTCCCATACGTCGGGCTCGCAGCAGTCGTGCTCCTGCTTCATGCCATCCTCGTCGCGGTGGTCCCCGCAAACCCGTATCGCGCCGCCTTTTCCTTTGCCGCGTTGTTTGCGGTCGGGTATTGCACCCTCGCCCTGATCGTGGGCGATTCGATTCGGCTGACGTCGCCGGAGATCCTCGCCTTTTCCACCGGACTGACCATTTTCATCACCTCGCTGTCTGCGCTCGGCGTCTCCGTCCTCGGGATTCCGATCACGGTATTCGCTGTGGTCATCGTCGGATTGCCGATCGCCGTCCTCGCGTCGTTTGCGCGCCGCTCCGGCGGAGGCTCGCTGGCGGCGATCACCGCCTTCTCGCGAGGGCTTTTCGATTTCGCCGGTTACTCGAGGTTGGAGAAAGGCATCGTGGCCGCCCTCCTCGGTGGGATCACCGCGGCTCTGATCGTCTTCGTGGCGCTCGCGTTGGTACATTTTCCAGGCGACCTGTCTCCCGGACTTGCGATCTACGGTCCCGACAACACCGCGGGAAGTCTTCCGACCCACTTTGTCCAAGGGCAGCCGCAGGACATCGGGGTCTCCGCTCTGGGCGGTTCGACGGCAGGCGCCTTCGTGGTCCGGATTCGTCTCGTCCCCGTGAATGCGACCGGAAACGAATCCTTCCACACCGTATTTCTCGCAAACCCCTTGAGGTTGGACCCCTTCTCGGAATGCAACGTGTCCCTCGTGCTCGGCGCCGGCGAAAGCTGGAACCAGTTCTTTTCAATCTCGATCGAGCAACCCGGCACGTTCAACCTGGGCTTCGCGCTCCTCGATTCGTCCTCCACGGTTGTCGCGAATAGCGGCCTGCGGGTGGTCGTGACCTAATCCCTGCCTCCGGTCACGGACCGAGGGACATGACCCGGTAGACCGAGAAGGTCGCGTCTTGGTACACCAAGGCGAAATGCGGATCCTTCGCGAACTTGTCGAGCTCCGCCTGCGTTAACGGGGTTGATCGCAGCCCTTCCTGGAAGAAGTTGGGACGCAAGATCGTCATCCATCGATCGACGGCCACATAGTCGCCGACCTTCATGCCGACGTCCTTCAGACCCGTCCAGGACGAGGCGTTGAGCGCCGTGCCGTTGAACAGGCGGGCGCTTCCGTATTTGACCGGCATGTCTCCGAATCCCGCGAAGACATCTACGGCCAACTGATCTCCCCAGATGTGGGGACAGCTGGAGTTCAGCGAACAATCGGGAGCGCTGAAATGAGTCGACGCCCAATCCGCGGACCGGAGGGAGTCGACTTCCAGGTAAAGCGGTGAATCGGTGGTCCGCTGCCGGAACGCCTCGAAGTACGCCCGCATCGTGAGCGGGGCGAGATTGCCGCCCATGACGACGGCCGCGGACAACGCCAAGACGGCCACCTGCGGTACCCACGGCTTTTCCCGAAAGATTCGAGGCACCCGCCGAGCCGACTTCCAGAAATCGGACCGCGCCCAACGGATCAGGGTCGCGGCCGCGAACGGCATGACCACGAAGCCCGTGTATTCGTTGATCCGCAGCGGCACGTAGTTCAGCGGCGTGAACAGCAGGGGCAGGGTGATGAATATCAGGAAGGCGGCGACCAGACCGTTCGCGACGGCAAAGGGATGGTGCCGGGTGACGCGGTATCGCCACACGGAGAACAAGGACAACAGGAATACGATCACGAGAGAGCTGGCGAGCCATCCGATCTCCAATTGCGTGAAGGTCCGACCCAGATTCGAACCGGAGGAACCGGTCGTTGCGCCCTCCGGCCCGATCAAGTTTGCCAAGACGATCTGGAGGGTCTGCTCGTGGCCGAAGAAAACCGGTTTGGTCAAGGTGTCGATGTAAACCAGCAGGAGGACGACAAAGTACGCGAACAGGACGGCCAACAGCAAGACCGGCAATGTCGTCCGGGCTCGGCGGCGCAAGATGAGCACGCCCAGGGCCGCGAGCCAGAAGGCGAACACGTACGACGAGAGGTGATGGGTCATCACGATCGCCGCGCTCACGATGACGAACAACAGGGACGCACGACGTTGCGCCCGTTGGTCGACCGCCTGCGTCACGATGAACAACGCCAGCAGCGAGAGGCCGAAGAAGATCGTGCCGAAGCCTTGTTGAATCGGGAGGTTGAAGAGGATCGAAGGGGTGCCAAGATAGAGGAGCAATCCGATCGCTGCGGTCCGCGGACCGAAGAGCCGTCGGCCGATGGAGTACACGATGGACGGAATCGCGAGGAGCCGAAGGATCGGCTCGATCCAGAGGTATCCGATGTCCGGAGGAAGCGGGGCATTTAAGATGACATACCCGACAAACACGTTTCCAATCGGATAGAAAGAATAAGTGAACGCGAACGCGTTTCCGCTTCCCGGGTCCCAGAATCCGCTGTCCAAGAGATCTTGGGTGAATGAGAAATTGAAGATCGGGTCGGTCGAGTAGACGACGCCGTGCGGGGCCGCGATGGGATACAAGAGGAAAATCGCGACGACCGGCGCGAAGAGGTAGGGGAGTTTCGGCGTTTTTGCGAACGCCAGAAAGAAAGGCGCACAGATTGCTCCGAGGAGGAACACCAACAGCGCTCTCGGCGTTCCAGACGCCCCCGTCTTCATCCTCCAGACCACGAAGATGAGTCCGATGAAGCCCAGGAGGCACACGAGGAGGGCCGTGATATCGAGCGTTGCGGGGCGCCAGACGCGCTTAGCCAACAGCTCGTCCGAGCGCACTCGTCATCTTAAGGGTTAGCGCACCACTCGAGTGTTTGGGGGCCGAGCCCAACTCGAAATGATTCCGGCCCGATTCCGCGGAGGTATCACCGTCGGCCACTGACGACCCGGTAGGTCGCGCCATGCCGCCGGACCCGCCCGGCTTTCTCGAGGCACCGGAGGTGATACGATGCGAGCTGCCGACTGATGCCAAGGACGTTGGCGATCGTTGCGGGTTGCGCGCTCTCCATCCGTCTCAAGGTGAGCAGGACGCGAAGGCGGACGTCGCGGTATTCCCAGTGACGCGCGTACAGCCGGTTCATCTCGGCTTCTCCGCCGGACACGTAGTACCGAGTCCGGCCGTTAATCTCGTGTTTGTAGAGGAGTCCGTCTTGGACGAGCGCGTTGAGGTGGTACCGTGCCGTGCCGACCGCCAGGCGAAGCGACCTCGCGACGGATCGGAAGTGGTCGCCGGGGAGGAGACGCAGATGGTCGTAGATCTGTCGACGGACGGGATGCTTGAGCCCCACCAAGAGGCCCAGGCCGATCAAGAGCGAGCTTCCTCCATACGGCAAGTCGCGAGCGCTCGTCCGGGACGCCGTCCAGACGAGCATGCTGATCGCCCCGACCGTGCTGGCAA
>DATMDM010000138.1:0-10389 GCA_035557795.1 Thermoplasmata archaeon | reverse complement strand
TCCGCGACGTCGACCGTGAGCCTCACGGCGAGTGGCGGCTTCACCGGGACCGTCGACCTGGCGGCCGTCTCGGTGCCCGTCGGCGCAACGACCTCGTGCGTTCCGGTCAGCATCAGCGGCACGCAGACGTCCACATGCACCTTCACCGGCACCAACGCGGGCTCGTATGCGGTCACGATCACCGGAACGAGCGGAGCGCTCGCCCACACCGCTCCCGTGTCGGTCACGATTACCGCCCCCGGACCGACGGCTCGATTCGTGTACTCGCCCACGGTGCCCTCCGTGAATGACACGATCACGTTCGACGCGACCTCGTCCACCGATTCGGATCCGACCGCGACGCTCCAGGCCCGCTGGGACTGGGAGTCGGACGGCACATGGGACACGACGCTCTCGTCGTCGCTGACGGCGCAGCATGCGTTCGTCGCAGCGGGCAGCTACACGGTGAAGCTGGAGATTCAGGATTCCCACGGGTTCTCAAATACAGCGAGCAAGGTGATCACGGTCTTCGCCTCGGGTGGCGGAGGCGTCGGCGCTCCTCCCGGTTATGGCTTGACGAATCCGTCGGGGCTCCAGGCCCACGCCCCGATCTACATCGGGAGCGATGCGCAATTCACCGCCGCGAACGGCGTCCGCAGCGGGACGGGGACGATCACCGACCCGTACATCATCAGCAACTGGTTCATCGACGGGAATCTGTACGCGAGCACCCAGGCGATGCTCTGGATCGAAGGGACTAGCTCCTACGTCGTGATCGAGAACGTGAGGATCGCGAATCTCGCGGGCGCGAATCAGTGGGAGGCGTTCCAGCTCGGTCACTGGCCGGCCACCGTCAGCACGCAGCACGTGACGATCCGGCACAACTCCGTCGAGAACGCTCAGCATGCGTACGGCATCGCCGTCCGCGAAGGATCGAGCGACGTCCACGTCGAGGCGAACTACGTCCAGCTGGAGGCGAACTTCGACTGGGTGTACGGCATCGCGACGGACCGCGGCGTCCAAAGCATCACGATCTTCGGAAATTACGTGAACGCGCATACGAGCGGCACCTGGCACACGGTCGGCATCCACTTGAGCGACTACCACGTAACCGATGCACGCCGGGCGACCGGCATGGTCGCGATGCGCAACACGGTCGTGAACGCGACGGCGGGCGGCATCATCTCCGAGAGCTCCGTCGGCACGATTGTCGGATGGAACCTCGTCTACATGGACTACCCCGGCTCGAAGTCCATCGCGACCGACTATCCGCGAGGCATCGAGACGGAGTGGTTCTCGAACGGCACCCTCGTCGTCGGGAACATGATCCACACGTTCCACTGGGGAATCCAAGTCGGATCGGACGGGGGAATCATTGCTTCAAACATGTTCACCGATGTCGACTATGCGATCTACGTGCTCGACAACGCGGCGTGGCCGGGCGTCAGCACCGCGGCGGAGACGATCTACGACACAACGTACTCGACCGTCGCGATCACCCCGATCCGCCTCCCCACGGGCTTCCAAGGCACCGTGGTCGACCTGGGCCCGGGAATCACGAAGATGGACCTCACCCCGGTCACCTTTGTCACCTCGCCGGCCGCGACGAGCGCGAGCTTTGCGTGGTCCGGCAGCTCTCTGAATCTCTCGGCCACCGTCGGCGGCTCGATTGTCTTCGACACGGCCAACACCGCGGCTTCACAGAATCTGCAGGCCACGTGGACCGGCTCGGTGGCGAATCTCGACGTGACGAGCCTCTCGGCCGCGGGCGTGTCGTTCCTACTCCAGAGCGCCGCCGCGGTGGTGTTCGACGGTTCCGGCTTCACTCCAAGCACGACGTACAACGTGACGCGTACGAACACCGGCGGCACCAACCGAATCCTCAGCGCGCAATCCACTCCGGTCGGCGGCCTCACGTTCACGATTCCAAGTTCGACTCCGTCCACGTACACCGTCTCCCCGGGCAGTACGAGCGACATCACCCCGCCGATAACGACGTACAGCGCTTCCGGGAGCAGCGGGACCAGCAACTGGTACACGTCCTCGGTCACCGTCACGTTGACCGCGACGGACGACTCGAGCGGCGTCGCCGCGATCCACTTCCGGACGGACGGCGGCGCATGGCAGAGCTACGCCAGCCCCTTCACCGTCCCATCCGACGGATCCCACGCGATCGACTACTACGCCACGGATTCCTCCGGGAACAACGAGGCCCTTCGAACGGTCACCGTAAAGATCGACTCGACGGCACCGAGCTCATCGGTCGCGCTGGCTGGAACGCAAGCCGCCGATGGATCGTACATCTCCTCCGTCGATGTGACCCTGACGTCGACGGATTTGACGAGTGGAATCCAATCCTCCGAGTACCGGGTCGACGGCGGCGCGTGGCGCTCCTATGCGAGCGTCTTCCCGGTGAGCGGGAACGGGACACACACCATCGAATATCACGCGACGGACGTCGCGAGCAACGTCGAGACCGCGAAGAGCTCCGTCGTCCGGGTCAGCGGCTCCTCGTTTGGGCCTCCGGTCACGGCGCTGCAGGTGACCGGCGCGTCGGGTATGAACGGATGGTATGTCTCCACGGTGAACGTCACCCTGACGGCCACGAGTCCGAGTGGGACCGCCATCTTCACGATGTACAGCATCGATGGCTCGGGTTGGACGCAATACGCGCAGAGGTTCATTCTGCCGGAAGGCCGCCACACCCTCGATTACCAGTCCTGGGATACCGCCGGTTTCGTCGAACCGAAGGCATCCACCTCGATCGACGTGGACTTGACGCCCCCGACGCTCGGCGGCTCGCCGAGTGGCGTCCAGACGACCCCCGACGTGACGATCTCGTGGACCGGATCCGACACGGCGTCGGGCATCGCGCGGTACGAAGTGAGCATTGACGGCGGACCGACGCAGTCTGTCGGCATGACGACGAGTTTGAGTCGGCGCTGGTCGGACGGCGATCACACGGTTCGTGTCACCGCGTACGACGCCGCCGGGAACCAGGATGCGACGGTCATCACCTTCCACGTCAGCCCGGGGTCTCCGGGCGTCTTCGGCGTCTTCCAGACCCTTCCGCTGGTCCTGCCCGCGATTGCACTAGGGCTCCTCCTGTTCGCGATCGCGTTCTGGCGCGGGCGTCTTCGCCGCCACGAGGACGACGATCGGGGCGACTACGATCCGGACGAATACCCCGAAGAATACGATTCCTCGGATCTCTAGGACCGCCGCCCCGGGTCAGTTCTCCATCCGCTGTAGCTTTCCTGCGATGAGCGGCATGGCCGCGGCGACGATTCCACAGAAGATCAACACGACCACGATGTGTTCATGATGCAGTTGCCGCGTGTCGAACAGATCTTGCAGGGAGAAAAAATCGATGTCGCTCAGCATCACGAGGAACGCGAGTCCCCAGAACACGGCGAGGAGGACGACGCTCAACCAGAACTCGTGCGGTCGCGTCGTCTCGCCTCGGCCGCCTGAAACCGGCCGGTCCTTTCAAGCTTTCTCGACGAAATTCCGAGACGGATTCGTTTAGCGCGTCGGTGGCGGCAGTGCGCCTCGGGTATCGATAATCGGTCGACGGTATTCCGCAACGCGGCAACCACTTTCGATAGACGTACAATCACCCCTATATACGCAGGTCGGGGTTACGACGCAGCCCCCGATGGTGGCGCCCATTCCATACACCCGGGCCACCCGCATCCGCTCTTCCTTTCACATTCGGTCGAGGCGAAGCCCGAGCTCATGGATCGTCCTCGCGTTCGTCTTGACAGGGATCCTTCTCGCCACGTCGCTCTCGACGCTCGCCGGCGGTTCCACGGCACGCGATTCCTCATCGGTCTCCTCGGCGTCCGCATCGGCCGCGGGCCGCGTCGCCACCCTTTGGCCGTTCTCCCGGGACAGCATCTGGAACCTGCCGATCGGCGCGAATGCGGTCTACGTCCCCGGCAATATCAAGAAGCCCTCGGCGTACGGGATGACGACCGACGTCGACGTCCTCATCCTCACTCCGACCGCACCGGTCACGGACGTCTACTTCAACGGCGACGCCTGGGGAGGCGGGAGCCGATGCAACGCCCAAGGTAATATCCTGTTCTCGGCTCCGATTCCGACGAACTTCGTCGTCCCCGGCGCTGGGTCCGGAAATCCGGACGGCACGACGCCGAACTACGCGACGGCAATCCTCGCGGCCGACGGTCACACGCTCATCCAAGGTCAACCGATGGCCCGCTGCACCGAGGGCGGGACCGCCACGATGATGTGGTCCCAGCAGAACGAAGACCTCCTCCTGACCGGCAACTCCGGCGCGCACGGCGGGTCGATGCTGTCGAGCCTCGGCGGAGTGATTCGGCTCGGGGAGCTTGTGCCCGGAGGGACGATCCGGCACGCGTTGAAGGTCAACCTGTTCGGGAGGGACAACTACTACACGGGCTCCGGCTCATTCCGCTGGCCCGCGACGACCGCGGATGGATGCGCCCCAGGCTGCTACGGCGGCTCGATCCCCGCGCTTCGGATGGGATCCCTCCTTGCGCTTCCGCCTTCCGTCGATGTGAATTCGATGGGCCTGGAGACGGATGCCGCGAAGATTCTCGCCCACGCCCTCCAGGACTACGGCGGGTACACTGTGGACGATGCCGCCTGGTCCGTGTACGCGGTTGCGACGGAGTACAGCCCCTCGGGAAAAGTCGATGACGAATTCGCCGCGGCCTGGAACTTCACGATTAGCCCGGCGAGCCGGGACGTACCCTGGGCGCGGGACATGGACCGGATCTTCGGGGCCTTGAACGTCGTCGACAACTGGAACAAAGCGACGTGGGACCAGGTGTCCGCTTCGAACGGCACCCAAGGGGCAGGCGGAGGTGCGCCGCGCGTCCCGTGGGCGCCTGACTTTGGGCCGGGTGGCCCGGATAATGTCCCGCCGGTCGCGTCCGCGTCCCTGTCCGGGACCATGGGCGCGGCGAACTGGTTCGTTTCCCGTGTCAACGTGACGTTGAGCGCGACCGACGACTCGAGCGGCGTGGCCGCGATTCATTTCCGCACCGACGGCGGCCCGTGGCAGCAGTACGTCAACCCCATCACCGTCTCGGGAGAAGGCTCTCACTCGATCGACTATTACGCAACGGACCTCGCGGGAAACAACGAGTCAGCTCGTGCATCGACGTTCCACATTGATACGGTCGCACCGGTGACGTCGGCTCAAGTTGCGGGCACCCTCGCCGGAGACGGATCGTACATCTCCTCGGTCACGGTGACTTTGACGGCCTCCGACGCGACGAGCGGCGTCCAGTCCGAGCAGTACCGAGTCGACGGCGGACCTTGGGGCACGTACTCCGTTCCGTTCACGGTCGGGGGGAACGGCACGCACATGCTCGGCTACTTCGCCACGGACGTCGCTGGAATCGCAGAGGGCGCGAGCGGCTTGTCGATCCGGATCACCGGTGACCTTCACAGTGTTCCCGTGAGCACCCTGTCTTCGTCGGGCGTGACGGGTGCGAACGGCTGGTACGTCTCCTCGGTCAGGGTTACGCTGACGGCCACGAGTGGTAGCGGAATCGCCACGTCGATCGCGTATCGCATCGACGGAAACGCCTGGGTCACGTACTCCCAACCGTTCACACTCCCCGACGGTCGTCACGTCCTCGTGTACCAGGCGACCGATGCCGATGGCTACTCGGAGTCTGCGAAATCGATTGCGATCAACGTTGACTCCACGCCGCCCTCGGTCCTCGGGAATTCTCCCAGCGTCCCCATCGGCCCGGACGATTCGCTTTCCTGGTCCGGATCGGATGGAGGCTCGGGGATTGCCCGATACGAGGTCGGCATCGACGGCGCCGCGTTCGTGTCCATCGGTCTGCAGACGACGTTGACACGCCATTGGACCGCCGGAACCCATGTGGTGGTCGTGAAGGCGTACGATACCGCGGGGAATGCGAAGTCCTCCGTGATTCAGTTCAGCGTCGCGGAGAATCCGACGCCGACGACTCCATCCGGACCTTCGCCGCAGACACCTCCCGGGATTCCTGAGATCGTCGTGGGCCTGCTCATGCTCGGGATCAGCATGTGGTACCGTCCCCGCGTGAAATCCCGGCGCCGAGTGCCGCTTCCCTGACGCCGTCAAAAACTGTTCCACAGGCGACTTAGGCTCCCCGCCCCGTGCGGGGTCGCTTGGAACTGCTGGAGGGCGCCTGCTATCTCGTCAAGGAGCCCAAACCTCAGTTGAGCTTCCGCGTGTACCGCGAGCTCGTCCGCCGAGGGACTCCAGGGTTGTGCATCACCCGCGTCTACCCGGATCTGGCCCGGGAGAAGTTCGGCCTCGAGGACGGTCGAGTCGTGTGGCTCGCGGAGGCGCCCGCGGAAGACGTCCTGCGACCGACCGCGATCGTGAATCTCTCGAAGACGATCGAAGTCTTCCTCGAAGAAAATGCTCAAGGCGGCGTGGTCCTCCTCGATGGGCTCGAGTTCTTGATCCTTCGGAACGGGTACGACCCGGTCCTCCTTTTCGTCGAGCATCTCCGCGACCTCGTCGTGCGCAGTCGTGGGATCGTCTTGATTCCGCTAAGCCCAGCGACGCTAGACAGGAAGGAGGTCGCGCGGGTGGAACGGGATCTTGAAGTGGCCGACACGGAAGCGTGGAGGGCCGAGTTGGACGCGCGCGAGTGGAGCCGTCGCCTCGGCGGGTAGGCCGTCCGTCCCCGTCATCCGCGCGGTTCGCCAGGCGGCTCTCGTTTCTTGCGTCGACGGAGGACGAGGGCCACGGCAACGACCGCAATGATCAGCCCCACTGCAATTTCCGGAGCGAGGGCCACGAAGTCAATCCCCGACTGCCCGGTCACCGTCACGGAAATGCCGAACGTCTTCTGGTTCCCCGCGAAGTCCGTCGCGCGCGCGTCGAGCGTGTGATTCCCCGTTGCGAGCGTGAGAGACGCCGTCCACGAGGTCGTCCCTATCGCCGGTGTCCAAGGGCCGTCGTCCACCCGCAGCTCGACCGTCCGGATCGCGATGTTGTCGAATGCCGTTCCGGTGACGCTCAGCGGCGACAACACACCGCTCCGATTGGACGGCGAGTCGATTGTGATGGCCGGCGAGACCGTGTCGCTCGCGGGCGGCGTCGTCGTGAAGAACTCATTCATCGGCGAGGCTCCTCCGTCGTTCGCGGTGAGATTGGGCAGGTTCCAGTTTGATTCGATCGTTGCGAGGACCGAGAAATGATCGTAGGCGACCGACGAGGTGTAGGCGGGCTTAACGACCCGACCGGCCCAGGCCGTGTAGATGGGTTGGCCGTACCCTTCGTCGAACGTGACCAGCAGGGCCGCCCGCTGGCTCGTGAAGACCGGACTGCTCAGGATTCGCTGAACCAAGTCGGCCAGGTAGGCATCGCCGGTCGCGATCGGGCAGCTGTGCATGTCGTTGCACTTGTTCGGCGTGAGCCACATGTAGTTTGAGGCGGTCGTCGTCGACCCGAGGTCGTTGATCAGGACGCTATCGGATGCACCCGCGGGGACGATACGAGCGCAGCGGGTCGGATTGCTGACGATGTCGTTGTAGTACACGAAGGGGTTGTGTCGAACCGCGTAGTCGCCGGAGTTGGCCCCGTAGCAATTGCTCGGCATGTCCTCCATATACGCCTTCCATGTCAGGCCCGCGCCCTCGAGTCGATCCACGATATTCGGCGCACTCCAGGCAGTGCTCGTGCACGCGTTCGAATTCGGATTGCCGTCGTACCCGCCACAACCGAAATCGGTGCCGCCAGAGAGGCAGAGATAGTTGGGGAGACTCGGATTGACGTTGCAGTAGTGGTCGTTTTGCGCCGATCCCCAGGCGCCCGCGAGGTTCGACATGTATCTTGCCGATCCGCCGCAAGATTCCAGGATGTCACAGAGGTTGTGGTTCTCCATCAGGATGGTCACGAGATAATCGAAGTTCGTCCCCGAGGCGGCAGGGACTCGAGGGAAGGCCTGGACGGGGGCCGGCTTTACCGGGTGGGCGGAGGCCGTGAGGGCGGCGGCCGACACCGCCAAGGCCAGGCAGAACGTCAGAAGCGCCGAACGCGCATGACGTCCGAGGATTTCCACGGACACAGGACGCCCGGGCCGAAGCGGTCAATTCCTTAAAACCTTGTTAGTACAGGTAACGGAGGATTGTTCGGCGCCTAGTCCCGGAGCGCGGTCCCGTCCATAATTGACGCATTTGATAGTGAGACCTTGTTGCTTTTAGCCTGGCGTGCGCACGCAACACCTGGTACTCGGGATGTCCGTGACGGCATCGACGCCGATTGACCTGTCTTCGGTCGTCGAATCTCAACAGCCACTCGAAGCGGTGCTCCTCATCACCCGCACCGGGGCTCAGCTCGGCGCTTGGACCCGGAACTCCGTCCCGGTCGACGTCCTGAGCGTCATGTCCGCCACCCTCGTCGGCTCGGTCGAGACGCTGATGACGGCCCTCGGGGCCTCGAGCCCGCGCGAAGTCTCCCTGATGATCGACGGACGCCGGGTCTTTGTGAGCAAGGTGAACGCGCAGGTCGTCCTGGTCATCGTCGCCGCGGGCGGGATGACCGAGGTGGCCCTTCGCGCCGCGATGCGCCAGATCGTCAAGTCGCTTCCACCGTTTCCGTCCGATACGGACAGCATGGCCCGAGGCGCTCGCGATCGAAGGCGCTCCTAGAATTCCATCACGCGTTTGAGGATCCCGTCCCGGCGAAGGCCGACGACTTCGCCCTTCCGGTCCAACGACGACGGCCGCTTACTTTTTCACTTTCTTTCGCGGAGTCCTGGTTCGGTTCCATAGGAACGCGTGGATGGCCGCCAGGGCGACGACCGGGGACATTCCGATGAGGACCGGGATGGTCGAATCGGCCAGAGACTCGGGAGAAACGCCTGGCGATTGGTCCGCGATCACCGTGATCACGGCCGTCTTCACGTTGCCTGATGTGTCGATCGCCCGGGCGTAGATCTGATTCATCCCCGCCGTCAGGAGCACGGTGCCGGACCACGAGGTCGTCCCGGAGGTCGGCGTCCAGGTCTGGTTATCCGTGCTCAGTTCGATCGCCGAGACCGCCACGTTGTCCCAGGCGACTCCCGTGACGGTGACGTTCGCGGACGCGATGACCGTGGCGTTCGGCGGGGAAAGGATCGAGACCTGAGGTGGGATTTTGTCTCCGCCTCCGGGATTCGAGACCGCGACCCACTGACCGATGCCGGCCGTCAATCCGTGCGAGTCCAGGATTTCCAACTTGACCACGTAGGCCCCCGCGGTCGTGAAGACGTGCTCGATCGTCAGGGTCGAGGACCACGGGGTATCCCAGACGCCGTCTCCCTGCCAGTCCCAGCGGGCCTGCAAGGTCGCGCTCGGATCCGGGTCCGTCGACGAAGACGCGTCGAACGCGACGGAGTTGTTCACCTTGGGGTACGGAGGCGTGAAGGTGAATCGGGCCGTCGGCCCGGTCGTCGCGATCGTGACGGCAATGGACGCCGTGTGGGACAGCGTCGCGCTCGTCCCGGTAACGACAACCGTGTACGACCCGAGGGCCGCCCCGCTCATCGTGCATGCGGACGTCTGGGTGCCGCTGACGCTTGCCGGCATACAGGAGGTCGTCACTCCTCCGGGGGTGGATGCGGAAGTGAGAGCGACGGCTCCGCTGAAACCCCCGGTCGACTGGAGAGAAATCGTGGAAAACGCGGATTGGCCCGCCACAAACGAAACCGTGTTCGGGGTCGCGGTGATGGAGAAGTCCGGTGCGGCCGGTGCCGTCACGGTGACAGAGATCGACGTCGTGTGGACGAAGGATCCGTTCGTGCCGGTCGCTGCGACCGTGTACGATCCGGGGGTCGAGCCGCTGAGTGTGCATGTCGACGTCTGGCTGCCGCTGATGCTCGATGGAATGCAGGATGCCGCAACTCCGGAAGGCGAGGAGGCCGCCGTGAGTGCGACCGCTCCGGCGAAACCACCGGTGGAGGTGAGGGAGATCGTCGAGGGGGCGGTTTGACCTGCCACGAATGAGACGCTGGCCGGATTCGCGGACATGGAGAAATCGGGAGTCGATGGCGCGGTCACCGTGACGCCAATCGAGGTCGTATGAACGACCGACCCGCTGGTGCCGGTGACCGTGACGGTGTACGATCCCGGGGTTGACCCGCCCAGGGTGCACGTGGACGTCTGAGTGCCGCTGATGCTCGAGGGGACGCACGAGACGCTGATTCCTCCAGGCGCGGAAGTCGCGGTGAGATCGACGGTGCCGCTGAAACCGCCCGTCGGGTGAAGTGAGATCGTCGAGGTGGCGGTTTGACCGGCAACGAACGAAACTGTGGTCGGGTTCGCCGAAAGAGAGAAGTTCGGCCCCGCGGGGGTCGTGAAGAACTCGTTCATGTTCGGCGCGTTCTGATCATTTGAGGTCAGCGGAGGCAGGTTCCAATTCGATTC
>DATMDM010000137.1:0-12097 GCA_035557795.1 Thermoplasmata archaeon | reverse complement strand
GTATTCCTTCCGCTTGCTCGCACTGAGATGATAGAGGTCCTCGTCGACGGGGTTGCCGGGATCGATCTTCCTCTTGACGCCGTCCAGGCCAGCGCACAGCATCGCCGCGAACGACAGGTATGGATTGCAGGCAGGGTCCGGCGTGCGATACTCGATCCGCTTCGCGGCCTCGATCCCCTTGTAGTACATCGGGATGCGGATGTTCGCGCTCCGATTGCGTTTCGACCAGGCGATGAACACCGGGGCTTCGTAGCCGGGGACGAGCCGGCGGTACGAGTTGGTCGTCGGGTTCGTGAACGCGCAAAGGCTGCGGGCGTGATCCATCAGCCCGCCGATGTAGTATCGGCAGGTCTGGCTGATCTCCGCGTAGTCGTCGTTCGGATCATACATCATGTTCTTGCCCTTCGACCAGAGGCTCTGGTGGACGTGCATGCCGCTCGCGTTGTCGCCGAAGATCGGCTTCGGCATGAACGTCGCCATCATGCCCATCTTGTGGGCGACCATCTTCATCACGTACCGATACGTGACGACGTTATCGGCCATCGGCACGAGCTCGTCGTACCGCATGTCGATCTCGCATTGCCCCGCCGTCGCGACCTCGTGGTGGTGCGCGTCCAGCGTCATCCCGAAGGAATCAATCAGGACGCGGCACGCCTCGTTGCGGTAGTCTTGCAGGCTGTCGACGGGCGGCGCGGGATAGTAGCCTTCCTTGAAACGGATCGGGAAGTTCTTGCCGTTGGTGTCTTGCCACGGCGCCTCCCGGGAGACAATCTCATACCCGGCGCCGGACCAGGGGTTCCGGACCGCGTCCGGGGTCGGCAACAGTCGGATGCCGTCGAAGACAAAGAACTCGATCTCCGGACCCCAGTACGTCGTGTCGTAGCCTTGGTCCCCCGCGAACTGGGCCGCTCGCTGCGCCATGTACCGGGAGTCGCGCGTGAAACGCTCGTGACTGCCGCCCTCGTAGACGTCCACGAAGAAGCGCGCGGTCTTGTGCGCGTCGTCATACCACGGAAGGACGGCGAACGTGGACGGGTCCGGATCCATGACCATGTCGGACTCGTGGATCTCCTTGAACCCCTTGATCGAGGAGCCGTCCAGCTTGCCGACGCCTCGCTTGAATTCCTCGGCCCCGAGGGACGTCGACGGAATCGTGATGTGCTGGAGCGCACCGAGCAGGTCGACGAACTGGAGGTCGATCCATCGGATCCCCTCCGTCTCGATTCGCTTTAGCACCGACGCCACGGTCATCTTCTTCGACTTCGCCGGGGTACTCGCAGAAATCGCCATCGCCTTCCCGCCTGGACGGAGCCACCGTTCCGTCCGTTACCTCGGCAGAAATTTGAACATATATAAACTGTTCCGACATGAAATCGTACGAATGGCCGAAATATTGATAGAGAACGAAACAATGTTCGGGAGGCCCGCGGGAGCGTCCTACATTCCACGCATACGACCGACGCGGGCGGCGATTCGATGGCAGGACCTACGACCCTCGACGAACTCGATGTGAAGATTCTGCGGCTCTTGAACGCGGACGCGCGGAAGTCCTATCGGGACATCGCGAAGGCGACGGACGCGAGCATCAGCACCGTCTCAAGTCGGGTCCGAAAACTCGAGGACCTCGGGGTGATCACGGGATACGTGCCCATCTTGAACGAAGCCCGACTCGGCTACGATGTCCTCGCGGTGGTCGGCGTCAAGATCCACAAAGGCAAGCTCCTCGAGGTCCAGCGGCGGATCGCGAAGGACGACCGTGTGACGCACGTGTACGATGTGACTGGGGAATGGGACTCGATCGTCGTCGTACGCCTGAAGAACACGCGGGAGCTCGACGCATTCATCAAGCGCCTCGGCTCGATGGACTACGTCGAGAACACGTACACGCAGGTCGTCCTTAACGTCGTCAAGGAGGAGCGACGAGTCCTCGTCTAAATCGGACGATCGGCTAGAGGTTCATCACGACGACGTCTTTCACGGCGCGCATGCCCTGGAAGGGCAAGATGAGACGGCCCTCGGGGTCCGTCTTCATGCCTTTCGTCGCCACGTTCTCGGCCGGAAGCACCAGAACGTCGGACAATTTCCCGCTCTTCGTGTTCACGATGAAATTCTCGATGGTCCCCAGGATCTGACCGTCGTTCGTCATCACGGTCTTTCCCCGAAGCTCGGTGGCAAACTTCTTCATCCCATCACCCGCATCGGTGAGGGTCCCCCGCGGCACCGCCACGTTGGGATCCCATCCCTTTGTCTGACAGACATCTGACGCACTGTATATGAAGATTCCGCCGCGATCGACCGGCTCACGAGGAGGGACGCCATCCCGGCGGCGGGGACGGGATCATCGCGCGGATGCTCTTCACATACGGAAGGACGGCGCCGACGGTCCCCAAGACGACCCCGAGGAGGAGGAACCACCATCCGACCCCTGGACCCCACGACCATACCGCGGCTGGTCCCGACGTGCCTTGGGCGCCCCAGAACCCGCTGATCGTAAATGTGCCCACGTCCGTCGTCGCGGCACCGGGAATTGCGACGATGGGGTAGAAGAGCGCGATAAGAGCGACGCCGAGGACGATGAGGCTGACGATCAAGAGGCTCAGGGTCGGCATCGTGCGGCCATATTCCATCGAGAACAAGGCCAGCACCACCGCGAGGACGACGAACAAAACAAGGCCCAGGAGGTACGCGGTGCCAAGTGCGCTGCCGACAGCACGGAAGGTCATCCCGGCCAGAACAGGCTGGGACGAGGCATACGGCAGAATCGACGTCCCGTCCCACGCTCCGCCACGATAGCGGTCCGTCGTCGTCGTCGTCCACGAGAAGGAGGTGATGTCCTGGTCCGTTCCCGCAACCCGACCGAGCGACCAGAACGGGAGAGCGAGGGACACCAAGACGAGGACGACCGCAAGGCCGAGGGCGATTCGGGAAGGCCCCAGCGCGAGCACCCGGGCAATCCATGTTCGCCAAGGGGATCCGGGGGGCATCGAATTCCCCTCAAGGAGAGAGATGGATAAATAACGTCCGCTGTGGGATTGTCTCAGCGATAGAGGATGTTCTCTTCCCGGCGGCCGCGGTCGACGCCTTTCTTGAACTTCTTGTCGAACTCCTCGTAGAACTTGACCGTATCCGCGTCGATGCTCGGACGAACGACTTTCATGGCCTCCTGGAAGTGCGCCGTCGTGACCTTCTTGGCGTGCTTCGCCTCGCGCAACGCGATCATCGCGGCCTCGCGGCACAGGCCCTCGATGTCCGCCCCGGAATAGGCGTCGAGGTCCACGGCGAGCTCTTCCAGGTCCACGCCCTCGAGCGGCATGGTGCGGGTATGGACCTTGAGGATCGCGAGGCGCGCATCCTTGTTCGGTGTCGGAACCAGGAGAATGCGGTCGAATCGACCCGTCCGTAGCATGGCCGGATCCAGGCGGTCCGGGCGATTCGTCGCGCCGATGACGCAGACGCCTTCGAGGGTCTCGAGTCCGTCCATCGAGGTCAGGAGCTGATTCACGACGCGTTCGCTCACCCCGCTGTCCGTGTCGAAGCCGCGTACGTGGGCAATCGCGTCGAGCTCGTCCAAGAAGACGATGCAGGGGGCAACCTGTTTCGCCTTCTTGAAGATCATGCGCACCGCCTTCTCCGATTCTCCGACCCATTTCGACATGACCTCGGGTCCTTTGATCGAGATGAAGTTCGCCTCGGACTCCGTGGCGACCGCTTTTGCGAGAAGGGTCTTCCCGGATCCGGGCGGTCCGTACAGCAGGATGCCGCGCGGCGGGCGGATGCCCATGCGCTTGAACGCATCCGGCTCTTTCAGCGGCATCTCGACCGCCTCGCGTAGTTTCATCTTGACCTCCTCGAGGCCACCGACATCGGACCAGTTCACGCGGGGCACTTCGACGAGGACCTCGCGCATGGCGCTCGGCTCGACCTCCTTCAGAGCCATCTTGAAGTCGTCCGCGAGGACGCGCATCTTCTCGAGGGTCTCCGCGGGAATCGGCTTGTCGAGGTCGATATCCGGGAGGTATCGCCGGAGCGTTTTCATGGCGGCTTCGCGGGCGAGCGCCGCGAGGTCCGCACCGACGAACCCATGGCAGACGTCCGCGAGTTCGGAGAGGAGCCGGTCGCGTTCCTCCTCGACGCCTTCGATCGGCATGCCGCGCGTGTGAATCTGCAGGATCTCCTTGCGGCCACTCCGGTCCGGGACGCCAATCTCGATCTCGCGGTCGAAGCGACCGGGCCGGCGTAGCGCGGGGTCGATCGCCTCGTCCCGGTTCGTCGCGCCGATCACGATGACCTGGCCGCGACCCGAAAGGCCGTCCATCAGGGTGAGGAGCTGCGCGACGACGCGCCGTTCGACCTCGCCGGTCACCTCTTCCCGCTTCGGGGCGATCGAGTCGAGTTCATCGATGAACAGGACGCTCGGAGCGTTCTTCTGGGCCTCCTCGAACTTCTCGCGGAGGCGCTCCTCGCTTTGTCCGTAGTACTTCGACATGATCTCCGGGCCCTGGATCGAATAGAAGTTCGCGCCGGCTTCGTTGGCCACCGCCTTCGCGATGAGCGTCTTGCCGGTGCCCGGCGGCCCGTACAGGAGGACCCCTTTTGGCGGATCGATCCCGAGGCGTTCGAACAGCTCCGCGTGCTTCAGCGGGAGTTCGATCATCTCGCGGACCTTCATCAGCTCCTCCTTGAGTCCGCCGATGTCCTCGTAGGTGACCGTGGGCGTGAGGACCTCGCCTTCGCGGACGGGCTCCTCTTTCATCTCGATGATCGTGTCGTCCTGGATCTGCACGACGCCCTTCGGCGCGGTGCTGATCACCATGAACGGCAACGCACCGCCCATGAGGGCGATTCCGGGGACGATGACGACGTCGCCCTTGTTGAGCGGACGCTTCAGCAGGCCCCGCTTCACGAAATTCTCGATCCCCTGGCCGAACGAGATCTTGTGGCCCTCGCTGATGATCGGCGCGATCGTGATGCGCTCCGCCGGGAGGACCTCGGCCTTGCGGACCTCGACCTTGTCCCCGAGGCTCACGCCCACGTTGCGGCGTACGAGCCCATCGATGCGGATGATTCCCTTCCCTTCGTCTTCCTGCATCACGCGGAAGAGCTTCGCCGCGGTGGATTTCTTGCCCAGAATCTGGATGATTTCTCCGACATCCACGCCGAGCGCGACGCGGGTCTTCGTGTCGACGCGGGCCCGGCCCAAGCCGACGTCCGACTGGGGCGCTTCGGCCACCTTGAGGACAATCCGCTCAGGCACACTGGTTCGAACTCCCCCGGCTTATATCAAGGTTGTGGGACGATAATCGCGGTCAGACAAAGTTGAAAAATCACGAGAGGGTCCGGCGCTCGCGGACCTCGCTCGACGAATGCACAACGAGCTCCCTCGCCTCGACGACGTCGATACGGCAGTGGGGCCCGATGCGGACCTCATCGCCCTTGACGAGCGCCGCCGTGGTCGCCTCGAGCTCGATCTCTTCGCCTTCGATTCGGTCCGCGGTCAACTCCCCGCGGACGCGGAAAAAGCCGCCGGTGGCCTTCACACGGATTTCCTCCGCCTCGATCGTGGGAATCTTCGACGTGCCCTGAAGGTCGATTTCGACTTCCTCGGCCTTTAATCCGCCATCGATGCGAACGGATCCGCTCAACCGAAACTCCTCGGCGTCGACCCGGCCCTTGACGCTCAGCGAGCCGCTTGAGGAGATCTCCTCCGCGGCAATGAAGCCGTCGACCTGAAGAGAACCGCTCGTCTCGACTTCCTCGGCTTTCAGGTTCCCCGCGATGCGGGTCGATCCCGCGGCTCGGAATTCCTCCACGTGCACGTCGGAATCGAAGATGCAGGACCCGGCGATCCGGGCGGTCTCCGCCTCCAAAGGACCTTGGACCCGCGCGCTCCCGGCGGACTTGAACTCCACCGTCTTGATCGGATTCCCGGTCACGACTCCGCTGCCGAGAATCTTGATCGATTCCTCGCTCAGCTTCGTTCCGAACCCCGAGAAGTCCACGGCGCGCATCGCTTCGCCGACCGCATGAGCGGCGTGCTCTGCATGGCGGGAGGCCTCCGCGGTCGCCTGAGCCACGACGGCCCCGATCGCCTCGCCGAGGTCCGGCGTCGCGGCCTCCGGCGCTTCCGACTCTTCCGGCTCTTCCGGTTCCGAGTCGTAGCGGGCCTTGATCTCCAGGTACGTCTTCTCGTTGATCTCGCCGCGCGCGAGCCGCTCCTCGAGCTTCCGGAGAATGTCCTTCCGCTTCATTGGCTCCACCGGAAAGTGGAGGCCACAGCGAAATACATTTCCTTCCGCGCGCGGGCCTCGAGCGGGGTTTTCGCGATCCAGGTCTCGGTCTTTTTCCGCGTCGGCGGCGAATTCACGGCGTCCTCCCGTACTTGGGAACGCAGTTCCGTCTCCAGGGACCGGGCGTTCTTGTGTCCGAACATACCGAGTCGATGGGACCCGGCTTATTTACGCGAGCCTCGCGGATAAAAATGATACCTTCCTCCGGTGTCTCGACATCATCTCCCTCCGGGGAGACGACGTCCGATGCGGAGGGGAAGAACGTTGAAGTAGGCCGAAACGACTCGCCGGCCGGGATGCCGGAACCGCTGGAGCTCATCCGTATTGCGGGGTCGGAAACGCGCCGCCAAATCCTTCGGCTCCTCCAGAAAGGGTTCGACCATCCGGAAGACCTTGCGAAGAAATTGAAGATCCGACGGACCTCCGTGGACAAGCAACTCGTCGAGTTGTTCGCGTGGGGTCTCGTGGACCGTGCCGCGATTTTCCCGCCGAATGGACGGCCCCGCATTGTGTATCAGGTGACGCAACGCGGGAAGGACCTTTTGGACCTCCTCGAGCGCGTCGTGAAAGAGTACACGTCGTCGTTCAAGTCCGATTTCGCCCGCGAACTCGAGGCGTTGGAAGCGAAACTCGCGGCCGGCGAGATCGCGGAGGAGATGTACTTCAAACGCCGCAAGGAGCTCGAGGCGCGCTACAGCCTAGCCCTGTGATTGGCGTTCCTTCCGTCGCGCACGGGCGATCGCTTCCTCGAGGCTGAGATCGCCTCGGGCCACGGCGCCGGCGAGCTCGGATGAGATCGTCACGACGCCCCCACTATCGAGGCGGGACCGCCGTTGAATCTCGCGCACCTCTCCCGGCGTGGGCCGAATCTCGAGCGGGGGTTCCACACGCCGTCCGGAGGACTTTGCGATGTCGATCGCCGCGTCCACGTCGGGCTGAGCGGTGCGGTGCGTCGTCCCCGCCTCGTCGACGACCTCCACAAGGAGCTGGTCTCTTGCGAGCGCCTTCAGGATCCGGTCCCGGTTCGTCGGATCGCCGAGACCGACCCGGACGCGAACATCTTTCGCGGGGAACGTGCGAACCGCCTGGCGGACGTGGAAGGCGACGGCCTCCGGGCTCGCCGCGATCCGCGTGTCGATCACCTCGCCGTCCCCGATGATCGCGACGCCGGGTTCTCGACCGGGGTCGACCCCGATTCGGAGTTTCTCCCATTCCGACTTGCCCCGCAGCAGCTGGAGGGCCTTTGCGATCGACGAATCGATGTCATCGACCGGCACGACCTGCCGAAGCCGGACCCGGTTCGCCTCGGCCGGAGACGTCAAGACGGCCCCGACGGCGTCCGGGATTCGACGGGCGAACGACAGACTCGTGAACGGAAGATCGCGCGCCTTCAAAGCGGCGACGAGATCGTGATAGAGTCGGAAGTCTTCGGTGAGGATGCCCAGAACCTTTCGCATCGGCCGACGACGAAACCGGGGGCGGGGTCATAATCCTTCCCCGATTCAGACGTTACCAGGAATGATTCACATCTCTGATTTCCGGGGCGGAAGCGATTCATACCGACCTCCGGCATAATCGTCGTAGAGGAGATACATATCCTACAGGATCAGGTTGCTCCGACTCAGGTCGGAACGGAACTCGACGCGAAGGGCTTGCTTCTTCGGGATGCGCTGGCAATCGTGACCGTCGTAGGGGCGCTCGTGGCCTTCTACGGAATGATCAAGCTCGTGTCCTACCTGGCGGGAATCCCTTCGCCTTAGGGTCTCCGAAACCGATCGAACGCCCCCCGGTGGCCGGAGTCATCGCGTAGCCCCCGGAGTTGCTCGAACAGGCGACGCTCATCCGCCGACAACCGCGTCGGCGTCTGTACGCTTACTCGGACCAGCTGGTCTCCCCGCCCGGACCGTTGGAACCGCGGGAGTCCCTTTCCACGGAGCCGGAGGATCGTCCCGGTCTGGATTCCGCCCGGGATCCGCAGTCGGCTCGTCCCGTCGAGGGTCGGCACGTCCACCTCCGCCCCCAACGCCGCCTGGGCAAAGGAGATCGGCAGCTCGTAGACGATGTCGTCCCCTTCGCGGATGAAGCGTTCGTCGGGGCGCACGTGGACCGCCACGTAGAGGTCGCCGGGCGGGGCTCCCGCATCCCCCGCCAGGCCGCGGCCGGAGACCCGAAGCTGGACGCCGTCCGGGACGCCGGGCGGGATTTCGACCGCAATCGTGCGCTGTTCCGCGATCCGGCCCTCGCCGGAACACCGGGGACACGGTCGTTCCGGCCATTGGCCGCGGCCGTTGCACTTCGGACACGTCGTGATCGTAATGAACTGACCGTAGCCTCGCCGTTGGGAGGCGCTCACCTGGCCTCGGCCGTTGCACGTCGGGCAGGTGACGAGGCGTTCCCCCTCCGCTCCGGTCCCGCGGCACGCCGGGCACGCCATCGGATAGTGGACCGTGACCTCCTTCCGTCCCCCCCGAGCCACCTCCTCGAGGCCCAGTTCGACCTCGACGCGCGCATCGTGGCCGGGCGCTGGCCCGCTCCGCCGACCCACGGTGCCCACGTTGCCGCCGAAGAACTGCTCGAACAGGGACCCGCCGAGTCCGCCGCTGCGCCCGAAGAACGACTCGAACAGATCCCGGCCGAAGATGTCCTCGACGTCTCCGGCGTGGGTGAACCGCGACCAGTCGAAGCCTTCGCCGCCCCAGACCTGTTGCTTGAGGCCGTCCGCGCCGAACTGGTCGTAGATGCGTCGCTTTTCGTCGTCCGCGAGGACCTCGTAGGCCTCGGAAATCTGCTTGAACTTCTCTTCCGCGGCCTTCGGGTCGTCCTTGTTCAGGTCCGGATGGTGTTTCTTCGCGAGCCGACGGTAGGCTCGCTTGATCTCGTCCTTGGACGCCCCGCGAGGGACGCCGAGCCTCTCGTAGTAGTCATCGTCGGCCATGCAGCGCTCTTCCCGCGGGGTGGCCCCCGGTCACTTCTTGTCCACGTCCTCGAAGTCCGCGTCCACGACGCCCGGGTCTGACGAGCCGCCGGAGTCGCCGGCTCCCGGCGGAGGGGCTTCCGCCGGTCCGCCTTTCCCGTACATCTCGACGCCGATCTTCTGGGCTTCCTGGTTCAGCGCCTCGATCGCGGCGCGGAGCACCGAGATGTCGTCCGTCGTCAGGACTTTCCGGAGGGCCTCGAGCTTCTCCTCGACGGCCTTGCGGGTCGCCTCGGAGACCGCGGAGCCGTGCTCTTTGAGGAGCTTCTCCGTCGCGTAGACGAGCTGGTCCGCGTGGTTCCGCATCTCGACGAACTCGCGGCGACGGCGGTCCTCCTCGGCATGGCTCTCCGCGTCCCGGACTGCCGAGTCAATCTTCCCTTTGTCCATCCGCTGGGGGGCGACAATGGTGAGCTTCTCCGTCTTCCCGGTCGCCATATCTTTCGCGGAGACGTTCAAGATCCCGTTCGCGTCGATGTCGAACGTCACCTCGATCTTCGGGACGCCCGCGGGCGCGGGCGGGATCCCCGTGAGGTAGAACCGACCCAGGCTCACGTTGTCCGCCGCCATCGCGCGTTCGCCTTGGAGGACGTGGACCTCGACGCTCGTCTGGCCGTCGGCCGCGGTCGTGAAGATCTCGCTCTTCCGCGTGGGAATCGTCGTGTTCCGCTCGATCAGCTTCGTGAAGACGCCGCCTTTCGTCTCGACGCCCAGGCTGAGGGGGGTCACATCGAGCAAGAGGATGTCCTTCACCTCGCCGCTGAGGACCGCGGCTTGGATCGCCGCTCCGAGCGCGACGCACTGCATCGGGTCGACCGTTCGCTCCGCCGGACGACTGAGGATTTTCTCGAACCGAGACTGGACGGCCGGCATCCGCGTCGGCCCTCCGACCAAGATGACGTGATTGACGTCCCGGTACTGCCATCCGGCGTCCTTGAACGCCTGACGAATGGGAGTGTCAAGACGATTCAGCACGGGCTCGATCAGTTGCTCAAGCTTCGCCCGAGTGACCTTCTTCTCCAGGTGCACCGGCTGTCCGGACTTCTGGGCGATGAACGGCAAGTTAATCGTCGTCTCGGTCGCGCTCGTCAATTCGATCTTCGCCTTTTCGCCCGCGTCGCGCAGCCGCTGCATCGCCTGCTTGTCGCCCGAGATGTCCACGCCGTGTTCGGCTCGGAACTCGGCCGCAAGCCACTGGATGATCGCGTTGTCCATGTCCATGCCGCCGAGCTGGGTGTCCCCGGACGTCGCGATGACCTCGAAGACGCCCTCACCCATTTCCATCAGGGTCACGTCGAACGTCCCGCCACCCAAGTCGAGCACGGCGATCTTGCCTTCTCCCTTCTTGTCGAGGCCGTAGGCCAAGGCCGCCGCCGTCGGCTCGTTCACGAGCCGCATGACCTCGAGGCCCGCAATCTTGCCGGCATCTTTCGTGGCCTGTCGTTGATTGTCGTTGAAGTAGGCCGGCACCGTGATCACGGCCTGGTTGACGGGCTGGCCGAGGAACGCCTCCGCGTCCGTCTTGATCTTCCGAAGGATCATCGCGGAGATCTCCTGCGGGGTGTAGTCCTTCCCGTCGATCCGGACCTTGTAGTCCGTCCCCATCTTCCGCTTGATTTGCATCACGGTCCGATCGGGGTTCAGGACGGCCTGGCGCTTCGCCGGTTCACCGACGAGGATTCCGTCTTTCGTGAAGGCCACGACGGACGGGAACATCTTCCCGCCGTATGCGCTGCCTTCGGCGCTCGGGATGATTCGTGGCGTTCCCCCTTCCATGTACGCGGCCTCGGAGTTTGTTGTCCCGAGGTCGATTCCGATTATCTTAGCCATTGGTTTCACCTCTGTTGTTAACGACAATAACCTGAGGGGGTCGCACGATCCGGTCGCGATATCGGTAGCCTTTTCGCACGACCTCTTTCACGACGCCGTCCTTCGACGTGTCGTCGGCGACTTGCTGAATGCAATCCATGACGTACGGGTCGAAGGGCAACCCTTCGGCCGGAACTTCGCCGAGGCCCGCTTCCCGCAATGCCTTGACGAAATTGTCCCGGACCATGCGGACGCCCTCCCCGGTCTTCCCGTCGATGCCCGCCACCGCGGCGTCCAGCTCATCGAGCACGGGAAGGAGTCGGGCGAATAGGGCCTCGTGCGCGAAGCGCACGACCGTCTCCGCATCGCGCTCGACGCGTTTGCGGTAATTCTCGAATTCCGCTTGGAGATACTTCAGTTTGGTCGCGAGCTCCTCGTTGTGGCGGCGAAGATCGCCGATCTCGTCCGGCGTTGCCGCTGGTTCGGGCGACTCGTCCTCATTTTGCATTGCCGGCGTTTCCTCGCTCATCTCAGTCCTGCCTCCGAACTCGGACGCGATGTCCTTGAAGCCGGGGCAAGGTTACGTCCAAGACTCCATTGCGGTACGTCGCCGTGACCGCTTCTGGCACGACGGAATGGGGCAGCTCGATCTCGCGATGGAAAACGCGACCGTCCGCACCGATCGCATGGACGGTGAGTCGATAATCGGTGCTCGTAACTTCCATTGTGTCGCGCGATGCGCCCGGTAGTTCGACGGTGACATAGATGCGAGCGGGCGTGACGACGAGGTCCGCGAGTGCTTCCCGGTCTCCTCGTGTCTCGTCCGCGACGGGCGTGGGTGGCCCGAGGATCGGGACCTTCGAGGCCGCCATCGCGGGAAGCGTTGGGTGAGCGTCGAGCCGCCGGAGTAGGCGGTCGACGTCCTTCGGGGAACCGGATGCGGATTCAGGGGACGAATCGTCGTCCATTTGGGGACCTCGGGAGCCCCCGCGAAGGGGGCTCTTAGAACTCTTCGCCGTCGCCTCCG
>DATMDM010000136.1:0-49059 GCA_035557795.1 Thermoplasmata archaeon | reverse complement strand
GATTTCGCTTTCACCCCCGCGAACCGGTCGGGGTCCCGGCCCAGTTGCAGACTCACGCCGAAGTCGGAGGCCTTCGCGGCGAGGTACGGCATCAGGAACGCGTCGCCGCCGTCCGTCATCAGGACGTCCGGGTCTTTCGACCGCACGACCGCGTCGATTTCCTTCAGGATCGCTTCCTCGTCTCCGTCGATCTCGACGTCGTCGACGCGGGCCCCGAGGAGCTTGTCCTGCATCCGCGGGATGCCCGCCGGATTGTCGACGTGGAGGTCGAGGAGGGATTTCCGCAACGCCGGCAAGGGATAGTCGAGGGCGAAGTGCTCCTCTTCTGCCCGCCACACGCCGTTTGCATAGTGCATGAGCCCCATCGGGAAGATGTCGTGCTCGATCGCGTATCGTTGGCTGAAGCGCAGGTCCACGTTGAACAGCCGATGATCGACGTACCCGCCGTTCGAGTCGAGGATGTGCGCGAGACCCCGGATGTCGCGGTAATGCCGCGGCACGATCTCCAGGACGGGTTTCCGCTCGTCATCCTCGAGGGCGATGCGTCTCGAGACGTCTCGCACCTCCCGCACGTCGTCGAGGATTTCGATTCGACGACGGATCGCAGGGAGCTCGGACGGGGGTGCGTGCAGGAAGAACGTCGGCACGACCCGCGGGTCCTCGATCCGATGCGCGCCCCGCTCGTTCCACAACCAGAGGACCATCGAGTCGCGGTCGTAGTCCCCGTAGGCGTCGATGATCCAGCCGTGCGTGAGCGAGCTCCCCCGCCATCACGAGGCCCGGGGGACCTCTTGAGGCGACGCGGGAGGGAGGTCGGTGAAAGTGCGCGTGAGGAGGACCTCGTGGGGAGCCAAGAGCATCCGCATCTGTACGGAGAGCCCGCGCCAGCGATACCACCGCCACAGGACCCGACGGGCGACCCGCTCGAACCCGAGGGATTCGAACAGGTGCATCGAGGGATCGTTGTCCCTCGGCACGGCCGCAAACACCCGGTCGGTTCCGCGAGACCGAAAGAGTCGGAGCGATTCCTGGACGAGCGCCCGTCCCGAGCCCATCCCGCGCGCCGGCGGATCCACCGCGACGAAGTACACGTACCCGATAGGCGGCGTCCCGTGGAAGAGAATCCCCTCGAGGAAGCCCTGGATCGAAGGTCCGTCCTCGGCCACGAGAAAGGGCCAAGCGTGGCGCATCCCGCGGACCGCGAAGTACGCGTATACGCGGTCGAACGAGGCCCGGGCGATCCTCACGATGGCGGCGCGGTCGGCGACGGTCGCGTCACGAATCCGCACGGGGCCCGGAATCGCACACGGCCGAAGAACGTTCCCGTTTCAGCGCCTCGATGTCCCGCTCCATTTCTAGGAGGATCGAGAGGAGCGCCAAGATGCTCGGGTCGATGTGGGCGCAGTAACTCGCGGCGCTCGAGTGCTGCCTCGACTTGTTCAAGAGGCGATCGAACACCTCGCGGTCCTTCTCCCGCAGCGCCCGTCGATAGTCCATCCAGTCGTTCAGAATCGACTCGAGGTGCAGGCGGTATGTCGGGATGGTGCGGCCCAAGGTCCCGACGTGACGAGCTCTCCGACCGCCAAGTACCCGCTGGCCGGAGGGATGGCCGAAACTACTCGCCCCGTTGGGTAGGTCCGCGGACCTATTCTTTCGTCCACCGTCGCATCTTGCGGAGGCACGCGCGCCGGTCGTCCGGGATTCCCTTGAAGATCTCGAGGGTGACGGGGCCGTCGTATTCGCGGGCCTTCAGCGCCTTCGCATCTCGCTCGAGGTCGATCGTGCCTTTCCCGAATGGCAAATGTTCGTCGCCGGTCTCGCCGTGCCCTCCATGGTTGTCGTGCATGTGCACGAGCCCGAGGCGGTCGGCGAGTGCCGCGAGATAGGTCCGCGCGCCGTCAGTCCTATTGTCGAGATGGGCGTGTCCGACGTCCAGGCAGTACCGCAGGTCCGGCACGGCGTCGAGCACCGTCCGCATGACCTCCGGCGACTCGTCGACGTTCTCCACCGTCACGACGGCGCCTCGGTCCGACGCGGCTCGGACGAGGTCGGTGAACCACGACGCTTTCGTCTCCGGCGAGATCCGCGGCGCGGACCGCGCCTCCATGAAGTGGGCGTTGAAGATATGGATCCCGACCGGCTCGAGGGCGTCGATGAATCCGACGAACCGGGCGAGGTCCGCCTGATGGAAGTGCGACGGCGGGAGATGGGCTGTGAGCAGGGGGAGGCGCTTCGCGAGGGCCTCCGCTTCCGCCGCCAACTTTGTCGGCTCCCACGTGAGCCACGTCAGGTCGAGCTCCGCGTAGTCGAATCCGGATTCCCGCAATTCCTCGACCTGCTTCGGGAACGGCTCACGGCTGTACGTCGAACCGCCGATGCGCACGTCCGCGCGAAGAGGCCGGCCGGTATAAGACTTGCCGCGCGCCCTTCATGCGGAGGCTCGCGATGGCCCCGACGTGGTCTTGGACATCCTCTGGGCGGTCCTCGCCGGCACCGGGATCGGCCTTTCGCTTGCGGCGCCACCCGGTCCCGTGAACGCGATCATCGCGTCCCAGACCGTCACGCGATCGTGGCGAGCCGGATTTCTCGTCGGGATGGGGGCGACGACCGCGGACACGATTTTCCTCGCGGTGTCCATCGTCGCACATTCGGCGGTCACGAACATCCAAGGATGGGTCCCCGTCATCGCCCTCCTCGGTGCCGGCGTCATGGCGTACTTCGCTTGGAACACGGTGCGTGCATTGCGACGCGCGGCCGAGATCATGGAATCCAAGCCGGAGGAGCACGCGAAATCCTACGCGACCGGCTTGAGCGTGAACATCACGAGCCCCTATCCGATCCTCTGGTGGCTCACCGCCGGCCTGGTCCTGATCGACCAGCTCGGTCCGGCAGTCTTGGTCGGATTCTTCTCGGGCCTCCTCCTGTGGATCTCGCTTTTCCCGCTCGCCCTGCGCGAGGCCCAACTCCGCATCGCGCGCACGTACCAAGCGGTCCTCCTCTTCTCAATCGTGTGCCTCGCCGCCTTCGCCGCCTGGCTCGTGTGGTCCGCGGTTGCCGTCCTCCTCTGAAACCTACCAGCCGAGACGCAAGTGCTCCGTCAGCCGGATTTCGCGGGATGCATCCGCCACCCCGAACGCCGGGATGCGCGGGGCCGCGGACGCGAAGTCGTCCATCGTCGTCTGGTCCGGGGGCACGGCGGCATACCATTCCGACGTCCCGGTGTCGAGCCGGTGGATGAGGACGCCGCCTTTCCCGTGGGCGATGCGGATCACGCGGTCCGCGCCCTCGTACAACTGGCGCCGGATCGACTTCCGGCGATGGAGCTTCGCCAAGCCCGCGTTCGTCACCAAGCCGACGACCTCCCGGTCCCCGACCGTCTGGCGGATCGCCCGCATCGACCGCTGGAACAGCTGGTGCGCCTCGCCCACCTCGACGTCCTCGTCGAGGAACATCTCCGGCAGGCACGCCAGCACGACGAGGCCGGCGCGGGTCTCCTCGATCTTTTTATCCAGCATATCCAATATTAACGTGGTCATCTGGTGGCACGTGAATGCCCGGGCCACATGGACCCGCGGCAGGATCTCCTCCCGCGTCAGCGCGGCCCGCTTCCCGAGGGCGACCATGCCGTGCGGGTCCACCGAATTCCCGCCGTCCAGGAAGACGACCTCGTGGCCTTCCATGACCGCGCGCACGGACAGCAGGGTCGTCAGGTGGAACACGAAGTCGGAGCCGCTGTCGATCAGCGTGACCTTGCCCGCCTCGAACGGCCCGAGGATCCGATCGAGGGTGGGCACCAGGGTCGTGAGGGCCAGACGCGTCTCGACGCGGACCTCCGGGACGACGATGGCTTCCGCGGCGAGGGCGATGGAATCCTCCCCGGGATTCGATGGAGATGGCGATATAAAGTCCGGGGCGGAGGGGAGGTCGGTGAAAGTGCCGATTGTTAACCGAGATGCACGTATCGCCGCGGAGTAAGTCCTTTCTAACTGCCCCGATGATACTTCGAGAGGAGGCCATCATGCGCGGGGAGCGATACCAGAACGGGATGGCGATCCTCCTCACCGTCCTGGTGTTCGCGGCCATCCCGCTGATCGTGAACCTCCCCACGTGGTGGTTCCTTTGGGTGCCTGTCGTTGCGGCGCTCGCCGTCCTCCCGGCGGTCTTCCTCCGGGAAGTGGATATCGGTACGAGCCCGCGGTCCCCGGGGGACATCCGGGAGGCGTTGTCCTCGACCCTTCGGACCGCAGGCGTGTCGACGACGGCGGTGCCCGACGCGGTCTTGGCCCAAGTGAACGCGCTGTCCACGGTTCGTTTCCGATCGCGGATCACGGAGGCAGGCGCGGTGCTCTCCTATCAAGTCCGTCCGACGCTCGCGGGGTGGGCGTTGCTCGCCTTCCTCGTCGTCTCTGTGATCGGGAGCACGCCCGCGATTGCCCTGGCGGTCGCTCTCGCCTGGCGGGCGCGGCGGTTCGCGCGCGTCCGAGGATTGTCGGCGATGACGGCCTCCGGAGCGGCTTCGACCCCGTCGGCCAACGACGAGGTGCGCGGCTTGCTCGTCGGGAGTCTGTCATCCGGCTTACACATGGCGGAGCAGGCGTACGAGGCCCAGCGAAAAGCCTACACAGACGCCGAAGTCCTCGTGGTGCTCGGCGCGTTCGTGCTCTGGACGGTCCTCCTCATCGGCCTCTTCCTCGCGTTGAACGGGCTCAATCTTGTCACCGGGCGCTGGGAGACCCCGATCATTGGCGCGACGAGCGCGGCCTTCCTCACGGGAGGCGCGCTGCTCGCGGCTATGCGACGTCGATATGGCCCGCGAATCTCGCGATACCGCGGATGGAAGGATCGCTTGGGCGACGCGATGGGCCGAGAGATGGCCCGGACCGCTGCCGAGCCGGGGTCGGCGAGCAGTTTCGAACTGCTTCTCGACGCGTCGACTCAAGTCCCGGACTGGCTCGATGCCCAGCGCAAGGCCGGTCTCAGCGCCGATCCGGGGACCGCGTTCGTCGTGCTCGTCCTCACGAGCTTTTGCGCTTCGATGATTGTCAACGCCATCTATGCCGCCCTGTTCGGAACGCTTTCCCTCGTCCCGATCTGGGCAAGCATCGCCGCTCTCCTTGCGGGGATCACCGCGTGGATCTGGTATCGATGGCGACGGCGGGAGGACGCGCGCCTCGCCGAATCCAAGTCGGCCTGGGACGCGCATGTCCGAGCCTTGCGCGCGCGAATGGACCGATTCCTCGAGGAGATGTGACGTGTGGCCGGCGCGTCGCACGGTGACCGGCCCGACCTGTACGTCGTCGCGCGTCTCCTGGAATCCCTCTGGCGCGAAGATTCGCCCATGGTGAAGACGCGCCTCCAAGTCGCCGCCAACGTGAACTACGACGTGTTCAGCCGTTACTTGGACTGGATGGCGGGGCGCGGGCTCGTGTCGTTGGAAAATGCATCGGACGGACACGAACGTGTCGCTTTGACTCCGAAGGGACACGAGGCGTACCGGAAGCTCGTCCAGTGGATCCAAGAAGTCGTGCAAGGGCGAGCCCCGGGGACCTAGGAGCCACCGTCATGCTCGGCCTCCCAATTCGCGTGTCATCGTTTCGAGATGGAAGTCCAGGTCGCGCTCCGTGTAGCGCCGCCACCACGGGGTTGCGAGCGGGATTACGATCCAACCGATGTGCCTCGGTCGCACGTCCACGTCGAGCGTGACCCGGGTGCCGTCGCCCTCCGCGTCGAATCGGTACGTGTACCGGACGTCCGCGGCGGGATAGCGCGCATCGACCGCGTAGCCGAGAGGAGGGTTGAGGAACACACGCTCTTCAATCGTGACTCGCATCGGACGTGTCGCACGATCCCGCAACAAGACCTCGTTCCCGGTCCGCCCCAGGATGGTGCGGGTGCTGTCCGCGGGAGAGCCGGGGTGCCGGTGGTCGTCCTCCCGAAAGTCCGTCCACCACGCGAAGACCGCGTCTCGCGGGAACGGCGTCTTACGATCCAGGCGGAACTTCATCCGACGGGGACCAGGCGGGCACCCAACTATGAACTTCGCGAGTTAACCTTGTTTAAGGTTGAACGGATGACGTAAACCGGCGTGACCAGAGGGCTAACTCGACGGCGGGGGCGGCGGCGCAGCCGCGATGGCCGTAGCCGCATGGGCCTGGCGCTTCCTGCGAATGGCGGCCGTCTGCATGAACGCTCCGAGGGCGAACACGCCAAGGCCAACCAAGGCGGCGGTCAACGTGGAGACGACCTGCAAGAGATACAGGCCCAGGGCGAGCAGGAGTCCGCCGATCGCCGCGGTGATGATCCCGATGATGTCGTCGATGTAGTAGTACGAGATGCCAAACACGACGATGAGCACGAGGATCGCCGCGATCAGAGGCGTATCGAGCTGGCCGGCCGTGAACTGGGCTCGGCCGCCGAGGAGTCCGTAGATCGCCGCCCCAGCAAGGAGGCCGACGAGGAACGCGAGGGCCACCTTCACGAGTTTCGTGAAGAGGATACTCCCGATGACCGCGCCGACGATCGCCAGGATGAGTCCGGTCAGGTCGCCTCCGAGCGCGGCGCCGAACAGATAGCCGACGACACTGCCGAGGAGGGCTCCGATCAAGGACATCACGGTGGCCCAGAGACCGTGGCCCCAGAAGGCGAGCGCGAGACCCGTGAGGATCAGGATCGCCGCGAGGAGATCCCGGATCTCTGGTGAGGTGATGATCCCGGGGAGCGCAGCCATCGCGCGTCGATTCGGCTCGCACTATAAAAAGACAGCGCGGGCGTTCTCCGGACTCGTCACAGGCCGTGCACTATCCGCGACCGAACACATCGTCCGCACGCTTGGCGATTTCCCGGACATTGCCTTCGTCGATAGTGCCAGCGCCGAGGATGTGTTCTCGTACGTTCAGGTCGTCGTAGCTGAGGACGTCGATCACCGTCGGGATGCGGATCGCGTCGCCGATCACCGCGACGGTCCGCAAGGGGAGCTTCGCGATGATGTTCTCCCACATCTTCTTGTCCGGGACGCCGGCGAGGGCCGCCTCGACGTCCGAGGGCTCTTTGAGGGACATCACGAGGCGGTTCGCCAGCTGGCTCCGGACCTCATCTGAGATGCGGGACGGTCGCTGGTCCACGAGGGCCAGGATGAGATTGAACTTCCGTGTCTCGCGGGCGAGGCGGCTGAACGTGTGCGCGTACGGCGCGATCTCGGGACTCAGGAACTTGTGGGCCTCTTCAAGGAACAGGACGAGCCGCGGATACTCCTCGTTCCGCTCCGTGTACAGTTCGAACAGACGGCGGGAGAGGATGTTCGCGACGAACAGGTAGACCATCTGGTCCGTGCCGTAGTCTCCGAAGTCGAGGACGACGCTCTTCCCCGCGCGGATCGCCGCGAGGATATGGGCGAACGCATCCTTGGCCTGCGTCATCGCCTTCAGGAATGGAAGCCGATCGAGTCGGCCGATCCGCCGTTTCAGACCTTGGAGGGTCATCTCGTGGGCCCGCTCCGATCCGAGCATCTCCATCGTCGCATCCTTCACCGCGGCGATGAGGTCCCGCCCGCCGCGGCTCTTCGCGATCTCGTACAGCGTGTCGACCATCGGCGCGGTCAGGTCCTGCAAGGCGACGATGAGGTCTTCCGCCGTGATTTCGCCCGTGTCGAGGACGAACGGCTTAGCCTCGCGGTTCTTCGGATCCAGGGAGAAGATCTCGACCTTCCCGGGGAAGAAGAACTTCAGGCCCTCCGTCTTGTCCGTCGCGCTGAAGACGCCGTATTCGCCGTGCATGTCGAAGATGAGGACGGACCCCACGTCCTTGGAGAGGATCCCCGCGCACACGAGCTTGTTCAGGATCGACTTGCCCGTCCCGGTCCGACCGAAGATCGCGAACGGCTTCTCGACGAGTTTCTTCATGTCGAGTTGCACATGGAACGGCTCGACGCCCGTGATCGTGCCGAACGTCGCGGACGTGTCCGTCACTTCGTAGATTCGCTCGACGTCCTCTCGCGTCGCGTGCCGGCAGGAGGAGAAGTACGGCGGGATCGTCTGGGGCTCTCCGAGCTTCCCCGTCTCCCGGTCCACGAGCTGGATCATGCGGAGCTTCGCCTTGCTGTAGAAGATTGGACCGCCGTACCCCTCATGCGTCTCCGGCCGCGGCACGATCACATCGGCGATCGTCGATCCGGCGAGCTGGTCCGCGATGTCGCTCTCCTCGTTCAGGACGTCCTCGACGAGACAGTAGAAATCGTATCGAGCGCCCTCGACGATGACGGGGAAGGCGATCTTCAGTTCCTCTGGATTGCCGAGCTGGAGCTTCGCGACGAGGCCGTCGATCACGGACGCGGCGACGATCTCCCCGATTTTCATCGCAGGTCCCTCGCGACCTTGTCGAGGTACTCGTGGAACGCGCTTCGTTTCCGGCCCTCGACTTGGGTGAGCCCGTCGAGGATCGTCCGCACGTCAAGTCCCATCCGGAGCGCCATCTTCATCACGCTCTCTTGGTACACGGGCTTGAGCTGGCGAACCGTGACGGCCATGCGGTGCGCCTCGATGAGGGGCCACGGATACCCGACGGACACGAGACTCTTCCCATACGCCGCGAGCTGTCCGAACGCCTCGTCCGGGCGATCGCGGAACGTCCCGAGATCCACCCGGAACCATTTCCTCGCATGCGGATGCAACCGCGCATAATAGATGTCGCCATACAGGAGCCCCTCCTTCAACGCCTCTGCGGCCTTCGGGGCACGAGCATAGGCGAGGGCGTCCGGCGGCAGCCGGTCCTGACAGCGGGCCATCAGCTCCTCGTCCGTGAGGACGTGCCCGAACGCGTGAAGCTGGCTGTCCTTCGAGATCCCGACGAGGAGATGCCCGCGTTTCTCGCACACTTGGAGGAGCCTCTCCATCACGGAGAACTGCTTCGGAAACTCTGACAACGTGCCGTCCACCGCGACGATGCATCCCTCCAGGTCGTCCGCGAAGTTGATCGCCGTCTGGCCTTCGATCAGCCGGCGATATTCGTTCACCATATCCCGCGGCTGCTCCTCCCTTCGCTCCTTCGTGAACTCAAACAAAGATCGGTGAAGCTCGTCTTGGGTCGCGACGAAATCCTCGAATGTCGAGACGCCCACCATGCGCTGCACGAGCCGCCAATCCTTCCGTCGGAAGGCCGTCCCGTCGAACGCATACCGCAAGAGGCCGACGGAGATCAGTGCGAGCCACCAGCTCGAGAGGTTGAGGAGGAACGAATACGAGCCGTCGACCGCGATCATGTCCTTCGCGTTGTCGGCGCATCGGAACGTACGGAACTCCGGGACCTCCTCAGGCGGGAGCGGGACGTCCCGGTGATGGTTCACGAGCAGCTCGAGTTCCCGTCGCATGTCGTCGACGTAGCTGACGCGGGGACGCTCCGGGCCCGTAGCACCTGTCGTGTCATCCCTTCGGACCAGAGGGCAACCCTCAAGCGCCAAAGAGGGCACGGGACGGCATATAAGGATGCCGAACACCCCTGCAACACTACGTACGGATCGGGTGCGCGACGGGTCGCATTCGCGGCTCCACCCGCTGGCATGAAGGCGACCGGGACGCCCCGCTTCGCGTTGCAACAAAGGAGGGGTAGGGTGAGATCAAGGCCGAGACGAAAGGAGGTGCCTACCCCGATCAAGTATTCCACTCGGGAATGGTGAACCTTTCCTCCGGAACTTACGGAAGGGTCCGGGGACTATGGACCGCTTAAACCTAGGATAGGACTTCCGCCTTAGACTCCTGGTTTGGCGTCATCGTCACCCGGATTCGGCCGGGGAAGCGCTCTGCGATCTCTGCGAGGTGCGTGATCAGGATCACCTTCTCGAAGACCTCGCCCATCCGCAGGAGTTTCTGGACGAAGAGTTCCCGCGAGATCTCCGTGTCGAGGGAACCGAGGTCGCCTTCGTCAATGAACAACGTCTTCATGCGACCGAATGTGCGGCCGATCTGCGGCATCGAGGCGAGTTCTCGGGCGATCGCGAAGCGAAGGGCGGCGTTGATCTGCGTTTTCTCTCCGCCGCTGAACTCCGCGACGTCATGCCACTGGCCGTCGACGCCCTGGACGAGGATACGGATCCCATGGCCGCGGCCCTCTTCGTAGGTTTCGAGGCGGATGCGGCCGAACCGGCTGTCCGTGAGCTCGGACAGGTTCTTCGACGCCTCGATCTCCAGTTCCGGCAGGAGTTGGTCGACCGCGTACATCACGACGCCGCGTTTGTGGAACACGCGGTTCACGAGGACGTCGTAGATCTCGAGTTCCCCGCGGAGCGCCTCTCGTTGCCGCTGCGAGTCCCTCAGTTTCTTCGCGTCCGCTTCGAGACCCGCGATCTGTTCCCGTAGCGTCGTGGCCTGCCCCTCGAGGAGGTGCCACGCCTTCCGCTCCGAATCGAGTTCTCCCTGCAAGGTCTCGATCCTCGCCTTCGCGGCACCGAATGCCTCCTCCGACGATCGAAGTCCCGCAAGTTCCGCTTCGAGGGTCGTCCGCTCGGCCTCGAGCGAGTTCCGTTGCCCCGCGAGGTCCACGAGCCGCGCGCTCGCATCGCCGACTTGCCGCAAGAGGACCGTGAGTTCATCGAGCCGCTTCCGCTTCCCGGCCTTTTCCACGACTGACGCGCTCACGAGTTCCAGTCGCTTCTCGTCGGTCTCCGTGAAAGGAACCGCGTCGAGTTGGCGCAACGCCTCGATCTTCGCGTCGTCGAGAGGCTGGAGGAGCCGATGGCTGTCGTCCGCCTCCCGTCGAAGGTCATCTTTCAGCTGTTCGAGCTGCCGCTTGTACTCGGTGAGGACGAACGAGTCCTGATCGATCGAGGCCACCTTCTCGTGGACCCGGGAGAGGGCCTTCTCCGCGCGCGCCTGTTCCTCGCTGAGCTCCCGGACCAGGTCGGCCCGGTCCGCGAGCCATTCCAGTTCGCGGGCGATTCGCGTCACGCGCTCTTCGAGTCGTCCTTCGTCTCGGAGGGAGCTGAAGGCGGTCTCCCGATCGATGTCGGTCCGGAGCGAGGCGATCTTGCGATGAAGCTCGTCGATCCGGTTCTTTGTCTCATCACGTCGCTTCTCGTGCTCGTGCTTCGCGAGCTCGAACTCCCGCCCCGCCGCCCGTGCGGCGGTCTCGCGCTGCTGGTGGTCCGCCTTCGTTTCCTTCAACCGGTCCCGTTCTTCCCGGAGGCGATCGAGGTCTTCGATCTCTTTCTCGAGAGCGGCTCGTTCCGGTTCGAGTTTGGCGGCGATCTGACCCTGGTCTCGGACTTCTGCCTCGCGGGCCTCGAGGGCTTTCAGCCGCGCCGTACGGTCCTCGAGGGCCGCCGACGACCGCACCCACCGTTCGTGCTTCGCCTCGAGATCCTTCATCTCCCGGGAGCCGGCTTCGAGGGCGGCCTGGAGTCGCGCGACGCGCGCTCCTCGCTCTTTGCGCTCTTGATCCAAACCTCCGAGTTGTTCTTGCAGTGCGGGGAGGCGACCGAGCGCTTCCTCCCGCGCGGCGATCTCGGCGTCCTTCGCCTGGATGTCCCCCTTCACGGAGGTGAATCGTTCTTTCGCCCGCTCTAAGGCCTGTTCGAAGATCTCGAGACGGAAGAGCTTCTGAAACACCGCGAGCCGTTGCGCCCCGCTCGCGGCCCCGAGCTCCTTCATCTCCTCTTGACGGACGAAGGTGGAGTTCCGGAATCCATCGTAGTCGAGACCGACCACGTCGCGGATCGTCCGCTCCTTGTCCGGGATCGTCCCCTGCACCGCCTCCCCGTCCCGCGTGACCTCGAGGTACGATTCCTTCTTGGTCGTGAAGCCGCGGGTGATGTCCCACCGTTCGTCCCCCTGGCGGAACGCCACGCGGACGTATCCGTTCGGACGACATACGTCCGCGAGTTTCACGCTCTGGATGTCCGTCCGGGTCGTCTTGCCGTACAGGGCGAACGTGATGGCGTCCAGGATCGACGATTTTCCAGCGCCGGTGCGGCCCGTGATGACCGTGTATTTCTCCGGAAACCGGAGCGGCGGGACTGTCTTCTCGAGGTATCGCATGAATCCGCGCATCTCGATCTCCTCGAGGACGAATCCCTCCGGACCGGACGTCGGCTCCAGGCTCGAGACCGCGGCGGCCTCGACCTCCGCATCGTCCCTCAGGAGAGGGCCTCCTTGAGCACCCGACGGGCCTCGACCTTGATCGCCTCCCGTTTCGGGTGGTCGGCGAGGACCTTGTCGACGTAGTCGGTCAGGAGGCGACTCGGGTCCAAGGTGAATTCCTCCGTCACGACGCGCGGCCGGCTGGCGGAGACGAACTTGACCTCATAGTGGAACGCGTCTCGGAGGCGATCCGCGAGACGTTTCTCGTCGAGCCGATTCCGAAGTTCGTCCGGAAGGGTGACCTCGATCCGAACGAGGTGGCCCGTGACGTCCGTCGGGATCGCGGCGAGGATCTTCTCCGTCACGTCGTCGCCCATTCCGACGACGGCCTCGACCTTGTCCATCGGACGCGCCGGGAGCTCGATGAAGGACCAACCACCCTCCGGATGGATCGCCAGGAATCCCTTCGGATCGAGCCGTTCCCCCCAGTCGATCCGTTCCGGCGCGCCGGCGTACACGATCTTCCCGCCGACGGTCTGGTGCATGTGGATGTGTCCGAATACGACCAAGTCGACGGCGTCCGGGATCATGTCGGGCGTGAACGTGAAGTCGTTCGGGACGACTTCGGGCGGCGCGGTGCTCGCATACCGCACGCCCTGAAACTCGAAATGCCCGAAGAGGATCCGGAGGTCCGCGTCCTTGAGGTCCGCCGCCCGGTTGCGGATCCACTCCTGCCAAGTGCGCCGGGCCGCCTCGTACGCCAGCTCGCGTGGGACATCCTTCGCTAGGGTCTCCCGCACCTGTTCGACGACTTGCTCCGGATGCATGTAGGGAATGAGGATGAAGCCGATCTTCCGGCCGTCGATTTCGCGGATCTCCATCTTCGGATCACGGAACACCCTCACGTGCTGGTACCCGCGGTAGTCATCCAGGGAAGTGGACCGCACGGCCCGTCTCGGCTGGTCATGGTTCCCCGCGAGGATCCACACTTCGATGCCCGCGTCACCCAGCGGCTCGATGACATCCCTCCGGACCATCTCCCGGAACACGGGGGCCACGTGGGCGCGGTCGAACAGGTCGCCGAGGATGCAGAACAGCGACGCGCCATGCTCGATCGCCCAGCGAGCGGCCTTCGCGAAGTTGCCGTGAAGGTCGAGCGCGCGTTCCGAGATGCCCGTTTCCGGATCAATCCGGAAGTCGAAGCTCAGGCCCTCATGGACATCGCCCACACAGACGATCTCGTGCATCCTGGCGTGCGCAAGGCCCCCTTGCTACTTATAATGTCTACGAGACGGTCGGCGAACGTATCGAACGATGCAGCTCGGACCTAGGGGATGCGCCGCCTCTTCCCGGCGGGGAACGGTGCGTCGGCGCGGACCAGTTGCTTCTCAGCGAACCGCGACGCGCGGAGCGGCACAAGCGGCTCGGGCCGCTTTTCCGTCGCCACATAGTCGGCGAGGAGGCGACCGACCTCGGGGGAGAGCTTGAATCCATGACCGCTGAAACCGACCGCGACGAAGAGGCCATTGGGGCCGACTCGGTCCAGGATCGGATACGAATCCGGCGTCACGTCGTACGCCCCCACCCATCCCCCTCTCGGTTGCGCATCTTTCATCCGAGGAAACCGTTTCGCGAGCCGGGTGCGTAAGTCGCGAACCGTGGCCGCGGGGAGCGACTCCACGAACTCGTATCTCGGCATCGTCTTCCGCGGGTCCGTGTTCATGTACCCCGCTAAGGTGTCCTTCTCCCCTTCCGGCCGCGAGTACGTATTCCCGTAGAAATCGAAGTGGATTCTCGGTGGCGCGCCAAAGTCCACGGGTCGCCGCAGGATCGCGACATCGCCGCGCACGTATCGCACGGGCAATCGAGGGGCGACCGTCGCGGCAAGATTTCGCGTCCAATTCCCCGCGGCGAGGACGACACGCTCGGCGGAGAGGAGTCCGGCTCCGTGGATCTTGACGCCCGTGACTTTCCCCGAACGCGTCTCGATGGACGAGACCTCGTGATTGTCGAAGACCTTCGCTCCTTCCACGACCGCCGCGGCGGCAAATCCATGCGCGGTGGCGATTGGGTCCGCATATCCCGCGTCCGGATCGTGGACGAGAGCCGCGTAATCCGACACCTCCAGTTGCGGCTCCATCGTCTTCGCGTCCGACGGCGTGAGCCGGTCGGCGCGGACGCCTTCCGAACGCAGCAACTCGATTAACGCCTCGAACGCCGGGAGGTCCCGTTCCCGAGTGCCGGACAGGAAGCCCGTCGTCCGGAAGTCGCAGGAGAATCCGGTCTCCTCCTCGAATCGCCGAAAGAGCGTGAGGCTCTCCCGGGCGAGTCGGATGCCGAGCCGGGTCTCGTAGTGTTGACGGACGAGGGCACCGCTGTGGCCCGTGGCCCCGGCGGCGACATGACTCTTCTCCAACAAGACGACCCCAAGGCCCCGCCGCGCGAGGTGCCACGCGATGCTCGTCCCCATGCAGCCGCCACCGACGACGACCGCATCGGCCGTGCGTGGCACTCCGGATGCCGCCACGGTGTCCCGCATCGGGTGCAGCCTTATCGTGCTTTCTCCGCGGCATTTCTATTCCCATCTCGGCATAAATATCATCCACGAATGACAATCCTTTATCTCCGGGGACTTCCGATGCGCGGGCGTGCCGGACACGTGGAGGCTCGGCGTCGGGGAAGAACGGGCCCGAGTCGCCATCGTGGGCTGCGGGGGAGCCGGCTGCAACGTATTACGCCGCGTCGCGGCGTCGCCCAACGCGACCCGTATCGCGGTGAATGACGCTATCCATCCGTCCATGCCGGAGCTATCGACTCGAATTCCCGTGGTCGCCGATTCCCTCCAGGCATACGCCTCGATGGACGAGAAGGCCGTTCCGAACATGGAGACGGACGAGGAGAAAGAGATCTCCGCCGCGCTTCTCGATCGGGACATGGTGGTCATGCTCGGCGGCCTCGGCGGCGAACTCGGCGGATGGGGGATGAGCCTGGTCGGGCGGGTCGCGCGAATCCTAGGCGACGCCAGCGTCGCCTTTGCCACGGTCCCGTTCACCATCGAGGGGCCGATCCGGCGGCAGCTTGCCGAGTCCCAGCTCCGGCTCCTCCAGAAACGCGCCGACGGCGTCGTGACGTTCAGCAACGACCGACTGTTGCAGGTTGCGCGGGACCTGCCGCTGACGAAAGCGTTCGCTGCTCTAGGGGCGATCATGGCTCGGCCCGCCGGAGAGTTGGGTGCGGCTCTCGCCCGCTCTGACGTGGCGCCGATCCGCCGGACGCTGGCGAGTGTGCGGGAATGGCGATTCGGGATGGGCTCGGGACGGGAGAAGCATCGATGCTTCGTCGCCGTGGAAGAAGCGTACGCGTCGCCGTGGTTCGCATCGCTGCCGGAGGAAATCAGTCATGCGATTGTCTTAATGTCCGTCCCCGAACCGGACAAGGACGAGGCCGAAATTCTCCAGGAGGTCCGTCGGAGATCGCCGCACGCGATGATCGCGTGGTCGAGTCTGCCGTCCGCCACCGGGGACGACCGCACGATCGTGCAAGTTCTCGCAGGCATTTGACGGAAGTCGATTTTCGTACGCCACCGAGCGCAGGCTTGAAATACGTCCTCCGCATCCGGTCCGTGCTACGGATTCGCACGGGTGGCCTATGTCCTCAATCGGGAAGGAAATACGCTTGCGACGGATCTTGCGAGGGGGCAAGACCCTGATCGTCGCGATGGACCACGGCGTCTCGTCCGGACCTGCCGCCGGGCTGGAGGATATCCGCAAGGCCGTCGCGAATGTCGCGAAAGGCGGGGCGACCGCGGTTGTGCTTCACAAAGGGGTTGTGCGATTCGCAAAGGACTACTTCGACGAGGGATTGTGCCTCGTCCTGCACCTCAGCGCATCGACTTCAATCAGCACGCATGCCGATCGAAAAATCCTCGTCACCCAGGTGGATGAAGCGATTTCGTATGGCGCCGACGCGATTAGCGTCCATGTGAATCTCGGCGGCGAGGACGACGACCGGATGATCGAAGACCTCGGGACGACCGCCATGGCATGCGATCGATTCGGCTTCCCGCTCCTCGCGATGATGTATCCCCGCGGGTCGAAGATCAAGAACCCGTACGATGTCGACGTTGTGAAGCACGTGGCCCGCGTCGGCGCGGAGCTGGGTGCCGATATCGTGAAGACGCTTTACACCGGGGCACCGGAGACATTTAAGGAGGTCGTCCGGGGATGTCCCGTCCCCGTCGTCGTCGCGGGAGGGCCGAAACTGGACTCGGATCGCGCGGCCCTCGAGATGGTCGAAGGAGCGCTCTCCGGTGGTGCGGTCGGTGTCTCGATGGGCCGAAACATCTTCCAGTCGAAGGATCCGATCGGCATGACGCGGGCAATCGCCCGAATGATCTTCGACGGCGTCTCGCTCGACGAGGTCTATCGCGGGTGAGGCCCCTTGGACCGCCTGGTGTGGGTGGGGGCCTTTCCCCACGAGGACAACGCGGACGTTCGGTCCATCGTCTCGGCTGCGCTCGAGGCCGGCTTCGACGAAATCGTCCTGACGGAACGGGACGAGTCGCTCCAGGGACTCGGGCGCTTCTCTCCGATCTTCCTGAAGGGTAACAGCTTCTTCTTCGACGACGCCGAGATCGGCCGCCTCGCGACGATTCGGTCGCCGAAGGACGAGACCGCGCTCCGCTCGTTGCGCAGCGCGACGAAACACATCGTGATTCGGACGGAGGACTGGAAAATCATCCCCCTCGAGAACCTGATCGCTCATTTCCAGGGGAGCGAGACGCGGCTCCTCGTCGAGGTCCACGACGCCGCAGAGGCGAAGCTGGTCTTCGAGACGATGGAGGTCGGGGTCCACGGCATCCTCCTCGTCCCCTCTTCGCCGAATGAGATTCGGGCGGTCCGCGGACTCCTCGAATCCGTGCGTGAGGACGTGTCCCTCGTGCGAGCGGCCGTCACCTCGATTCGACCCATCGGGCTCGGCGACCGCGTGTGCGTCGACACGTGTTCCCTCCTGCGGGATGGGGAGGGGATGCTCGTCGGGAACAGCTCCGCGGGCCTGTTCCTCGTCCACGCGGAGACGGCCGAGACGGGCTACGTGGCGGCCCGGCCTTTCCGGGTAAACGCGGGGGCGGTCCACGAATACATCTATCTCCCGGGCGGCAAGACGAAGTACCTGAGCGAACTCCGGGCTGGGGACGAGGTCCTCGCGGTGGACTCCGAGGGCCGGGCCCGTGCCGTGGTCGTGGGCCGCGTCAAGGTCGAACGCCGGCCGCTTCTGCTCCTCGAGGCGGAGGCGGACGGCCGGCGCCATACGACGATCGTCCAGAACGCCGAGACGATTCGGTTTGTGACGCCGGACGGAGGCTCGCTTCCTGTGAGCCAGGTGAAAGCCGGTGACGAAGTGCTCCTGCGGCTCGAGGAAGGAGGCCGCCATTTCGGCATGCGGATTCACGAGACGATTGCGGAGCGATGAGATGACGAAGGTCGCAGCGGTCATCCGGGCAGACAACGCGGCCGAGGCCGAACGCCAGTCCCGAATGGCCCTCGAGAAGGGCGCAGATCTCGTCGAGCTACGGCTGGACTATGTCCGAGATTTGGGATTGTCGACAATCCGGAAACTGGCGAACGGCGTCGGCAGACGGGCTATTGCGACGTTTCGCTCGCGGGGCCAGGGGGGCGCATCGGGCGTGGATCCTCCCCAACGCACGACCGTTCTCCGGGAGATTTGCCATTCGCGCTTCGCGTATGTCGACCTCGAACTCGAAACGGACCGCGAAGACCTTGGGTCGCTGGGCCGCCTCGCATCGGGTCATCGAACGACGGTCATCGTGTCCCACCACTTCGCGCAGGCTGCAGAGGCGCATCGGGTTTCGGAGGCCCTCGATTCTTGCAGCGCCGTAGGCGAAATCGCAAAGGTTGCAGTCCCCGTGACCGAGTTCGAAGAAGCGGTCCAGCTCGTCGACCTGGTCCGGTCGCGGACGGGTCGTCCCCATCGGTTCGTCCTGATTGCGATGGGCGCCGCCGGCATCGTGACCCGCGCCCTCGCGAACTCACTCGGCCAAGAAATCCAGTACGCTTCCTGGGGGCTATCCGCCGCTCCAGGTCAACTATCCCTGGGGACCGCCACACGCCTCCGCGGCCGAGAGCCAATGATCCTCGGTTTGATCGGCCATCCGGTGGAGCACTCGATTTCTTCGACGATGCACGAGGCAGCCCTAGCCGCTCTGGGGTTGCCCGCCGCCTATCTGCCTTTCGACATCCCGCCCGAATCTCTGGATCAGTTCTTCCTCGCGGCTGATCGGCTTCGAATCCGCGGATTCAACGTGACCAGCCCGTACAAGGAAGCGGTCGCTCGGTCCATGGACGAACTCGATGGCGACGCAGAGCGACTTGGCGTGGTGAATACGGTCGTCCTTCGGGACGGCTGGACCGCGGGCCACAACACGGACGTGTACGGATTCCGCATCTCCTTGCGGTCTCTCGGACTGCGGCTGGGCGACCGGAACGCCCTCGTCGTTGGTGCCGGCGGGGCCGCCAAGGCGGTCGTCGACGTCCTGCTCCGGGAAGGCGCCCACGTTCAGTTGACGAACCGCACCGCGACGCGAGCGGAGGCTCTTGCGAAATCCTTCGACGATCGGATCGAGGTCGTCCCTCTCGGAGTCCTAACGCGAAAGGGTCCGTGGGACCTCCTCGTGAACGCGACGCCGGCCGGGACGAAAGGCCTCCCCGATGGCCTCCCCGTGCCTGAGGCGGTGATCGGGAAGGCGGGTTTCATCTACGATCTCGTGTACAATCCGCCCGTCACGCCGCTCCTCCGAACCGCGAAGAGGCTGAACCGCCCGGGAGCTTCCGGGCTCGAGATGCTCCTCCATCAGGGAGCGAAGGCGTTCGAGCTCTGGACCGGGCACGCCGCCCCGTTCGACGCGATGCAGCGGGCGGCGAAGGAGGCGTTACGGTGAGAGCCCAAGCCTCCTGCTTCGGTGCGGGCACGATCGTAAACGCGATTGCGATCGGCAGGGGTGCGGCCTTCGGTCTGGCCCTGAGGGTCACGACGACCGCAGAGACGAAGCCCGAGGCCCTCGGCGTCCAGGTCCATGTGCCCGACGGACTCGACCCAGCGCTGGTCCGATCGTGTGCCCGGCGAGTCCTTCGACAGAGTGCCCAAAAGGTCGGCATCGAGATCACCGTCACCTCGGAGATTCCGGTCTCTCGCGGGCTGAAGAGCAGCTCTGCCGTCGCCAACGCCGTCGTCCTCGCGTGCGCTCGCGCCCTCGGCGCGCAGCTCGAACCGTTCCAGATCATCGGGATCGGAGTGGACGCGGCCCTCGATGCCGGTGTGACAATTACCGGTGCCTTCGACGATGCGTGCGCCTCCTTCTTCGGCGGCATCGTAGCGACGGACAACGGGGCGCGGAAGCTCCTTGTCCACGATCGCTTCCCGGAGGGCCTCATCGCGGTCGTCCAAGTGCCCGGACGGACGATCACGAAGCCGAGTCTCAAAGGGATCGACTTTGTGCCTATCCGCCCGGAGATCGAGAAGGCCTTCCGCCTTGCGCTGAGCGGGGATTACTTCCGCGCATTGGAAGTCAATAGCGCGGCGTACGCGCCTCTGCTCGGCGTCGACGAGACGCCCGCGATTCGCGCGCGGGCCGCGGGCGCGAAGGCCGCGGGAATCACCGGCACGGGCCCCTCCATCCTCGCGTTAACCCAGCCCGCACAGCTGGACGTCGTTCGGCAAGCGATGGACGACGGCTCGTCCGAGGTTCGCGTCGTGAGCCTGAACACCGTCGAGTCTCGGGAGGTGGTCGCCTGAGGTACCGAGCCCTCGCCTCCCGGGTCTCCGGGTCGATCACGGCGCCCCCGTCGAAGAGCTACACCCACCGCGCGGTCATCTTGGCCGCTCTGTCTCATGGCCCCTGCCGGATCCGTCGGCCCCTCCTCGCGGAGGATACCGCGGCGACGATCGCAGGTATGGCCGCGTTCGGCGCTGAGATTGAACACACCGCGGATGGCCTCCAGGTCGCGTCGGATTCCCTGCGCGCCCCCGGTACTCCGATCGACGCGCGGAACTCCGGGACGACGTTGCGCCTTCTCGCGGGCGTGGCGGCGCTTCTCGACGGCTCGACGACGCTCTCGGGCGATGCGAGTCTCCAGAGACGTCCTATGGGCACGCTCCTCGAGGCCCTCACGAGCCTCGGTGCCCGCGCGCGGTCCCTTTCCGGCGACGGTCGTCCTCCAGTCGAGGTCGAGGGAGTCCTCCGCGGTGGCCGCGTCTCCTTGTCCGGCTCCATCAGCTCCCAATTTCTGTCGAGTCTTCTCATTGCGTGCCCTCTCGCGGCGAATCCGTCCGAAATCCGCGTCCTTCCCCCGCGGCGCTCGGAGCCATATGTCGAGGTCACTCGGCAAATGGCCCGCGTATTCGATGTGGAAATTGCCGTCGACCAGGACGCGTACCGCATACCCGGCGGCCAAGCCTACCACCCGACGGATGTCGATGTACCCGGGGACTTCTCGTCCGCAGCCTTCCCTCTCGTCGCGGCTGCGATCACGGGCGGAGACGTGACCGTCGAAGGCCTCGACATGGGCTCGCCCCAAGGCGATCGCCGGATCGCTGAGCTCCTGGAGTCGTTCGGCGCGCGGGTGGATGTAGCCTCGGATCGCGTGCGAGTCCGAAGCGGCGACCTCACAGGACAGATAGTGGACGTCAACGATACGCCCGATCTCTTCCCAATCCTCGCGGTCCTCGCGACGCAGGCGAAGGGCGAGACGCACTTCGTGAACGGAGAGCACCTTCGAGTCAAGGAGAGCGACCGGATCGCGTCGACGGTCGCGATGCTGCGGGCCTTAGGTGCCCGCGCGGAACCCACCGCGGACGGTTGCGTCGTCCACGGACCTGCTAGCCTCCGCGGCGCGTTCGTCGACTCCCATGCAGACCATCGCATCCTGATGGCCGCCGCGATTGCCGGTCTCGCCGCGGACGACTCGGTGGACATCTCGGATCCCTGGTGCTTCCGCGTCTCGTATCCGTCGTTCCTCGACGACATGCGAGCCCTTGGGGCCCTTCACGCGGTGGTCGGATGAACGTCTTCGGCGCGCGATACCGGACGACGATCTTCGGGACGAGCCACGGTCCGTTCGTGGGCTGCACGATCGAGGGATTGCGCTCCGGGACACGAATCGACGAGGCCTTCGTCCAGGCGCAGCTCGATCGCCGCCGACCGGGACAGAGCCTCGTCACCAGCCAGCGCAAGGAGGCGGATCGCGTGGAATTCTCGGAGGGCACCGCGGACGGGCTTGCGACGGGGGAGCCGATCGTCGCCCTCATCCGCAACGAGGACGTGCAATCGAAATCCTATGCCAACGTGGCGCGAGTCCCGCGTCCCGGGCACGGAGACTTCGCCGCCGCGATGAAGTATGGAGGGAAGAGCGATCTCCGTGGGGGCGGTCAGCTCTCCGGCCGGATGACGGCTCCCATGGTCGTCTCCGGGGCGATTGCCCGACAGGTGCTGGCGCCGATGGGTCTTCGGTTCTACGCGCATGCGGCCCAGATCGGCCGGGTCACCGCTCGACCCGTCACTCCGCAGCAGATCGAAACCAACGTTGAACGCAACGCCGTCCGGTGTGCCGACCTCGACGCGGCGGACCGCATGATCGCGGAAATCGAGGTGGCTCGGAAGGACCGCGACAGCGTCGGCGGCATCATCGAGGCGGTCGTGACGGGCGTTCCGGCCGGCGTCGGCGAGCCGTTCTTCGAATCGGTCGAGTCGGCGCTCGCCTATCTCCTCTTCTCGATTCCCGCCGTGAAGGGCGTCGATTTCGGCGCTGGCTTCCGCGCGGCGTCGATGCGCGGGAGCGAGCACAACGATCCGTTCACGGTCGCGGCCGGCCGAGTCGTGACGGAGACGAACCACGCCGGCGGGATCCTCGGCGGCATCACGAGCGGCATGCCCATCACGTTCCGCGTCGCCGTCAAGCCGACCGCGTCCATCGCGAAGCCGCAGCGATCCGTCGACCTCGCGACGATGACGCCGACGGAGATCGTCGTCACGGGACGGCACGATCCTTGCATCGTCCCTCGGGCGGTGCCCGTCGTGGAGAACGCTGCCGCGATGGCGATTCTCGATCTCATGTTCGCAGGGGGATTCGTTTGAGCGAAACGGAAATCGCAAGGCTGCGGGCCGAGATCGCCGATGTCGATCGGGAGATTGCCGGCCTCGTGGCGAAGCGCCTGGATCTCGCGGCCCAGGTCGGCTTGGAGAAAAAGCGCCTCGGTCTGCCTCTGCGGGATGAGAGGGCCGAGGAACAGGTGCACACGCGCCTCTCGGCGGAAGTTGCCAAGCGAGGAATCAGCTCATCGCTCGGTGCGGGTCTCGCCCGCCTCCTGATTGAGGAGAGTGTGCTTCGGCAGGCGGAAGTCTTCCCACCGGTGCCAGCCAACCAGCGTGTCCTGGTGGTCGGCGGTGCGGGACGCATGGGCCAGTGGCTCTGCCGATACTTCCGTTCTCGCGGGTGCGACGTCGTCGTGAATGACATCGCCGGCCCACTCGAAGGATTCGCGTTCGAACAAGACCTTCAGAAAGGCGTGCAAGAGGCAGATGTTATCGCGGTCTCCGTTCCGATGTCAGTCTCCGCGGAGGTCTTGCGCTCGATCGCCGTAATGAAACCGAAAGCCCTCCTCTTCGACGTCTGCAGCCTGAAGGCGCCGGTCGAGCGTGAGCTTCGAGCAATGAGCCGGTCCGGCTTGCGGATCGCGAGCGTCCATCCGCTGTTTGGACCGAATCTCTGGCCGCCCTCGAGCGGCAACATCACGTTCAGCGATTGCGGAAACAGCAAGGCGGTGCTCGAAGCAAGGGAGCTGTTCCGTGCGAGCGGGGCGTCGTTCGTTGACATCTCCTTGGACCACCACGACGAGTCGATGGCGTTCCTCTTGGGGCTGAGTCAGCTCTGCCTCTTGACGTTCGCGCGGTGCGTCGCGGAAAGCCCGTTCGACCTCGCCGACCTGAAGAGTCCTGCCGGCACAACGTTCTCTCGCCTCTCGATTGCCGCCGCGGGGCTCTTGGCGGATCCTCCGACCCTGTTGAGAGACATCCAGGCGTTGAACCCCCACACGCCGTTCATTCATCGCCGAATCCGGGAGACGCTGGACGAGTGGCAGAATGCCACCGCGTCGGAAGGGGCGGACTTTCTCCGGCTCATCCGCCAAACGCGAACGGACTTCGCGGGAAGGGTGCCGCGTTGAGCAAGATTCCTGTGGCAGTCCTGGGGGCGACCGGGAATATCGGCCAGCGATTCGTAAGCTTGCTCCAGGACCACCCCACGTTCGAGATCGCCGCCCTCACGTCGTCCGAGCGAAAGGTCGGCGGATACCTCAACGACTTCTGGCGGCTCGAAGACGTTCCGCTCGCCCCGCACGTCGGGTCGATGGAACTGCAGCCACTCGACGCGGGCGTCCTCCGGGCGCACGACATCGTCGCGGCGTTCAGCGCCCTCCCTGCGGAAATCGCCGGGGACGTCGAAACGAACGCCGCCCAATCGGGCGTGCGAGTCTTCTCCAACGCGTCGGCTCACCGTATGGACGCGGACGTTCCGCTCTTGTTGCCGGAAGTGAATCCGAACCACCTCCCGCTCGTCGAACGTCAGCCAACGTTTCGGGAGGGCGGCTTCGTCGTGACGAACCCGAACTGCTCGATCACGGGCCTGGCCCTTCCGCTGAAGCCCCTCGCGGACGCGCTCGACCTCACGGACGTGTATGTGGCCACGTACCAGGCGCTCTCCGGGGCTGGATATCCCGGCGTCCCGTCTCTCGACATCACCGCGAACGTCGTGCCCTTCATCGAGAGCGAGGAGGAAAAGATGCGGAGGGAGGCGAAGAAGATCCTCGGGTCGATGTCCAACGGCATCTTGCCGAGTCCAATCGACGTGTGGGCGAACTGCGCCCGGGTCGCGGTGCGCGACGGGCATCTCGAGGCCGTCTCGATTCCTCTCAAGGACGAGGTCCCCTCACGCGAAATCGCGCGTCTCCTCTCATCGTTCCGCGCGGAACCGCACGTTCAGCAGCTGCCGACGGCCCCAAAGCAGCCGGTGATCGTCCGCGCGGAAGCGAATCGACCGCAGCCGCTGCTCGACCTCATGGCAGGCGAACCCGCGCGGGCGCGCGGGATGGCCGCAACCGTCGGCCGGATTCGTGTCGTGGGCCGCGTCGTTCGCCTCTTCGTCCTCTCGCACAACACGATTCGCGGCGGCGCGGGCGGGAGCTTGCTCAACGCGGAGCTCGCACACAGGAGAGGGTACCTTGACTGAGCCGTGGAAGGTCGCGAAGTTCGGTGGGAATTGCGTCAGCACCGTGGACATGTACGAGCGGATCGCGAACCTCGTCCACGAGGACCTGACGCGGAAGTTCCTCGTGGTGTCGGCGATTTCGGGCGTAACGGACTCCCTCGTCACGATTCTGGCGCAGCCGAGGGAGGAGAAGGAGATCGACCCGTACGTCGCAGAGCTCCGTCGCAAGCATCTAGGCCTCTTGCCGAAGTCCCGTGAAGGACCGGCTGGGAGCGGTGGGGCGATCGACGCCCTCGTGACGAAGCTGGAGCGCCTTCTTTACGGGGTCGCGTATACGGAGGAAATCACCCCGCGCACGCGGGACTTTGTCCTCTCCTTCGGCGAGCGGCTGGCCGCGCAGGTCGTCGCGGCGAATCTGTGTCAGGTTGGAATTGACGCCGCGCCGCACGAGGCAGACGCCATCGGTCTCATCACGGACGACACCTACGGGAACGCGACGGCGTTGCTCGACGAAACACGCGCTCGCCTTGCGCCGTTCCTCCGGCGCGAGGCCCAGGCAGGCCGTGTGAGCGTGATCACGGGATTCTTCGGTCTCTCCCGAGAAGGCAAGACGGCGACGTTCGGCCGCGGCGGATCCGATTACAGTGCCGCCGTCGTTGCGCACGCCCTCGAGCTGCCGACGATTGAGATCTGGAAGGATGTCGGCGGTTTCATGAGCGCGGACCCGAAGATGGTCCCGGAAGCGTTTCCCCTCTCCGCGCTTTCGTACGACGAAGCTGCAGAGCTCTCGTACTTCGGCGCGAAGGCACTCCATCCGCGGTCGGTGCAGCCCGCGCAGGCCTGCGGCGCGTCGATTGTCTTGAAAAACATCTTCCGGCCGGACGAGACGGGCACGCGAATCGGTCCCGACACGGTAGACCGCAGCGGCGTTGTCAAGAGCATCTCATATGTGCGTGATCTCGCGACCCTGAAGGTCTTCGCGACGGGTGCCGGGCAGAAAGAGGGACTCCTTTCACAGGTCGCGACCGCCCTTACGACCGCGGGGACGAACGTGTACAGCGCGGCGACGTCGCAGACGTGCATCGCGCTCCTCGTCGACGCGGATGCGTTGAGCCGTGCGAAGAAGGCGGTTGCGCGTCTCCCGTTCGGTCTGGTTGAACGGATTGAAGTGCTGCCGCACGTGTCGCTGATCAGCTTCGTCGGCGAAGGCCTCGGATACGCCCATGGCGTTGCAGCGCGGGTGTTCCGCGCGGTTGCGGAACGCGGCATCAACGTGCAGCTTATCTCCGCGGGCGCTTCGATGGTCGCATACACGTTCACCGTCGACAACAACGATCTCGAGAGAGCAGTCCAAGCGGTGCACCAGGAGTTCTTTGGGCATCGGTATCTCCGGCCCGAGGCACCGGTGGGCTCCCCGGGCCATGGCTAGCCCGGTGGCCCTCGGGCTACGGATTCTCCATAATCGAAGCCATATAAAATACAATAATGCCTAAATATTATCTACACCTTCCATAAAGGGGCAGGCGAGCGAAGAGACATGTCCCCTTTCCGCGTTGAGAGACGAGGACGACGCCTCGAAGGAGGTGCGGGCCGGATCTTCCTTCTCGCTCTCGACCATGGCGTTGCCGCCGGACCCGTTCCTGGGATCGAACGGCCGAGCGACCGCGTACGGCGCCTGCGGTCCGCCCCATTCTCCGGCCTCCTGGTGAATCCAGGAATGGTCCGTTCCATCTCGGCCGATATCGCGCCTGCCTGGGGTCTCATCGTGCATCTCTCTGCCGGCACCCTTCTCGGTTCGAGGCCGGGCTCCAAAGTCCTCGCCTCGACGGTCGAACATGCGGTCTCTCTCGGAGCCGACGCGGTCTCTGTCCAGATCTCATTCGGCGATTCTCACGAGGACCGAATGATTGCGGACGCGGGGCGCGTCGTCAACCTGGCGACATCCCTCGGTCTGCCGGTTTTTCTGATGGCCCACGCGCCCGCAGAGCCCGGTGAGTCCTCCGAAGATCCCGTCGCAGCGGCCCACGCCGCGCGAGCCGCGGCCGAGCTGGGCGCTTCCGTCGTGCAGACGAATTTCGCGGGAGCGCCGGAGGGTCTGCGTGAGATCGCCCACAGCTGCCCCGTGCCCTTGGTCGTGGCCGGCGGACCAAAGGGTTCGACCGAGGACGCGTTCCTCGACACCCTGCGCGAGGTGATGCGTGCAGGTGCGGCCGGAATTTCCGTGGGCCGTCGAGTATTCCAGGCCCTAGATCCCCCCGCGATGGCACAACGGATCGCGGACGTGGTCTTCGGGGGCGATCGGCCCGTGATCATCGAGGCGGCACGATGAAGCGCATCCTGCTGGACTCGGGGCTCGACCCCTATGCGCTCTTCGCGGCCTCGCGGGACGACCACCCTCATGCGTTCATCCTCGAGAGTCTCACGGGTCCCGCGCGGCTCGCGGAACACACCTTCGTCGGCTTCGATCCCGAAATCATCATTTCCTACCGGTCCGGCGTCCTGCGATCGAACGGCGAGACGGTCAAGACGGATCGGCCCCTCGACGCCCTGCGTTCGCTCCTCGCAAAGTATGAGGCGCCGGGCGTCCCGGGGCGGTACATCGGAGGCCTGGTCGGATACGTCTCCTATGAGTTCGTCCGCAATCTCGATTCCGTGCCCGCCCACGCGGACTCGCCGTTCCCCGAGTTCGAGTTCGGGCTCTATCTCGACGGCGTGATCGTGGATCACGTCCGCAAACGGGCGGAGTACTTCGCCCACGGCCGATCTCGGGTTGAAGACCTCCCGAAAGCAAACGAAGGGAGCCCGGCGCTGAGCGCAGATTCTCCGAAACGGCAGATTAACCAAGAGCGGTTCGTGGAGGCGGTTGCGAAGGCGAGAGCGGCGATTCACGAGGGCGAGGCGTTTCAGGTCGTTCTGTCTCGCCGGGAATACGGCCGGATGGCCGGGGATCCACTCGCCTTCTACGAAAGCCTGCGGCGACTGAACCCGAGTCCCTACATGTACTACCTCGATTTTGGGATGCGACGAGTGATCGGGGCGAGCCCGGAGATGCTCCTCCGTGTGGAGGATCGCACCGCGACGACATTCCCGATTGCGGGCACGCGGCCGCTGGGCACAACCCTTCCGGAGACGGAGCGTTTCCGAGCGGAGCTACTCGCAGACGAGAAGGAGCGAGCGGAGCACAACATGCTCCTCGACTTGGCCCGAAACGACCTCGGGAAGGTGTGCCGTTTCGGGACGATCAAGGTGCCGCAGTGCATGACGGTAGAGCGGTACAGCCACGTGCAGCACCTCGTTTCCCGCGTCGAAGGCGAACTCGCGCCTGGGACCGATGCACTCGACGCGGTTGCGGCGGTGTTCCCTGCCGGGACCGTGAGCGGCGCGCCGAAGCCGAGGGCGATGGAGATGATCCACGACCTCGAAGGGACCGCACGCGGCCCGTATGCGGGGGTCGTCGGCTACCTCTCCCTCAATGGAAACGTGGATACCGCCATTGCGATCCGGACGCTTTTCGCCGACGGGCCGACGTACTACATACAGGCGGGTGCGGGGATCGTCGCGGACTCGGATCCCGCGAGGGAGTGGCTCGAGACGGAGCACAAGCTCGAGGGTTTGCGGGCTGCGTTACGTGAGGCGGCCGCATGAAGGTCCTCATCATCGACAACTACGATTCATTCGTGTACAATTTGTACCAAGAGATTGGGGAAATCGGAGCGGACCCGCGCGTCTATCGCAACGACGGAATCACGATGAGAGAGGTGCGGCAGCTTGCGCCCGATGCGATCGTCCTCTCTCCCGGGCCAGGCCATCCGACCAACGCGCGGGATTTCGGTGTGTGCCGAAATATCCTCGAGGAGTTGAGCCCGTCGACCCCGACGCTCGGCGTTTGCCTCGGCCATCAGGGGATCGGGACTGCGTACGGCGGGAAGGTCGGCCATGCGGCGCGGATCCTCCACGGGAAGACGAGTCTCGTCCGACACGACGGCCGCACGATCTTCGAGGGTCTTCCGAATCCCATTACGGCCGGGCGCTACCATTCGCTCGCGATCGACCGCGCATCTTTGCCGCAGGACCTCGAACTGAGCGCGACGTCCGACGATGGCGAGATCATGGCCGTGCGGCACCGCCGCTATCCGATCGAAGGCGTCCAATTCCATCCCGAGTCAATTCTCACACCGGAAGGGCCGGCGCTCCTCCGTAACTTCCTCGCGGGGGCCATGCGATGATCCAGGATGCGATTGGAGACCTGGCGACGGGCGTATCTCTCGGCTTCGAGCGCGCGCACGATGCGATGGCGGAGATCATGGACGCGCAGGCGACCCCTGCGCAAATCGGCGCGTTCCTGATGGGACTCCGGATGAAGGGCGAGGGACCCGATGAGATCGCGGGCATGGCAACCGCGATGCGGGAACGGGGCGTTCGGATTCGATCGCGCGAGGACGGGCGCACTGTCGATCTGTGCGGGACCGGCGGAGCTCGCATTCCCACGTTCAACGTCTCGACGATAGCAATGTTCGTCGTCGCGGCCGCCGGCGTGAGGGTCGCGAAGCACGGAAACCGGGCGATCACAAGCCGCTGCGGGAGCGCGGACTTGCTCGAGGCCCTCGGAGCCCGGGTGGACCTCGAGCCGTCGGAGGTCGAGAGGATTCTTGAGGCGCACGGCCTCTGCTTCATGTTCGCCCCGAAGTTCCATCCCGCAATGCAGCACGCGATGGGGCCGCGCAGGGAGCTCGGCGTGCGCACCGTCTTCAACATCCTCGGCCCCCTCACGAACCCGGCGGGAGCGAAAGGCCATCTCCTCGGCGTCTTCAGTCCGGACCTGGTGCCGCTCATGTCGAAGGTGTCCGCGCGCCTCGGGATCGAGCACGCCCTCGTGGTCCACGGCCAGGCCGGCATGGACGAGATCTGCCTCTGCTGCCCGACGATAGTCGGAGAAGTGGCCGACGGCCGGACGCGACAATTCGTGCTGAGACCGGCGGACCTCGGCTTCGATCGCGCGGACCCAAGGGATTTGGCAGGCGCGGAACCGGAGACCGCGGCGAAGGAGGCCGTGCGGATTCTCCGAGGAGAACTCGGGCCAAAACGAGAGATGGTCCTGGCGAACGCGGCTGCCGGAATCTACGTTTCGGGGAAGGTGGATTCCCTCCTGGAAGCGCTGCCCCTCGCGGTGGAGGCCCTGGACTCGGGGAGGGCGTTCGAAACCTTGCGCACGTTCGTGAAGGCGACTGGCGGAAACTTGTCGAAGGTGGAGGACGATGGACGCTCTTGAGCGCCTCGTCGCCAATGCCGAGACCCTTCTCAAGGAGGGTTACTACGACGTGCGAGGCGAAACGGACCGAAGTCCATCTTTCTTGGACGCCTTGGGCGCGCCGACCCGAACCTCAGACGTGGTTGCGGAGCTCAAGTTCGCGTCGCCGAGCATGCGGAGCCAGAAAGATGTGGCGCAGTTCGACGCCATCCTGGAGGGGATTGTCGCGGCGAAACCCCTTGGGCTCTCAGTCGTCGCGGAACCCAGGATTTTCGGCGGGGATATCGACTTCGTATCGCGCGGGGCGCGCACGGGTCTCCCCGTGCTCATGAAGGATATCGTCGTCGACTCGAGGCAGATCGATGCCGCGGCGTTGTGCGGGGCGTCCGCTTTGTTGCTCATCGAGACGCTCGCGCGCCGGGGGCACCTTCATCGGAGGATGCCGATGCTCATCGATGAGGCGCATGATCGAAAGGTCGGAGTCGTACTCGAGGTCCACACGCTTGAGGAATGGGATGCGGCGGTCGAGACGCCTGCCGATATCCTGGGGATTAACAACCGCAACCTTGCGACGATGACAATCGACCTGGGGACGACACCGCGGATTCTCGCGGAGCGGGTGAAGGATCGACCCGTCATCGCGATGAGCGGGATCGAGACGCGAGGGCAGGTGGACACCATGCTCCGTGCCGGGGCCGACGCCGTCCTTGTCGGCACGTCGATCATGCATCACGATGAGCCTGCGAGAAAACTCCAGGAGCTGCAGCATGGTTGACACTTACGTCGTTCGGAAGAGGGGATACTTCGGGCAATTCGGCGGGCAGTACGTGCCTGAGACGCTCATGCCCGCGTTGCACGAGCTCGAGGCGGCATACGACGAGGCAAGAGAGGATCCAGCGTTCCAGGAGGAACTCGGATCGTACTATCGACACTACGGCGGGCGCCCGACGCCACTCTACTTCGCCCGACGCCTTACGGACCACATCGGCGGGGCGCAAATCTATCTGAAGCGGGAAGACCTCTGCCATGGCGGAGCCCACAAGTTCAACAACGTAATGGGGCAAGCCCTCCTCGCCCGTCGCATGGGGAAGAAGCGCGTGATCGCGGAGACCGGCGCGGGCCAGCATGGCGTCGCCACGGCGATGGTCGGGGCTGTCCTCGGCCTTCCCGTCGAGGTGTACATGGGCGCCGTCGACATCCAACGCCAATCCCTGAACGTATTTCGGATGAAGCTCCTCGGCGCGATGGTGCACCGCGTCGAACAGGGTAGCCAGACGCTGAAGGACGCCATTAACGAGGCTCTGCGGGATTGGGTGACGAACGTTGAGAACACCTACTATCTCCTCGGAAGCGTCGTGGGCCCGCATCCGTACCCGACGATCGTTCGAGACTTTCAAAGCGTCATCGGCCGAGAGATTCGAGAGCAGAGCCTTCAGCGCAACGGCCGACTTCCGGACCTTCTCGTCGCGTGCGTCGGCGGTGGGAGCAACGCGATGGGGACGTTCGCGCCTTTCCTCGACGAAGAACGAGTCGAGCTGCTCGGCGCTGAGGCGGGCGGCCGCGGCGCGTCGCCGGGGGAACATTCGGCGTCTCTGACGGGTGGCCGCGTCGGCGTCCTACACGGGGCACGGTCGTACGTCCTTCAAGACGCCGACGGCCAAGTGCTGGACACGCACAGCATCTCCGCAGGCCTCGACTATCCCGGCGTCGGCCCGCAGCTATCTGCGTTGAAAGATACAAAGCGCGCGTCCTTCGTGGCGGTCACCGATGAACAGGCCCTCGAGGGGTTTCAGGTCCTCGCGACATATGAGGGAATCCTGCCTGCGCTCGAGCCCGCCCACGCGGTGTTCGCAGCGATGCAAAGGGCGCGGGAGATGGAGCGCCACGAAGTCATCGTCATCACCATCTCCGGTCGCGGTGACAAGGACATGGCCACGGTGGCCGACGCGATGGGAGTGAAGCTCTGAGCCGAATCTCGAGGGCGTTCCACCGCGCCGGGGCAGAAAGCCGGGCCGCCCTCATCGCCTACTTGATGGCGGGCGATCCCGACCTCCGGATGACGGAATCCCTCGCAACGGCCTGCGAAGCAGGGGGGGCGGACGTATTAGAGCTCGGCATCCCCTTCTCCGACCCGATCGCCGACGGTCCCGAGATTCAGGAGGCCGGGCAACGCGCGCTTCGTGCGGGGACGCGTCCGCGTGACGTCGTCGAACTCGCGGCGCGTATCCGTCAGAAGACGGAGATTCCGCTTATCCTCATGACGTACATGAACCCGGTGCTCGCAATGGGGCTTCCGACGTTCGCCGAACGAGTCGCGAGCGCGGGGGTCGACGGGGTCATCGTCCCGGATCTTTCCCTTGAGGGGTCGCCCGAGATTCGAGATGCGCTCGAAGCGCTTGGCGTAGACATGATTCAGCTCGTTGCGCCCTCCACGCCGCCCGCGAGGGCCGCAGCGATTGCGGACGCCTCCCGCGGGTTCCTGTACGTCGTCGCAAGGTACGGGACCACCGGTGTACGCTCGAACTTGCCCGAGGACCTGAGGGATCGAATTATCGCCCTTCACCGTGTTTCGTCTCTCCCCCTCGGTGTGGGCTTCGGTGTAACGACGGGAGCTCATGTCCGAGCGGTTGCGGCCGCAGGTGCGGACGGTGTTGTCATCGGAAGTTCGATTGTACGTCGCGCGGCGGAGCGCCGCGACGCCGAGGATGTCCGAAAATTCGTCGCCGAGCTCGCCACGGGACTCGCTGTCGAGCGGACTACTTCCCCTGTTCCTCGAGACAACAGTCGGTGACTTCGATCCCTTTCGAGGTCCGACGCACTAAGATCGAGTTCGCGGTCTTGTTGGTCACGCGGACGCCGTCCAATTCGACAGCCTTGTTCGTCTCTACTCGGATTCCGACCGCCCTGGCCATGAATGCGACGAAGATGTCTTTCTGAGATAAAGGCGCTGGCCGACTCAGGCGACTCAGTGTGTGTGCGCGTGACCCTGATGGGATTCGTGTTGGTCAGCAGCTTCCTCGCCTTTCGGATTGAAGCTCTGCCCGCATCCACAGGTTGACCAGTTGTTCGGGTTGCTCACGAGGAAGCCGCTCCCTGCGACGCTTTCGGCGTAGTCCACGCTCGAGCCGTCGAGGTATTCCTTGCTGTTGCCATCGACGAGGACCTTGAGTCCGTGGACTTGGACGACCTCGTCGTCCTCGTGGATCTTCCGGTCGAGCGCGAGACCGTAGCGGAAGCCGGAGCAGCCGCCGCCCGCGACGTACATACGGAGATACGTGTCTTCGAGGGAGCCCAATGGCTGGCCGGTCTCGGGATCGGACCGCTGGATGAGCTCCTTGACTTTGCTCGCTGCGGTTTCGGTGAGGGTGACTTGAATCATTGCACTACCCCGCAATCCCCGAACACGATGACGCCGTTATTTAAGTCTTTGGTGGTTAGTTGCGCGACTCCGAGCATCTCCACCCGCTCACTCGAGCCGCTTCCCCATGTAGCGGCGTTCCGCGCGGAATCCGAGGCTCTCGTAGACGTGGCGCGCCCGGGCGTTTGTCTCGGACACTTCGAGCTTGATCATTCGATACCCGCGCCGTCGGGCCCAGTCACTCGCCCACTCGACGAGGAACTTCCCCACCCCTGTCCCGCGTCGCTCCGGCGTCACCCAGACGTCGTAAATGAAACCTTGCGCCTCGGGCGTCATGAACCCACCTTCCCCGAGGATGAGATATCCGAGGAGCTCGTGGTCTGCGGTCTCGGCGATCCACCGCTCTGTTCGATCTCCCGTCATATACGGTTCGATCTTCTTTCGGAAATGGGCTTCCCACTTGCCGCGATCCAGTCGCGCGCGTTCGTCCTCCGGGATGTCGTCCCACACGGTCTGCAAGGTGGCTCGCCACATGACGTCGTCGTCCGCGCGTCGGGCCCGTCGCATATGGACGTCCACGGTGAGACCCGCTTCGCGACACGGTCTCCCGCTGAATGAAGATGTCGGCCTTTGCAATTCGGAGGATCGCGTCGCAACAAAATTCGGGCGTTCGTCATTCATTGCCCAGCTTTTATATGACCCTCGGTCGTTGTTGCGCTCGTGCTCCCCTCGCGCTGCGCTCGATGCGGCGCCGTGAGTCGCGATTTTCTATGCGGGCCCTGTCTCGATTTCCTCGTGGCCGATCGCCCGCTGTGGCTGGATCCCGGGCTCCTCCCCGGGCCATCGCTATTGGATCTCACCGCCGCGAACGAGGTCGCAATCGTTGGGGCGGACCTCTCCGAGATCGAATGGCATCGGCCGGCGCGCGAACCCGCCTCGACCGAAGCGGTTCGGCTTGTGCGCCTTCTCCACCTCGATTCGGACGAGTCGGCCATCGTCAGCGTGGGCGATGCGGAGGTCCTTCACACGTTCCTGCGCGACGCGCGTCGTTCGAGCCCATCGAAGCATGAGGAACGGACCGCTCTTGCGGCCCTATGCCGCTATCTGCAGTCTCGCGAGTGGATGCCTCCTCACTTGGCGTCCCAGTACGGGCTTCGAGCGAAGGTGATTGAGCCTCCGAGGGCCGTCGAGCCGAAGCCGGAAGTGGTGCCCCGGGAACCGCCGGAAGCATTGCCTCCGATTGAACCGTCGCTGCTCGAGGTCTCGATGGAACCCGTCGTCCCCGAAGCCCCCTCCGAACTACCCCTCGAGGAGCTAGACGACCTCGACCTGCCTGAGGAAGACGTGCCCCTGCCCTCAGCTCAGCCGGTCCCGCCGAACCCGGTCCCGCGGCCGGAGCCGCCCCTTCCACTTCCCCAACCCGAACCCGCCCCCGGTCCCGTGCCAGAACCGGAACCCGAGCCCGGACCGGTACCGGAGGACGCATTCGTCGACCCATCCCGACGGGCTGAACTCGAAGAGACCCGACGCGCCTTGGAGAAGGAGCGAGCGGACGCCGAGGCATTCGTCCGATCCCGCACGCAGGATCTCCTCTCGAAGGAGGAGCTGCTCTTCGCCCGCGAACGAGCCATCGAATCGAAGGAAGAAGAAGTCGAAGCCCATGCGCGGGCGGCGACCGAGCGCCTCGCCGAATTGGAGAAGGACTCGACTCGGCGCGAGGTCTTGCGGTTTCTCGGAGCGATTCCGGGCATGTCCGCACCCCAGGCGGATGTCGTTGCGACCGCGTTCCCCGATATCGCCTCGTTGACCGCTGCGGACGAGAAGGCGTTGACCCAGTGCAAAGGCGTGACCGATGCGCTGGCCCGCGCGATTCGACTGGAGCTTGCGCCCGGCGAACTCGAGGATGAGCATCGTTCCAGCCGTCTCCGGGAGGAAGCCCAGGCGTTCGTCGAAGAAGGCGACTACGACGCCGCCCTAGAGTGTTACGACCGCCTGCTCCGAGCGAGACCCGAGGAGACGAGCGTCTGGTTCGACCGAGCCGAGCTCCTCGTCCTCCTCGACCGGCCCGAGGAGGCTCTCCAGGCCTACACGCGAATCCTCGATGTCGATCGCGGGAACCGGCAGGCGTCATACGAGCGCGCGAACCTCCTCTTCGGGCTTGGCCGGCTTTCCGTCGCGGTCGACGCACTGCGCGAGGCGCTCCGTCTCGACCCGTCGAAATCACGAGACGTCGTGCAGAAGGCGGAACAGCTGCGGAGGGACGGTCATCCGAACGAGGCCGTCCCGCTCTTTCACGCAATCCTCGAAGTCGCTCCAGACGACCCGCGCGCCATCCTCGGCCTGGGGGACACGTTCATCGACCTCGGGGATGCGGACGCCGCCGAGGCCCAGTTCACGCGCGCACTCGGGAAGGACCCGCAGAACGCGCCCATCCTGTATCGAAAAGGCGAGCTCCTCGAGCGCAAAGGCCGCTGGGGCGCGGCGATCCAATACTACAACCGCGCGATCGCCCTTCGATGGAATTACCCGGACCCGTGGTTCGTGAAGGGCGAGATCCTCCTGAATCACGATCGTCCCACGGAGGCCCTCGAGTGCTTCGAAAAGGTGGCCTCCTTCGAACCCCAGCGCATCGAGGCTTGGGCCGGAGCGGCCCGAGCCCATGCGGCCCTGGGCCGGCGCGGCGAAGCGGATGCCGCCCTCGCGAAAGGGGCGCGCCTCGGCGCCGACCATCCGGCGGTCCGCGCGGCACGCGAAGCGATTGCGCAGATGACCAGGACGACGCCGCGGACCTCTGAGCAATTGGAGCCCATCACCGATCTCCCGTCCCTCGCGAAGGCGTTCGAGGCGATCGAAGAGGAGCTCGATTCACCCGTCTCTTCAGTCCCGGCCGATTTCCAGTCTTTCGTCGAGTCGATCGAGCCGGAGAAAGAGGACACGCACGTCCTCCTGCAACTCGCGGAGCTGGCGATCGAGGGCGGGGATCCGCAGATGGGTCTCCTCCGGTACGAACAGGCGATCGAGCGGGATCCCCGCAACGCGGACGCGTGGACGGGGAAAGGCGTCGCCTTGCAACAGCTCGAGCGGTTCCGCGAAGCCCTGGAGGCCTACGATTGCGCCCTCGCCCTGAAGCCCAACCATGAGCTAGCCCGGAAATGGCGCGAGACGTGTGCTCGGCACGTGCAGTCGGAGGCGGACGGGTGACGCTGGCCCCGGACACGACGGGGCGGTTTCTCCCGAGCGTCGATCGTCTCGAGTCCGCGATGCACGCCGCGCGACGCGCGTTCGAACGGGGGGACACGGATGGCGCGCTCGGCCAGCTCGGCGTCGCCCTGAAGCTCAAACCGGAGTACGATGCGGCTTGGATTCTGAAAGGTCACGTCCTTCAGAAGGCGGGGGATCAGGAGGCCGCTCTGGACTCGTTCATGCAGTCACTGAAGTGCAACGGTGATTCCAAGGAAGGCTGGATGGGCCTGGCATCCGCGTTGCACGAGCTCGGTCGATTGAAGGAGGAAGCGGAAGCGTACGATCGGCTCTTGGCGTTCGACCCGCTTTCGATCGAGGCATGGATCGACAAAGGCGCGGTCCTCCATGAGTTGAAAGACTATTCCGGAGCGATCCGCTGCTACGAGGAAGTCCTCGCGCTCCGACCAGAGCATGCCGCGGCGTGGAACAACAAGGGCGCGGCCCTGCTTCGTCTCGGTCACGAGGCCGAGGCCGCGCGGTGCTTCGAGGAGGCCCTGCACCTGGATCCCGATTGCGTCGACGCGATGGCGAACCGGGTCTACCTCTACGAGACCCAGGCGTACCATGGGGAGGCGGTGATCTGGGCGGACCGCGCGCTGCGGATCCGGGAATCTCCCGGCTTGTGGTACGCGAAAGGCCTCGCCCATCTCGGTTTGCTCGAATCGACCTTGGCGATCCGATCGTTCGAACGCGCGCTCGCCCTCGATCCGACCCTAAAGGACGCGAAAGCCGCGCTCCGACGGGGGACGGCGCTGCGCGAGAAGTCGGACTTCTACCGCGGTGCCTATGAGTGCTTTGGTACGCACATCGTCGGCGATCCCGGTTGCGAGGAATGCGAGATTCGCCCGCGCTGCCGCGAGGTGACACCGTGAGCGTTCCCTCCGCCGCCGAAGTCGAGCATGCGGACTGGACGACGCTCCAACGGATGTGCGAATCCCTCGGACTGAACCCGAAGGGCCGAAGCGGGGTCGTCCGCATGCGCGTCCTCGACCACGTGCGTCGACGTGCCCATCCCGAGGCCTGGCGGGCCGGGCGGGACCACATGGCCGCGTTGCTCATGCGGCTCGGCTTTCCGAATCTCTCGGAGGATTTATGGGAGTCCACGATTCGGCTCGACGCACCCGCCCCGTGGGTCGGTCTGGGGCAAGCGCAAGTCGCCGGCGGATTCCTCAGCGAAGCGGCCAAGTCGTTCGACCGAGCGGCCCAAATGGGAGACCGATCCGCCCTTCTGCACAAAGCGGAAGCCCTGGGAGCGGGAGGAGATTACGACCGCGCGATTGCCGCGTGCGAGTCATACCTCGCGGACCGCCCCGGGGACCTCCGAGCGCTCGGGATGAAGGCGGATTTCCTCGCCCGGTCAGGCTTCAAGGAGGAGGCGGCGCGCGTCCTCCTCGCGGCGGCAGACTCTCATCCCGAAGCTCCGTTCCTCCGCTCGGCGGCAGGTACCTCGTTCCTCAAAGCCGGGCGTCCGGAGGTGGCCCTCGAGGCGTTCGGACTGCCGATGCCGGCCGATGCGGCGGGGATCGAGGGAGCGATCAATCACGGTGCCGCGTTCCTCGTGCTTGGACGAACGCGCGAAGCGGTCGACATTTTCCAGAAGGCGCTCGAGGCCGACCCGGGTCGCGCAGAGGCTCTCAACAATCTCGGCGTCGCCCAACTTCAACTGAGCCAACCCGAATTGGCGGCCTCGAACCTCGCCCGCGCGGCGCAAGAGGTCGACTCTCCCCGCATCCGACTCAACCTCGCGAAAGTCTCGAAGCCGGCCCCTCGCCCCCGAACCAGAAAGCCCGCCCCGCGGAAGAAACCGAAGCCATAAATCCGCGGTTCAGAAACAATCAATACTGTTTGCGCCGTGGCGGAATCGATGCCGGTGCGCTCAACGGAATGGGAGGGCGTCTATTCCGACGGGCCGTGGCTCCTCACCCGGAACCTCGTCCCCGGTGCCGTCGTGTACGGGGAGGGTCTGGTCCGAGGGAGCGACGGAGAATTCCGCCGGTGGGACGCGAACCGGAGCAAGCTCGCGGCGTATCTGAAGCGAGGGGGTCGCGCATGGCCGTTTCGCCTTCGTTCCTCCGTCCTCTACCTGGGGGCCGGAAGCGGGACGACCGCGAGCCATGTCTCGGACATCTGCGCGGACGGAATGGTCACCGCGGTCGAAATCTCCCCGCGGTCCTTTCGGGATCTGCTCGGTCTGGCGGAGAAGAGGCCGAATCTGGTGCCGATTCTCGGCGACGCCGCGAAGCCAGAATCGTACGCAGGCCGGCTCGGCTCCGTAGACGTCGTGTACCAAGACGTCGCCCAACGGGACCAAGAAGCGATCTTCCTCCGGAACTTCGAGCTCGTGCGATCCGGTGGCACCGGTTTCCTGATGATGAAGGCTCGATCGGCCGACGTCTCCGCGTCGCCCGCCAAGATCTTCGAGTCGACGAAACGCACGCTGGCCAAGGCCGGCATCGAAGTGATTGACTTCCGCAACCTCGAGCCGTTCCAAGCGGACCACGGCGTCCTTGTGGTCCGGAAACCGTAGCGCCATCTCCAAGGTCACAGGCTCAATCTTAAATACGATTCCGCGGTATGCGCAGCCCCTCCCGAGGAAACCGATGGCCCGTATCCATGCGCACCGCAAGGGAAAGAGCGGATCGACCCGGCCGTACCTGAAGACGAATCCGGAGTGGGTCGGGATGGAAAAGGCGGAGATCGAGGAGACGATCGTCCGCCTGCATCAGGAGGGCCTGTCGACGGCCTCCATCGGCGTGCGCCTGCGGGACGCCTACGGCGTTCCGAACGTGCATCTCGCGACCGGTCAGAGCGTGACCGAGATCCTGTCTTCCAAGGGCACGAAATTCACGTTGCCCGAGGATCTCGCCAGTCTGATCAAGCGCGCTGCGAGCCTTCAGACCCATCTCAAGGACCATCGGAAAGACCTGAGTAACCGACGCGGCCTCGAGTTGATCGAGTCACGAATCCGGCGGCTTTCCCGATACTACAAGTCGCGCGGCGTCCTGCCGGCGGACTGGGATTTCTCCTTGAAGCTCGCGGAGCTGCAAGTGAAGTAGGTGGCCCATGGTCAAGGGCCTGGACGATCTGGCGCCCGAGGGCCTGCTCGATCGGGTACGGAAGGCCGCGGGTCTCGTCGACGACGCGGCCCGGGTCCGCATTTTCTGTCATTACGATCCGGACGGCACGACCTCGGCCTCGATCCTGACCCGGGCCTTGATGCGCCGGGGCAAGCGAATCCACGCGACGATGGCGCACGCCCTCGATCGCACGTCCGCGGCCCGCCTCCAAGAGGAATCGAACGAGCTCTTGGTCGTGAGCGACATGGGATCCGGCCAGCTCGATCTCCTCGAGAGCCTTCCGTATCCGGTCGTCGTCTTGGACCACCACAAGCCGATCCGCGACTCCGAGAAGATTGCCCACGTGAATCCCCACTTCTTCGGCGTCGACGGGGCGCGGGAAATGTGCGGCGCGACGACGACGTGGCTTTTTGCCCTCGTCCTCGACGAGCGGAACTGGGATCTGGCCGGGCCGGCGATGGCCGGTGCGATCGGGGACAAGCAGGCGCTGGGGGGTTTCGTCGGCGTGAATGCCGCGCTGTTCGACGAGGCCAAGGAGCGCAAGGTCGTCGTCTCGGAACGCCGACTCGCTCTTCGGGATCTGCCCCTCGGAAAGGCCTTGGCCCTTTCGATTGAGCCGTACTTCCGCGGCCTCTCGGGGCGACCCGACGCGGCCGCAGACTTCCTTCGCGCGGTGGGCCTTGACCCCGAGGCGAGCGCGCGCGATCTCGACGCGGGCGGCCGACGAAAGCTCACGTCAATCTTGGCCGCCCGACTCGTGGAGCAACACGCGGCCCCGGAAGCTCTCGACGTCCTCGTGGCCGATCGATACTGGATCGAACCCGACCAGATGTACGCCCACGACCTCGAGGCGTACGTGAACAGCTGCGACCGTCTCGGACGGGAAGGCCTCGGGATGGCCGTGTGCCTCGGGGATCGCGAGGCGCTCTCGAGGGCGGAGAAGTTGCTCGACGAATACACCTCGAAGGTCCTCGGCTACCTCGTCTCCCTCGAATCAAAGGGGCTGTTCCCGAAGAAACACCTCCAGTTCTTCTACTGCGATGACGCAAGCCTGGCCGGCGTCGTCGCGGGAACGGGAATGCTGTTCTTCTTCGATCAAACGCGACCGACGCTCGGGCTCTCCGTCCTCGATGGCGTCACGAAGGTGTCCGCCCGCGGCACCCGCACGCACATCGCGGCCGGAGTCGACCTCGCCGTGGCGCTGCGCGAAGCCGCGTCCGAGGTCTCCGGGAACGGCGGAGGCCACAACATCGCTTCGGGCGCGACGATCCCGAAGGGCAAAGAGGATCGGTTCCTCGCGCGCGTCGACGAAATCGTCGGACGCCAACTCGAAGGCCCGCCGCCCAAGGGTCAATAATTGTCCAAGAGGCGGCTCACTTCGCGGGACTCCAGGTCCGTCTTCAGAGCCGGTGACTCGAGGACCTTCATGTTCCGCTCGAGGAGGGCGAGCTCCTTCTCCTCGAGGGTGTCCGGGCTTACGGGCAACAGGATGATCGCCCGTCGCTGCATGACGAACTCGTTCACGTGTTCCACGAACATGAGGGTCTGCAGAAATCCGTTGTTGATGATCAGGTACTCCAGGCCGTCGAGGAGGACCGCGCCTTCGCCGTTGTTGTCCTCGATGAACTTCTGGATGACCTTGGCGAGCGTGCCGATCGCCGTCGGGTTGTGATAGTCCTCCCCGGGCGTGTGGCTGAGCCAAATGATCCGCACGTCCGTCAGGCCGCGCTCGCGACGCACGCGGTCCGGATACTGCCGGGTGATGCACAGGCCCGGAATTTTCTGAGCGAGTAGCATCTCGAAGAGACGGAAACTCAATTCGGGCTTCTTCTCTTTCACGAGATAGCAGACGCCCCTCTCAAGCTCCATGGGCATCGCCGAGCGAAGTGCCTCAGCCTCCGTGCCCATTTCGCCTTCCTGAGGTTGCACCCATCCCATCGGTTTCTCCATAGCGGCTATCGACTCTTCAAACTTCGTTCCAGATTATCACTGAGCACCTTGGCCGGAATTTCCGGGAGAGAAATCAGCGTGGTCTTGCCAACGACGCCCTCGCCGCTCAACTTCGTGTCGACGAGGCCGAGGGCATCGAGATCGCGGACGTACTTCCAGAACTGGGTGTGGGCCCGTGGCTTCTCGTCGTACTCTTCGCACACGACGGCATACGCCTCTTCGGCATCGCCCATCGTGATGTACGCTTTCTTGCGGCTCTTCCGGGCGATCGCCAAGAGCACGAGTTTCTTCGGGACGTCGAGGAGACCGAGGCGCTCTTGGACGTCCGTCGGATGGACGTGGGCCTTCGCGCCGCGCAGATGCTCCGGTGCGACCTCCTCCAAGTACTCCTCATCGGCGAGCATGCCGGCCTTCTCGAGAAGCTCGATGGCATACCGCGCATCCCCGAACTCGGACGCGATATCCGCGATCAGGTCGATGAGGTCCTCGCCGACGGTGCCCGGGTGCATCGCAAGCTGGACGCGGCCCGCGACGATGTCCCGGAGCTCCGTTCGGTCGTACTTCGGGAACTCGACGACGTTCGATCGGCGGAACGTGCTCAGAGCGGCGCGGTCCATGTACTCCAACGCGTTTGACCGTTGCGAGATTAGGATCATCGAGATGTTGCCTTTCGAGGCGATTGTCTCCTCCGCGATTCGCGCAAAGGAGTAGATGAGGTCGGCGCCGCTCTTTTTCAGGAGCGCGTCCACTTCGTCCAAGATCACGATGAAGTGGAGCCGGTGCTTCTCGAGATGCCGTCGCAAGGTCTCCATTTTCTCGGCGATCGAGAATCCGCGTTCCGGGAAGTGCGCATCGAAATGCTGGATTAGCCGGAGCAGGACGGCGTCGTCCCCCATGCGCTGGCGGCAGTTCACGAGGTCCCAGTCGACCGCGCGGTCCGATTCCGACGCGTACTTCTTGAAGTCCAAGCAGAAGCGCTTCGCCGTGTGGGTCTTCCCCGTCCCCACGGGGCCGTACAGGAAGGCGTTGCTCGAGGCGCCTGCCTCGACGATGGGCCTCAGCAGGGTGAAGAGCCGTTGCGTCTGCCCCTCCCGGTGAATCATCTTTTCAGGCAGGTAGTCGAACGACAGTTTCCCCTGGTCTTTGAACACCGAGGGCCCGGCCCGGAACGACACAATCGACGCCAAGGCGGCGGACGCGCATAACCTTTGCCTCCGAGACCCGAAAGGCCATCAAGGAATCCGCGGTTGGCGGGTCGTGGCGGAGCGGTTCTTCTGTTTCGCATGCGGACGTGACCACCGCACGGGGACCGCGATCGCGCGGGACCACAAACGATACAGCATCGAAGGGGGGCACGAATCCGGCGGGATCTTCTCCGACTTGCGGGAGTTCTATCTTCAGACAAAAGGAATCGAGGCCGCGTTCCGCATCCTCGGATTCGAAGACGTCCGCGTGCATCCGCCCCGGTTCGGTCGTGGCTGGCCGTCACGCACCGAGATCGAGCACGCATACCGAGACCGGGCCCGCCGCGACCATCCCGACGCCGGCGGCGATCCGCGCGAGTTCCGAAAGGTCCAATGGGCGATCGAAGTCTTGCGGAGGTATCGGCCGCCGGATGGATGAGGGCGCCCGCAACGTTTATCGCGGTCCGGAAGATTGATTCGACCGGAGGTTGACGGACGCCCTCCTCCCCCCGTGAAGCCTTCTCCACATTGCCCGACCAGGTCTTGCACGACCTCGCCGCAGCCCATGGCCTCGATCCAACGCGGTACCCGAACCGCAGTTCGCTGATCGAAGCGCTCGCATCTCGCCCGGACGCCGAGGGCCTCCTGACGGAAGCGGACCGCCGACGAATGGAATACCACCTCGAACGACTTCGACCCCGTCAGCTCCGCGAGCTCGGCGAGCGACATCGGGTGAGCCTCCTCGGACTGAAGCGGAAATCGGACTTGGTCGCCGCCATCGCCGCCGCCCCCGGCGCCCCCGAGATCCTCATGGAACTCGAAGCCCAGGACACCGCGGAGCGGGATTCTGGACTCGTGTTGGGGCGCGATGCCGATGTCGACTACGAGCGGGTCGAGGAACTGCTCGAGCAAGCCCGCAAGAGATTCCAAGAACGCCAATTCGAGGCCGCGCTGACCGCGGCCCAAGAAGCGTCCCGCATCGCGGAGCGCACCACCGAACAGCTCCGCCGCGCTTCGTGGTCGTACGCCGTCCTCGCGGCGCAAGGTCTCCTGGAGCCGTGCAATCCGGAGGACCCGGAGACCGCAACGGCCCGCGCGCTCCTCGACCGCGCCCGGGACGTGTTCTTCCAAGGCCAGCTCCTGGACGATGCTTTCCTGCAGGACCTGGTCCGGGCCGCGGAGGCGGCCCACGCGCGAGAGGCGGACCGGGTGCGCGATCTGCTTGCCCTCACGCGGGATTCGATTCGCGAGGCGGCGAACCTCGGCGCATCGATCGCCTTGGCCGAGGACGCGTGGAAGCGAGGGGGCGACTCCCTCGACAGAGATCGGCTTGCCGCCGCGCGGGAGAGTTTCGTCGAGGCCGCCCAGCGAGTGGAGGACGCGAGGATCCGCCGGATTCGCGAGGTCGAGGAATCGATCGGGTTCGTCTCCGATCACATTGGCCTTGCGCGGAACGTCGGAGCGGACATGCGGGAGGCGGAGGAACTCCATCAGGCGGCGCAGACCGCCATCGCCGCCGGGGAGCACGGGCACGCGGGGGATCTCCTCAAACGCGCGGAGCGGCTCGCGATGAAGGGTCAGCAACGACAGATCGAGCGGGCGATGCAGCTCCGTCAAGCGCAGGTCGAGAAAGCCCAGGCGATTATTGGCTCGTGCGAGCCCGTCTTGAAGGAAGCGGAGTCGTACGACCTCAGCGCGACCGAAGTCCGCGTTCTCCTTCGCCAGGCCCGGGATGTCCTCACGAAAGGCGATTACGTGGCGGGACTGACCTTCGCCCGGAACGCGGAGGAAGCGGCTCAGCGCCTCGAAGCCCAAGTTGCCGACGAACGCCGGCGGCGTGGCATCCAGAAGCCCGCATCCGGAACGTGCGGGGTGTGTCGATCCACGCGCGTCACATTCCAAGATGACGGATGGGGCCGGTGCGAGGATTGCGGGACCACCTTCCGATGGCGCGGTCCGTTAGGGGTCTGGGAGCGCCTGAAGGCGATCCTGGTTCCATAGGCCCGCGACGTGCCATAGTCTTTTATCGAGTCGCCTGAATTCCGCGCGGATGGCGAAGCGGCACCTGCTGCGCCAAAAGGTCGAGGACATCGACATCTCGCCGTCTTCGGAGGTCGCCCGACTCGTCGAAGCGATGGGTCGCGGAGGCGGCTTTACCGCGAAGAAAATCGCCGTCGGGGTGGAGATTCTCCGGACGATGTTCGCTCGATCGGCGTGCACGACCTTCCTGTCGTTTCCCGCCGCGCTGATGGCCACGGGCGTCCGTGGCGTACTGCGCGCCCTCGTCGAGAAGAGGCTCGTCGACATCGTGGTGACGACCTGCGGCACCGCCGATCACGATCTCGCGCGGGTGTGGCAGCCGTACTACCATGGCGATTTCGAAATGGACGACGTCGCCTTGCATCGGCTCGGAGTGAATCGTCTCGGGAACGTCCTCATCCCGAACGCATCATACGGAATCGTGTTGGAGAAAAAGATCCAGCCCATGCTCCGCGACTTGTGGGACTCCGGCGTCCGGGCGCCGTCCACGAACGAATTGCTCTGGGAGCTTGGCCGGCGTACCGGGAGCCGGCAATCGCTCCTCTGGTGGGCGTGGAAGAACCGCATCCCCGTGGTCGTTCCGGCGATGTTTGACGGGGCGGTCGGGTATCAGCTCTGGTCGTTTTGGCAGGAGCACAAGGAGTTCGCGATCGACCAATTCCGGGACGAGGCGGAGCTCGCCGACCTCGTCTTCAAGGCGAAGGAAACGGGCGCCCTGATGATCGGAGGCGGCGTCTCCAAACACCACACGATCTGGTGGAACCAGTTTCGAGGGGGGCTCGACCACGCCGTCTACATCACGACGGCGCCGGAATGGGATGGCAGCCTGAGCGGGGCACGGGTACGGGAGGGGATCTCTTGGGGCAAAGTGAAGGAGACCGCGAAGCAAGTGACGATTGAAGGGGAGGCGTCCGCAATTCTGCCCATGATGGTTGCCGCGGCGCTCGGCCGCCCCCACCGATGATCTGACCGGTCACTTGATGAGCCAGTAGCCCGCGGCCTTCTCGCGCGCCCGGCGCTTCGCGTAACCCTTTGACTGCAATTCTTGGAGCGCTTGGAGGACGAAATTCTTCGGGAGCTTGGACATCTTCGTGATCGCCTCCGCGTCGCGCATCTTGTCCTCCGACGTGATGCCGGCGGACTTCATCGTATCGTAAACCTTGTTGGCTCGATCAGAAACCTCTTCGAGGGGCAAGCGCGAACCCTCCGTGCGCGGGCCGGAAACTCGGGGCTGTGTTAAATAAGCTTCCCATCCTTGAGACGGTCGATGTGCCCTGGAGTCTGCAAGGACCGACTCGCGGATGCGTTCGACCGGTTCGGACGGGTTCCGATCGAGAAACGGAAAATCGTCGTCCCGCCGGACCACTCGACGTTTCGGCCGGCCGATGACCCGTTCTGGTCCGCGGGTGGACTCCTCCATGACGGGCGGGGTCGCGTCCTCTTGATCCGCCATGTTGCCGCGGCTGGTTGGGGCGACGTCTGGGTCACCCCCGGTGGCCGTCTGGAGGAAGGCGAGACCACCATGGACGGCTTGCGTCGCGAAGTACGCGAGGAGGTGGGCTTGGACGTGCTGGAGCCCGTCCTCACCCGCATTCTCCAGCAGACCCTTTCGGACGGCACCCGCGTGCGGCACGGCTACTTCGCGCAGTTCGTCGCGCGCGCGTCGTCCACCATCCCGCGTCCGGGTCCCGATGTGCGGGAGGCCCAATGGTTTGACAGCCTGCCCCCTGACCTCGCGTTTCGGGAGGATTACGTCGACGATTTCGCACGTTTCGTCCTGGCCGCAACCTTTTAGCGAATCGCCCGGATGGCGGGGCCGGGACCGTGGGACCAAAGCCGGCGCTGCTCGTCGTCGACATCCAGAACGACTTCTGCCCGGGCGGAGCGCTCGGCGTGCCGGATGGCGACGCGATCATCCCGCGGGTGAACCGGACCGTCGCCCTCTTCGAACGCCGCTATCTGCCCGTCCTATTCACGCGGGACTGGCATCCGCGGGAGACGAAGCACTTCAAGGAATTTGGCGGGGCTTGGCCTGCCCATTGCATCCAGGGGACGAGAGGCGCCCGATTCCATTCGGACCTCCAGGTGCCGAAAGGATCCGTCCTCCTCTCGAAGGGAATGGATCCGGAACAAGACTCGTACTCGGCCTTCCAGGCATTTACCGATCGCGGCAGGGACCTCGAGTCGACCCTACACGAGCTCGATGTGGACGGATTGTTCATCTGTGGCCTCGCGACGGACTACTGTGTACGGGCGACGACGCTCGACGGCCTGCGCCGCGGCCTCGCCATCCGCGTGCTTCGCGACGCGATTCGCGGAGTGGATCTGAAACCCGGCGATTCGGAAATGGCGATCAAAGAAATGCGCGTGCATGGCGCCCATTTTTCGGAAAGTCGCGGACTGGCGAAACTTCTGACGTGGGACTGAATCCCTCCAAGAACGCCGTCACCTGAAGGCGGCGAATCGTTGAAATAGACAAGGCGGTTTCATTTGATGTCGTTCGCGAGCGAGCTTTCGAGTGAGCTGTCGAGGACGGCGGAAGACGCGAACGCTTCGGGGGCAGGGAATGGCTGGCAAAGGGAAGTCGAGCGGGGCTGGTGTGGGTACGCGTGAGCATCCTTGGCATCTGAAGACGCCGAGCGGAACGTCGGAGTTTCTGGCGTTTCGCGACGAGACGCTCGATCCACCCGCGCTCATCGTCAAGTCGGGAAGCACGGAGCTCCGCTATCACCTTCGGTGCATCAACGACCTCCATTCGATGCTCAAGTCGCGCGGCGAGTGGATGTTACTCGGGAGCGCGGACGAGCAGAAGCCGGCGGCCGAAGGGACGATTGAAGCGTGGGGCCGATCCTCGAAGAACCCCGTTGGCGGGTGGTACGGACTGAAGAAAGGGCTGCGCGGGAGATTCGGCATGTACGTGCCTCCGGTGCTGGAAGTTCTCCACTTGGCCGAAGTCGAACACAACCCGAAGAACAATCGGATGAGGGCGCTGTAGCCCCGTCTCCGCGGGCCGTCTCGGATCGTTCGTTGAGCGGGCGTCATCGAACACCGCGCTTCGCTCGGAAACCCGGTCTCCGTCAACGCCGACGAACCGTGTGGACAGTACGTTTATATAACGCGATTGCCATACGAATGTCAGACAAAATTACCCGAGACGTCGGACGCGGACTAGGGTCCATATGCCATCGGAATCCGAGCGGGTTACGATCCGAATTCCCCCGGACAAAATCAAAGCGCTTCACCAGCTCGTCAAGAGCGGCGACTACACCACGATTTCCGACGCGATTCGCGCGGCAATCGATCGTTTCATCGATGTGAAGTTCGCGCCGGACTACATCCGCAAGCTCATGATCGAACTGCCGAAGGGGAACGTCGTGGATCTTCAGCAGCTCGTGAAGTCGGGCGACTCCGTCTCCGTCGAGGACGCGGTCCGCAATGCGGTCCGGGAGTATGTCCGGCGTCGGCTCCACAAGGCCATGGAAGGGGCCGAGCGATAGGTCGACGTGGCGGGAACGCGCGACCCTCAGGCGCGCGAGCAGGGCGGCCCTAGGCGGGGCCACTCGGGATGGAATCAGGGATGGGCCTCGAGACAGCGCAGCGCACTGGGAACCAGTCGTTCCTCGACTCGTTTGGCTCCGCCCGCCCGAAGGTCGTCGTGATCGGCTGCGGTGGCGCGGGTGGGAACTCCGTTCATCGTTTGCATCGCATGGGGATCCACGGCGCCCGAACGGTCGTTGTGAACACGGACGCGGTCCATCTCGATTCGATTCAGGCGGATCGCAAACTCCTCATCGGAGGGGGCGTGACGCGCGGGATGGGGGCCGGCGGTCGGCCGGAGATCGGTGAACGATGCGCCGAGATCTCCGAGCAAGAACTTCGGAACCAGATTGGCGACGCCGATCTGACGTTCATCACGGTCGGACTGGGCGGAGGCACGGGGACGGGTGTCGCGCCCCACGTGGCGGAACTAGCCCAAGCCGCAGGGAGCGTCGTGATCAGCCTGGCCACCACGCCGTTCCGGGCGGAACGCGGCCGGATGGTGAACGCGCGGGCGGGCATCCAACGACTCCGGGACCGGACGGATTCGCTGATCCTCCTCGATAACAACCGGTTGCTGGACCTCGTCCCGAATCTCCCGGTCGAGCAAGCCTTCGCAGTCATGGACCACCTGATCGGCGAAGTGATCAAAGGCATCACCGAGTCGATCACGGTCCCCTCGCTCATCAACGTGGACTTCAGCGACGTGCGCACGATTCTTCAGTCGGGGGGCACTTCCACGGTCTTCTACGGAGAGAACGCGGACAGCGACCCGGACCGGCTCGTTCGAGACACCCTCGACAATCCGCTCCTCGAGGTCGATTATCGCGGGGCGAACGGCGCCCTCATCCATATCAGCGCCGGCCCCGGCCTCCCGCTCCGCACCGCTCACGAAGTCGTCGAAGGCCTGACGGCCGCGATGCGCCCCGACGCGAACGTCATCTTCGGGGTCCGGGTGGACCGCAAGTACAACGGGATCCTGCGCGTCCTCGTGATCATGACCGGCGTCCGTTCGGCGCTCGTGGAGGCCGTGCGCGAATCCGTCTCCATCGCCGATGTCGTCTCGGATGGAAGCGCCC
>DATMDM010000135.1:0-7902 GCA_035557795.1 Thermoplasmata archaeon | reverse complement strand
CCTTCGCCGTACTCCCCGGCGAGCATCGCCTTCCACATCGCGATCGTCTCGTCGACGTCCTGGATGCGGTGCACGCAGGCGCGCATCGCCTCGCGGTTCTTCCGGAGCGTCTCGGCATCGCATTCGCACACATAGGCCTCGCCGGTCGCGAGGAGCTTCTCGGCCCACTCGTAGTGCAACGGGATCCGGTCGCTCTTGTACAGGACCTCGTCGTACTCGACGCCGGCCCAGTCGAGGCCCTCCTTCACCTGGTCAAACGCCTCGGGGAGGAGCGGCTTGTCCTCGGATCCGATCGTGTCGTCGAAGACGAGGAGCAGCTTCCCGTGGTAGCGCTTCGCGTACGCGTCGTTCAAGACGAAAGCCCGCGCGTTGCCGATGTGCAGGGGCCCGCTCGGATACGGCGCGAGACGGAGGACGACCTTCCCGTCGACGGCATCCGGGAGCGGCGGCAGTTCTTTCGGTCCGACGTCGTGTCGGATTTTCTCCAGGAGTTCCGGGGCGATCGCCGTGAGCTCCGCCCGTTGCGTTTCGAGGCCGAGCTCGTTCACGTCCGCGACGACGCGCTCGAGGTAGGCCGCGGCCTCCTGTGCCCGCCCTCGGAGGGACGGGTCCTCGGCGAGCATCTTCCCGAGGACGGCCTTCGGGTCCGCCTTGCCTCCGTGCAGGACCGCGTTCTGCAGTGCGAATTTTCGGGCGGACTCCAAGGCCACGTCGCAGCGAACTTCCTCGTTCTATTAAGTCTTCTCGAAGAGCACGCCGCTCCCGGATGCGGCAATCGAGAGCAAGAATCTCATGGAGTGGCGAATTCAAGAACCGCTCCCGGTCTAGCCGAACGACTCCGCGGTTCCTCCGCTCAACGTTTGATCTTCTTCGTCGCTCTGTGGTGGGTCGAAATCGAATCTCGCGAGCGGAGACGTGACTCAGGTATCAACATTGATATCGATTTGCTCCAAGAAACGTCGCTCTGGAAACCATTTTGCACGCAGAATCACATCGCGGCCCTCGTGGGCCGGAGAGGGGCGAAGGTATCCCTTCGAAAGCGGGCGGGTCTGGCGTCCGCGGTGTGGGCGGTGGCGTTCAGCCTGCTTGCGGTGGTGGCCGCGACGCCGAAAGGCCCGACCGCGATGCTCTCGGTCGACGACGTCACGCCGGTCGTCGGCCAGATCGTTCACTTCGATGCATCGGCCAGCGTCCCTCACGATCAAGGCAAAGGCCGGATCGTCTCGTATGAGTTCGACTTCGGAGACGGCAACCACACTCGCGAGCAGTCGTCGCCCTTCGCCAGCCACGCGTATTCACTCGTCGGCCCGAAACGAGCGACCGTGCAGGTCGAGGACGCGCGCGGGAACGAGGACACCGCGTCGGTCCGAATCGATGTGCAACCGAAGTCCCCGCCGACCGGCACTCCCGATCTCACGCCGACTTCGGCGTACACGATCCCGTCGCAACCCATCGAGGGCCAGGTCGCGATCGTGTCGATCACCATCGCGAACCGCGGGAATGCCACCGCGGAAGGCGCCACGATCGAGATGACGGATCAGCGTCCGAACGGTACCGTCGTCTCCATCGGGACGACATCGCTCGTGGCATCGCTTGAGCCGGAAGTTTCCGTCGTCGTGTACTCTCCGACCTTTGCGGCCATGGGGGTTGGGAATCACTCGTTGCAGATCGTCATCGGCAACGTCACGCCCGAGGAGACGGACGTCGAAGACAACACGCTCACGATCGGAATGACGGTGCTCCCGGTCACGGGGCCCCCGCCCGGAGGCGCGCCCGACCTTGCGCCCCAATCCGCGGTCACGATCCCGACCCGACCCGTCGAAGGCGAGAGCGTGAGCCTTTCCATCACGGTCGTGAACCGAGGCAGCGTCGCGGCGAATGCCGCCATCATCGAGATCTCGGACGTGCGGCCGAACGGGACGATCGTTCCGATCGGCACCTCGGTGCTGTCGAGCCCGTTGGCGCCAGGAGACTCCGTCGTCGCGGATTCCCCGTCCTTCGTGGCGGCCGGCGTCGGCGATCATCAATTGCAGATCGACATTCGGAGCGTCTCACCCGCGGAGACGGACGTGGAAGACAACACCTTGACGATCGGCATGACGGTCCTCCCGGCGACGGGGCCGCCGCCTCCGAATGAAGGGGGTTTCTCCTTGGACACGGCGCTCCTCGCGGGCGGGTTGGCCGCGGCGGCGGTCGCCGCGGTGCTGGTGGCGACCTGGCTTCTGCTCACGCCGCGCGAGACCGGACCCCTCGAGCCCCCGCCTCCTGAGCCGCCGGACGACTCGCCGCCGCCGATCCGGCCGCCGTAGTCTCGAGGACGCGCGACACGCGATCGTCCCGCGTTCCCCGCAACGACTAAGGAGATGTCCCGCCTTCGGTCGCGACGGCGAGATCTATGGCGATTCGCGATTGGCTTGCGGCCTTTTCGAACGACGTCGTCGAAGTCAAGGAGCCCGTGGCCACCGACCTGGAGGCCACCCGGTTCCTGCTCCGACACCCGCGTCAGCCCGTGCATCTCCGAAACCTCCTAGGGGGCGAGGCGGTCGGAAATCTCTGGTCCACGCGAGACCGTGTCGCGACCGCCCTTCGAGTTTCGAATGCGGATCTCCTCCCGAAGCTGATGGACGCGCAGGCGCATCCGAAGGACGCGCGCGTCGTGGCCCGTGCGGACTTCATGCGCCACGAGACGACGGATGTCGATCTGAGGGAACTCCCGATCCCGAAGCTCTTCCCGAAGGACGCCGGCCGCTACGTCACCGCCGGCGTCTGGGTCGCCGAGTGGGAGGGCGCGCGGAACCTCTCGTTCCATCGCATCCTCGTGTTGGGCGCGAATCGGGGGGCGTGCCGCATCGTCCCCCGGCACCTGCGTCACATGTACGACGAGGCGATGAAGGCCGGCGGGGAGCTCAAGGTCGCCGTCTGCGTCGGCCTGGACCCATGGAATCTCCTCGCGGGCGGGACGTCCGTCGAGTACGGCGTCGACGAAAGCCGGATCGCGTCCGCGCTCACGCAATCCTGCCTCGGCAAGCCGATCGACATGGTGCGGATCAAGAACGGCCTCACGGTCCCGGCGGAAGCCGAGTACGTGCTCGAGGGCCGTCTCATCAACGAGGTCCACGACGAAGGCCCCTTCGTCGATGCGGTCCGCACGTACGATCGCGTCCGCAAAGAACCGGTGCTCGTCGTCGACCGGATCTACCATCGCGACTACCCGATCTTCCACATCATCGTCGGCGGCCTCGACGAGCACTTCATGTTCATGGGGATGCCCCGCGAACCTGTGATCTACCGGGCGGTCTCCCGCGCGGTGCCGCACGTGAAGGCGGTCCGCCTCACGGAAGGCGGCTGCGCCTGGCTCCACGGGGTCGTCTCGATCCGGAAGCAACACCAAGGGGACGGCAAGAACGCAATCATGGCCGCGTTAGGCGCGCACACATCGATGAAACAAGTGATCATCGTCGACGAGGACATCGACGTCTTCGACGACCGCGATGTGGAATGGGCGATCGCGACGCGGTTCCAGGCGGACCGCGGACTCGTCGTCCTCCATGACGTGCGCGGCTCGTCGATTGATCCGTCCGCGCGCGATGGCTTCACGTCGAAGATGGGGATCGACGCGACGAAACCGCTCGCGGCGGACCCGGCGATGTTCGACAAGGCGACCCTGTGAACGCGTTCGAGACGCGTCCGTGAAGCTTCATTAGACCGCGGTCCCATCGACGCGGAGATGCGGGCCTTGGCGGTCCTCCTCGCGGCGGTCGTCCTCCTTGCCACCGGAATGGTTTCCGTGTCCCACACCGCTGTACCTCGCCCCGCGGCTCGATCCGTGAACATCGATGCCGACCGCGGGCCGAGCCTGATGCCTCCGGATCCGGTGAGTGGTCGCTGGCCGGCCTCGGGGATGCAGGCGATGTCGACGGCCTCCGTACATCCGGCCGCGGCTGCGGGCGAGGCGCGCGTCCTCGTCCTCCTGATCCAGTTCACGAACGTCTCCCACGACCCGAGCCACGAGCCCGCCTATTTCGACGACTTCTTCAACAACGCCACGCTGGGTTCGCGCTCGATCCGCGAGTATTACCGCGAGGCGTCGTACGGGAGCCTGACGATCAACGCGACGATTGTCCCGACCTGGTTCACGAGTTCCCATCCGATGGAGTACTATGGAAAGGACGGCGTGTCCGGAGTCGACAACGCAAACGGACCGATTTACAACCTCGTCGTCGAAGCGGTCCGCGCGGCCGACCCCTCCGTGGATTTCACCACGTTCGACACGGACCACGACGGGGTCATCGACCACTTGGTCGTCGTGCACGCCGGCCCGGGCCAAGAGAACCACGCGAACCTGACGGACGCCATCTGGTCCCACTCCTGGAACGTGTACGATGGGGATCCGACCCAACCCGGAGACCAGCCGCTCCTCGCCGACGGCGTCCAGGTGTTCCGCTACACGATGATTAGCGAGGATTCGCCGCTCGGCGTGATGGCCCACGAGTTCGGCCACGACCTCGGCCTCCCCGATCTCTACGATACCGACGGGAGTTCCGACGGCGCGGGGATCTGGGACCTCATGTCCCTTGGCGCGTGGAACGGCGCGCCCCGCGGCTCGAGCCCTGCCGAGTTCAGCGCGTGGTCGAAGATCCGGCTTGGATGGCTCACGCCGACACCGGGCCCGGCGGTCGCCCGCGAGGACACCGCAATCCCCGCCATCGAGCTGAGGCCCTTCGCGATCCGCCTGCCTGTCCCCGGATTCGTGAACGAATACTTCCTCATCGAAAACCGGGAGCAGACCGGCTTCGACATCGGCCTGCCCGGGAGCGGCCTGCTGATCTGGCACGTGGATGACTCGCAGCCGGACAACACGAACGATGCCCATCGGCTCCTCGATCTGGAGGAGGCCGACGAAGGAATCAGTGGAGACCACCCGACGGATGCCGGCGACCCCTGGCACGACACATCGGTAGGCTTCGGACCGGACACGCACCCGAGCAGCGCCGCGTACGATTCGACCGCGACGAACTGGCGCGTGCGAGACATCTCCGCCGCCGGGCCGACGATGACCGCTACCCTCCTGTTCTCCCTGACGGCGGATGTGGCCATCCAAGAGATCCGCGCTCCGCCGATGGTAGCACTCGGTGCCGCAGTCACGGCGGGCGTGGTCGTCCGAAACGAAGGAACCGTCCCCGCCATTGCAAGTGTGACGGTCGGCGTCTACATGGATCGTATCGTTCCGAACGCGCTCGTACAGCCGGCGACACGGACCCAACTCACCCTCTCGGCCGAAACCTCGACCACGGTCAACGTCTCCTTCAGCGCGACGTCCCTCGGGCGGTATCTCATCGATGCCGCTGCATCGACACCGGGAGATCCGATTCACTCCGACGACGAGCGCGTTGCTCACGTGTCGACGAACGTGTTCGCGTTCCGCGACGACATGGAATCGGGTGGGGCCAACTGGGACGTCAACGGCACGTCGCAAGACAATCCGCGGTGGTCCATCCTGAGCGCGGCCGATCCGAACGGATCCGCTCGCAGCGGGTTCTTCTCTTGGCGGTTAGGATATGTCTCGAACAACACGACGAGCCCGGCCTCACCAAGTTGGCGGACGCTGACGACGCCCTCGGTGAACCTCAGCGGGCCGGCCTTCCTGATTTTCTATCAACGGTACGACTTCACGAACTCGACGGACCGCGAGTCGAACGGGACCGGCGGGGCCACCGTCGAAGTGCGCTACGGCGGAGGCGTGTGGACCCCGATCGCCCGAGTGTCGAGAGCGGCCCCGTCGTGGACCGGAGTCTCCATCGCACTCCTGCCGGGAAGCCTCCCGACCACGATTCAAGTGCGATTCAACGCGACGTCGGGAAACATGCCGAACCGCGGCGGTTGGTGGATCGACGATGTCGCGATCGCCGACCGCGGTCTCGCCCGGAGTGCGGTCCTCCTGCCGACGGCGATATCACTGAACACGACCGCGGGCGGCGTCGTCCCGGGGAACGTCAAGCTCGTCAATGTCGGAGACTATGCGGAGACGTTCGTCCTCGACAGCTCGGTGCCCGCGGGCTGGACGGTGCTCTGGGTCCCGATCGGCGGACTCCTCCCGCTAGCCACCACGCGGACCATCGTCCTCGCGCCGGATCGGGATGCCGTGCTCTCGTTCGTCGTCGCGGTCCCGGGCTCCGCGGCTGGCGGGGGATACAACGCCACGCTGACCTCCGGCGTGATCGGGTCGGCCCCGATCGCCTCTGTCCGGCTCACCATCACAGTCGAGGGGACCAGCACGTGGATCTTCACCGCCATCGTCGCAGTCGCCGCGGCGATCATCGGAATCATCACGATCGTCACGCTGCTTTTCCTCCGAAGACGCGGGCGCCATCCGCCTCCCTGACGCAAAGGTTATTTCGGCGCCCGCGTGGTTCGCCCGGCGTGTTCGTGACGCACGAGCTCCTCCGGCGTGAGACCGTGGAGGAGCGCGCGTACCAGGTGAACATCGCGCGGGCGTGCCTCGAGCGATCGACCCTCGTCGTCCTGCCGACGGGAATGGGCAAGACGGTCATCGCCGCTATGGTCATCGCGGAGGTCCTACGGCGTCGCGGCGGTCGGATCCTCTTCCTCGCGCCGACCAAGCCCCTCGTCGAGCAACACGCGGCCTCGATGCGGAAGGTCCTCGTCGTCGACCGGATCACGCTCTTCACGGGTGAGGCGACCGCTCCGGAGGATCGCGAACTGCTCTGGAGAGAGAACAAGATCATCGTCTCGACGCCCCAGGTCATCCGGAACGACTTGCGGGCGGAACGAATCTCCCTCGACGATGTGAGCCTGATTGTCTTCGACGAGGCGCATCGCGCGGTCGGCGACTATGCCTACGTCGAGGTCGCGGCCGCGTACAAGGAAGTCCCGGATCGGTTGGTCCTCGGGATGACGGCGTCTCCGGGGTCCTCCGCGGAGAAGATCCTCGAGGTATGCGGGAACCTCGGCATCACCGCGGTCGAGATCCGGACCGAGTACGACCCCGACGTCGTGCCATATCAACACGATCTGCAGATCGAGCGAATCCCGGTGGAGGCCCCCGAGGTCTCCAAGGAGATCCGGAAGCTTCTCCAGACCGTGGTCGATGAACAGGTCGCGCGACTCAAGAAACTCGGGTTCCTCGCCGGCAAGGCGAGGGTGACCCGCAAGGACCTGCTGGCGGTCGGAAACGAAGCCCGCTCGCGGTTGGATTCCGGCGTGAAGGACGGCCGGCTCTACGGCGCGATGACCGCCCAGGCCATCGCGATGAAGGCGGACCACGCCATCGAACTCGCGGAGACGCAAGGCCTCGGCTCCCTCCGGTTGTACTTCGAGAACATGGAGAAGGACACCAAGACGAAGGCGGACGTCCAGTTCCTGAAGCACGCGAAGGTCCAAGCGGCGATTCAGCTCGCGGAGGCGACGGAGGTCGAGCACCCGAAGCTCGCGAAGACCGGCTGGGTCGTCCGGAAACAACTCATGGAAAAGGCGGACTCCAAGATCATCGTCTTCGCGCATTACCGACAGACCGCGGACCGGATCACCCAGGAGCTCGCCCGGATCCCGAGCGTCAGGCCGATGCGGTTCGTCGGCCAGGCGTCCCGTGGCGAGGACATCGGGCTCTCCCAGAAGGAGCAGGTCGACATCCTCGACAAGTTCCGCGCCGGCGAGGTCAATGTCCTCGTCGCCACCTCGATCGGGGAAGAGGGCCTCGACATCCCGCAGGTCGATCTCGTCGTGTTCTACGAGCCCGTGCCGTCGGAGATCCGGACGATTCAGCGGCGAGGCCGGACCGGACGCAGCGCCGCGGGCCGGGTCGTGACATTGGTGACAAAGGACACGCGGGACGAGGCGTATCTGTACAGCGCGCGACGGAAAGAACGGAAGATGCACGTGGAG
>DATMDM010000134.1:0-16465 GCA_035557795.1 Thermoplasmata archaeon | reverse complement strand
CCCGATTTCCCTCCACCCGAAGTTCGCGCGGGCCCTCGTGAACCTCGCGCGGGTGCCGATGGCCGGCACCGTCCTCGACCCGTTCTGCGGCACGGGAGGGGTCCTCTTAGAGGCCGCGGAGCTGGGACTTCGCGGCGTTGGTATCGACCGGGAGAAAGGGATGGTCGTGGGTACTCGAACGTCCCTGCGGTCTGCGGGCAGCGCCCCCGACTTGGCCGTCGCGGATGCCGGACGGCCACCCTTGCGGTCGGGGACGGTCCACGGGATTGCGACGGATCCGCCGTACGGCCGCGCCGCGTCGACTCGAGGTGAGGCGATCGATCGACTCTACGCGCGCGCCTTCCAGGCTTTCGCGGAACTCCTCCCCCGCGGCGGCCACCTGGCGATCGTGCTCCCGAGCGAGAAATGGATCGAGCGCGGATCCGAATCCCTCGAATTCGTCGAGGCTCATGCCCTTCGAGTGCACCGGTCGCTTGTCCGTCACTTCTGTGTCTTCGTCAGGGCGTGAGCAACAGGTCGACCGGCAGCTCCGGGTGGACGAGGCCATCAGAGGTCCGGGCCGTGACCGAGAAGCTCACGTGCTGCGGGAGGGGCGCTCCCCACGTCGTGGGGGCAGTCACCCGCAGGTCGACCACGGCATGCTGACTCGCGTTCAGCGTGAGGGTGAAGGTGCTGTTGTTCACCGGCATGGTGACGGAACCGATTTGGTACGAGGTGAAGAGAATGACGAAGCCGGTGGCGTAGAGATTCTGATCATTCACCGTAAGGATCACGGACTCTTTGATGGGTCCGGTGTTGTTGACCTCGAACGAGAGGATCACGGACGAACCGAGTGCGATCGACTGGTTGAAAAAGCCGGGCAGGGGCGTGCCGTCCGTTGCTTCGAAGGCGAGGCCCCGTTCACTCCCGATGGTCACGAACGGTTGCGGAACGAAGGTCACGATCAGGATCACGACGGCGGCGATTCCGATGAGCTTCCGAGGCGGGTCGAGGCGCGTCAGGTCGTTGAGTGGCGGCGGATGTCGCACGCCGAGGATGAAGATCAGGAATCCGAACAGAAACCACCCCGGATAGAACAGGCTGAGTCCGAACAGGATCAGGATGGCGGACCATGACAAGTAGAGCTGGCGACTCCCGAGGAGCGCCCGGGCCACATGGCCTCCGTCCAGCTGACCGGCGGGCAGCAAGTTGATGGCGGTCACGAACAGCCCGACCCAGCCGGCGAAGGCGAGCGGATGCGGATGGGTGAGGAGCATGTCCGGGAGGGGGAAGAACAGCGACAGGGCCCGGAACAACAGGGATGGCTGCGCCTCCCCCGCGAGGGTGAGGCCCGAGGCCGGGGATGCCGCGGACAAGGCGAGCCCGGCGAGGGTGACGGGAATCGCGATCGCGAATCCGACGAGCGGTCCCGAAACGCCGATGTCCAACAGCGCGCGGCGATTCGGGATCGGGTCCCTCATGCTGATGAACGCTCCGAACGTGCCAAGGGGCGGCACGGAGGGCAGAAAGAACGGGAGGGAGGCTTGGACCTTATACCGCTTCGCGACGAGGTAGTGTCCCATCTCATGAGACCCGAGGATCGTCAGGAGGGGCAGCGTGAAGAACAGGCCGCCGAACCCGATCGACTCAGCGGACAGGAACGGCTGGCCCGAATAATCGGCCCAGTTCCACGCCCCGCCGAAGAAAGTGGTCGTAAGGACCGTGACGAGGAGCAGGATGAGATTCACCTGAGTCCTGGCGAATCGCGGCCGCGGACGTCGTTGAACATGGACGAGCGTCTCGCCCTTCTCCTGCGTGATCGTCGGGATGTAGTCTTTCGGGACGAGCTCGATCCGAAGCGCGTCGAACGGGCCGTCGATACCTCCCGGTGGGACACCGACTTGGAACGTCAACGCCATCGGGCTCACGACCACGCCGTATACGGAAAAGTATCGCGCAACCGTCGACCGGAGGGACTCGATTTCCGCCTCCGGGGAAAGCATCGCGCGAGCCAACCTTCCCACGTATTAAAAGGTGCGCGGGTTCGGGAGGGCAGGTACCATTTCCTCCTCCATCGTCCGGTCAGCAGCGGGTCGGACTCTTCGGCCGGACGGTCCTGAGACGGCCGTGCGGTTCTACGGCGCTTTCACACGCCCGGCTCTTCATGCTTTGGCGCTGACGGAATCCGACAAATCTCTCGAATGTGATCGGACACGCCCAGCAGCGTGACGAGGCGGACCATGTCCCCGAGCAACTCGCGCGGGTTCAGGTATCCGTTCTTGAAGGCGAGGTCGACGAATCGACTATATAGAATCGGCGTTAACTTCAGTTTGACATCCTTCGACTTGACCCCGAGGTGGCGCGTTGCGGTGTCTCTTTCGGCCGTCCCCACGGCTCCCTCTCCCATTGCTCCCACACTTATAACGCCGGATTGCTGGATAAGGGTTCTCCTCACATCCCATGCCTGGTTACAAGCGCCATCGACGCGTGCCGTGAACCTCTCCGACGAGCGACGGTTCGCCGGATGGGATAAGGAATTGGGCGGCGCGCGCGGACCGCTAGTCGGGCTCGCCTCAGATGGGACGGGCTCCCATGAACCAGAGGAGGACCGCGGTGCCGAGGCCCGCGGCGACGAAGCGAAGGCCCGTGACGATGACGCGTTCGCGGACGATGTTCCCCAGATACGCGCCGATCACGAACAGGAGCACGAACGTGATGACGATCGCGGCGATCGTCGCGTCTCGAAAGTCGAGGAAGGCGAACGGGATGATCGGGAGGAGGGCGGCCAGAAGGGGGGCGATCCCATGGACGAGCGCGCTCAGGATCGCCGCGAATTGGAATGCCTCCTTGTGTTCCTCGCTGAGCCGCGCGAGCATCGCTCGTTCGATCGTGCGGATGTCGAGTTTCTTCTCGACGCGCTCCGCTTCGTAAGCGCCGACCGCGCTACTGACCGCGAGGGCGACCGCGGCGCCGATCGATGCCGAGAGGATCAGCGCCTTGTGTGTCTCCGACGCCCCGACCGCGTACGCGCCGATGATGATCCCGAGGACCGTGAGCGCTCCGTCGAACGCGCCGATCACGAAGTAGCGACGGATGATCGGCCCGACATTCGTGATTTCGTCGTACTCCCGAATTCGGCGACGCCAAGCCCCGAGATCCATGTCATCCGCTCGGGATCCCAAGTTTCTCGCGGATGGCCCGTTCGAGTCGCTCGGCGGCGGCCCGTGCCTGGTCGAGGTTCGGGAAGCTCGCCTGGGCGAAGTCCGGCTTACCCCCTCCCTTGCCGCGGAATTCCGGCGCGACCGATTGTAGGATCTCGGCGACGTCGACGGGGACGTCGGGTCCGCGGGAGACGACGAGGCGCACATCGTTCGGAGCTTTCGCCCACAGGATCGCGGTCGCCCGCGCCTCCGATGCGATCGCCTTGGACATCGACATCATAAATCCGACCCCTTCCGCCACCTCTTGTTTCACGAGAGGCCAGGCCATCCGCGTCGTCTGGACAGCCTCCCGGGCCTTCGCCGCCGCCTGTTCGTCCGTCGTCCGTTGTGAGAGCTTCCGCAGCTCCTTCCACTCGGACACGACTCGTTCGGCGGTTGAGACGAGCTGATCCGCGGGGACTCCGAAAATCTCCGCCGCCTTCTTGACTTCTTCGGACTGTTTCCGAACCGCATCGAATGCTGCTTTTCCCGCGGCGTATTCGAGCCGCACGACGCCGTCCTGGATGCGCGTCGAGCGGAGCAGTTTGATGAGCGCGACGTCGCTCGTGCGGGCGACGTGTGTCCCCCCACATGCTTCGACGTCCCATTTCGGGATTTCGACCACGCGCAACTCCCCGCCGGGCACGGAGCCGCCCTGATAGAGTCGGAATCCGAACTTCCGCTCCGCGAGATCGCGGGCCAAGATCTTGGCGCGGACCTGTCGAGACGCCAAGACCTGATCGTTCGCCAGCTCCTCGATCTTCCCGAACTCCGCATCGGTCAGGGCGTCGAAGTGCGTGATGTCGAGTCGCGCCATGTCGACGGCCTTGTGCGCGCCCGCTTGCCAGACGTGGTTTCCGAGGACTTTGCGCGCCGCGCCGAGGACGATGTGGGTTGCCGTGTGGTTCCGCATCAAGGCCTCTCGCCGGTTCGCGTCGATCGCGCAGGCCACTCGCTTTCCCTGAAGGCGACTCGCGTCACCCCGTACAAAGTGCAGGACGGTCGGTCCAGTTCGTTGGACGTCGTAGACTTCGAATTCGTCGATCGTCCCGTGGTCAGCTTCCTGACCGCCGCCTTCCGGATAGAAGAACGTCTGGTCCAGGACCACGGCCTCGCCTTCGACGGCGAGGACTTTCGCGCGGAAGGAACGCCTCCGCCGGTCCTCGTAGACCCGAAGCTTCGTCGTCGGTAGTTCCTTCGAGATCGCGATTCGTTTCGTCGGCTCGGCCACGGGACGCTCGTGGCGTGCCGCGACACGGGCATAGAAGTCGTCAGGGATCGTAATCGGCAAGTTCGTGAATTCTTGGACGACGTCGGGATTGAGTCCGTGGCTGTCGTACAGCTCGAGGAGCGTCTCGACGTCGAACCCCTTGCCCGCGGCCGTCAGCTCCGTGGCGATCTTCCCGACCGTCGCCCGCCCCTTTTCGAGCGTCTCCTTGTACCGGGACTCTTCGACCTTCAGGAGCTTCAGGATGTCCCCTTTGTTGAAGAAGAACTCCGGGTAGTCCTCCCGGATCTGGTCGATCATGAAGGACACCGTGTCGCCCAGGCTATAGGTGATGTTGAGATCTTTGAGCGCGCGGAGTCCCCGCCGGATTAGGAGGCGCGCGAAGTAGCCCTCGCGGCTGTTCGACGGGACGACGCCGTCTCCCAGGAGAAAGATCAGCGCGCGCGAGTGGTCGCATACGGTGTATAGGGCTTCGAGCGGCGAGACCTGTGCGACGAGTTCGTCGACCGAGATCCCGACGCGCTCCGCCGTCCGTTGGCGGATCTCTCGGATGTCCGCGAGGGTCTCGACTTTCAGCATACCCGCGACTTTCGAATACTCCCGGAGGACCTGGTCGTCGACGCGCTTGGCCCCGGTTGCCCGCTTCAGGTAGGCAAGGGCCTCGCCGAAGACGGCTTCGTATGCGGATGTCGTGGCCTGCGAGAGCCACGTCAGTCGCTCGAGCCCGTATCCGGTATCGACGACCTGGGTGTCCATCGGGACGCGATGCCCGTTGATCTCCCGGTTCATCATGAAGACCAAAGTCGCGGGTTCGGCGCCACCGAAGACGACCTCGAAGCAAGGTCCGCTGTTCCCGCCTCCCTCCCACCATGACTCCTTGTAGCGAACGAGGGTCGGGTCGACGCCGAGGCGCTCCGTCAGAAAGAGATGGCAGATCTCGACCGTCCGGTCCTTGAAGTAGATGAATTTCTTCGGGAAGTTGAACGCGTGATGGGCCATCATCTCGAACATCGTGAAATGCTGACCGGTCTTCCCGACGTTATCGATGTCCAAGAATCGCACGCAGGGCTGGCTGATCGCCAACGGGTTCGCGGGCGGGCTCGCCTCGCCGCTGATCACCCATGGTTGGAACGGATACACACTGGCCTGGACGAAGAAGACGTCATCGCGCCAGCGTGCGACGATCGGGTAGCGCTTCACCCGTGTGTGGCCATTTTGCTCAAGGAAGGAGAGGAAGTCCTCGCGCATCGCCCGGTAGGTAAGCTTCTTCTTGAACGGCGACGCGCCGATGAAGTCATATTCCTGGCAGGGGGCCTCCCCGCACGTCTCGTGGATCCCGAGCGACCAGAAGGGGGTCGAGCATTTCGAACACGTCTGGCGCGTGAATCCTTGTTTCCGAAACAGCTCGACCTCGTATTCACTCTCGGGCATTTTCGGCCTCCGAACGAACGGCCGCCCTTAAAGGTTCTCGGAAGCGCCGCGCCATCCGAATCCGCGTTCGGTGTTTTCCGAATATGTACCGCGCGGTTAAGTACGCGCCCTCCCCTGAGTTGTTGGAGGCAACTGCTTGGAAGAGCGACCGCTGACTGCATTCATCCTGTCGTTGCTCGGCAGCGTGTTCGTCATCGTCGGGACGATCCTCGGCTTCGCGCTGTACTCATCGAGCCCGTATGCGTCCATCACCACCTTCATGGCGATTCTATCCGGAGTCTCCGTGGCTCTGGGCATCCTGATGCTCGCGATGACGTTCATGCTCTACTCGCGCCCGGAGCTTCACGTGGCGTGGGGCGTCGCGATCCTCGTCTTCGCGGCCGCGAGCATCACGAGCGTGTTCTCGGGCTATGGCGGGTTGGGGCTGGGCGTCATCGGGATGGTCCTCGGGATCGTGGGCGGAGCGATCGCCATCGCATGGAGGCCCGGAATGGGGATGCCCGGGATGGTCGGTCCCGCCGGGGCCTACCGCGTGTGCACGTCGTGCGGCCGCATGGCCCCCTTCGGGTATGCGTTCTGCCCGTTCTGCGGCACGCCCCAACCGGCGGTCAGTCCTCCGACGCCAGGGCCCCCGCCGCCGCGATGAACCTCACGAGGATCGGTACAGCTCGCGTGCGATGACCAGCCGCTGAATCTCGCTCGTCCCTTCGCCGATCTCCGTGAGTTTCGCGTCCCGAAGCATCCGCTCGACCGGGTAATCTGTGATATACCCGTAGCCTCCGTGGATCTGAACGGCCTTGTTCGTCACGAAGGACGACATCTCGCTCGCGTACAATTTCCCCATCGCCGCCTCCTTCGTGAATGATATTCCGCGGTCCTTCAGCCACGCGGCGCGGCGCACGAGCACACGAGCCGCGTCGATGCGCGTGGCCATGTCCGCGAGCATGAACTGAATCGCCTGATGTTCCGCGATCGGCTTCGCAAACTGGACCCGCTCCTTCGCATACTTGACCGACTCCTCGAACGCTCCCTGGGCGATTCCCACGGCCATCGCTCCGATTCCGATTCGTCCTCCGTCCAGGATCTTCAATGCGTTCGGAAACCCGTCGTTCTCCTTTCCGAGCAACGCCGTGGCTGGAACGTGGCAGTCCGTTAGAATCACCTGGGAGGTGGGGCTCCCGCGTACTCCGAGCTTTTCCTCCACCCTCCCGATGGACAATCCTGGATTTCCTCGCTCGACGATGAACGCGCTGATCCCGCGGTTCCCTTTCGTCGCATCGGTCACGGCGTGGATCACGAAGGTCCCCGCGACCGGGGCGTTCGTGCACAGGTTCTTCGCGCCGTTGAGAACCCACCCGTCTTTCGCGCGCTTCGCGGTCGTCTCCATCGCCGCCGCATCGGAGCCGCTCTTCGGTTCCGTCAGCGCCCAGGCCCCGAGCTTCCGACCGCTCGCCAGGTCAGGGACGTACTTCCGTCGCTGTTCCTCGTTTCCCGCTAACCAGATCGTCCCCGTGCAGAGGGAGTTGTGCGCCGCCATGATGAGCGCGTGCGATCCGCACACGCGGGCCACCTCCTCGACGGTGACAGCCAAGGCCATCGAGTCGAGGCCCGCGCCGTCGTATTCTTCCGGGATCGCCATTCCCAGGAACCCGAGGCCGGCCATCTTCGCGATCGTCGCCTTCGGGAACTCTCCCGTCTTGTCGACGTGAGCGGCGACGGGGCGGATCTCCTTCTCCGCGAAGTCCCGCGCGGTACGCCGGATCATCTCGTGTTCCGGTGATAGGTCGAAGTCCATCGCATGCCTCGGGGGCGAAAAGCGCGAATGGCCTCTTAGGGCTTCGCTTCGCCTTTGTGCAAAGGCCGTCGGCGACGGTCTCCGAGGTCGCCGATGACCTCGCGGCTCTCCTTCAACAGGTCCATCGCCGCGTCCCGCTCCCTTGTCACGTAGTCGACGATCTCTTGGAAGAGACCCTCGCGGTACATCTTCGGCACGCGGGCTCCGCTCTCCTTGTCCGCGAACGTGTGGAGGCTCGATCCCGCGAAGGTCCCGCGATTCAACATGACGAGCACCGGCGCCAGGTCGAGGTACGGTTTCGTGAACCAGAAGTACTTCAGCTTCGCCATGTTCCAATCGATCAGCTTCCACTTCGTCGCGCGCTCGATGAGGAACGTCAGGTCGAACCGGAGGCGATTCCCGAGAGGCACGAAATCCCACGTCGGTTCCAACACCCCCTTGTCGAGGACCGTCTGGATCACCTGCTTCTCCCCCCATTCCCACTCCGCAATCACCTGGAACAAACCGATCGGTGTCAGATCGTCCGCGAGGGCCTGGTACTGGACCGTCACGATCCGGTCCTGCTGCGGATCGTCTCCGGTCGTCTCGACATCGAGGTAGTAGAGCGGCAGACGGAACCCGTCCCCGAACCCGATGAACAACACGGAGAACCTTAAGCCCTTCCGCCTGCGACAGTCTTTTGAGCGGTCGCGGAGTTCCCCGCCTCCGGGAGCCGCGGCCGGAAGGGAGGACATGCGGGTCGGCATCATCGGGATCGGGATGACCGCGTTCCGGCCCTCGACGCCGGAATACAACTGGAAAGAATTGATGTTCGAGGCGGCGTCGCGCGCCTATGCGGACGCGGCGATCAACCCGCGCGAGGACGTCGACTCGTTCATCACCTGCGCGGAAGACTACTACGAAGGCTTCGGAATCTTCGACGAGTTCGTCCCGGACCAACTCGGGGCCGCTCTGCGGCCGACGTGCACGGTGAGCGGGGACGGACTGCAAGGCCTCGCGAATGCGTGCATGCAGATTCAAACGGGACTCGTCGACGTCGCCGTCGTCGAGGCCCACAGCAAGGCGTCGGATGTCGTGACGCTCGACGGCGTCATCGAACACGCGCTCGATCCGATTTGGAACAAGCCGCTCGGCGCCCACCCGTTCGTCGTGGCGGGCCTCGAGGCGGACGCGTACCTTCGCGCCACGCGGACTACCCCGAGGGCACTTGCCGCGGTCGTCGCGAAGAATCGTCGGAACGGCCTGAGGAATCCGTTGGCCGCCTACGGCGCGGCGGTCGACGCCGACCAGGCCATGCGGTCCGAGGAGCGGTTTGCTCCACTCCGCGCCCTCGACATCTCGAATCCTGCGGACGGCTGCGTCGTCCTCGTCCTCGCGTCGGACCGCGCCGCGAAGAAGCTCCACTCGAACCCCGTCTGGATCCGTGGCATCGGGTGGGCCAGCGACTCCCCGAGCCTCGAGACGCGGGATTGGACCGGGGCAACCTACGCCCGGATCGCCGCCGACATGGCGTACCGCTTGGCGAAGGTCCGACGACCGGCCACGGACATCGACTTCGCGGAGGTGGACGACCGCTTCTCGTACAAGGAGCTTCAACATCTCGAAGCCCTCGGCCTCGCGAAAAAGGGAGAGGCGGGGACGAGGGTCGTCCGAGGCGACTACGGCGCGGATGGCCGCTTCCCGGTGAATGTCTCGGGCGGTTCCCTCGGGTGCGGAAACGTGTTCGAGGCGACCGGGCTTCACCGAGCCGCGGAGGTCGCCCTCCAGTTGCGCGGCGACGCCGGGGTGCGCCAACTCGACGGCGTCCGAGCGGGCGTCGCGCAATCGTGGCGGTTCATCCCGAGCGCGACGGGCGCCGTGGCCGTCCTGGGGGCGGGCCCGTGACGAAGGTCGGCGTGATCGGGGCCGGCATGACACTCTTCCGGCGGCGGCTCCAGGAGACCGGGAAGGAAATGTGCTTCGAGGCGACGAAGATGGCCCTCGACTCGGCCGGGCTCACCCGCGCCGATGTGGACATGGTCGTCTGCGGGACCGCGCCGGATGCATTCGACGGGGTCGCGATGAAAGGCGAGTACCTGCTCGATGGATCCGGAGGCTATCGCAAGCCGTGCACGCGCGTCTTCACCGGGGGAGGCACGGGCGTCTTCAGCACGATCGCCGGCTGGTGGCACGTCGCGTCCGGTCTCGCGGACGTCGTACTCGTCGTGAACGAGGAGAAGATGTCTTCGTGCCAGCCGCATCCGCAGAGCGTCTTCGCGAACATCTGGGATCCGATCCTCGACCGCCCTCTGAAGCCGAATCTCGTCTGGATTTTCGCGATGGAGATGAACCGGTACATGACGGTGTACGGCGTCAAGAAGGAGGACATCGCCCGGGTCGCGGTCAAGAACAAACGGAACGCGGTCGGCCATCCGTGCGCCCAGCTCGCGGACCCGAACATCACCGTGGACGACGTCTTGAACAGCGAGGTGATGGCGTGGCCCGTCCAGCGGCTCGATATCAGTCCTCCGAGCGATGGCGCCTCGGCGGTCATCCTCGCATCAGAGGACTTCATCAGGAAGCGGCGAATCAAGGACCGAGCGTGGATTTCCGGCGTCGGCTGGTGCATCGACTCGACCATGTGGACGGATCGGGACCTGGTCTTCCCGGAGTACGTCGCCCGCGCCGCGAAGCATGCGTACAAGATGGCGAAGATCGACGCGCCCCGGCGGCAGATTGACTTCGCGGAACCGTACGACCCCTTCGATTACAAGGAACTCCATCATCTCGAGGGGCTGCTCCTCGCCGACAAGGGCGAAGCGCCCGTCTTGACGCGGGAAGGCGTCACGGAACGGGACGGGAAGCTGCCGGTCTGCCCGTCCGGCGGCCTCCTCGGGGTCGGGAATCCGATCGCGGCGACGATGGGGATGAAGATCGGCGAACTCTTCTGGCAACTCACGGGGCAGGCGGGCAAGCGACAGATCCCGCATGAGGTGCACACCGGGGTGTCCCAGGCTTGGGGGGACCTCATGCAGTACGGCTCCGTCGTGGTGATGAAAGGATGACGGCGCGAATCTCGCGATGGCCCGGGATCGAGCTCCGCGCCGCGGACCTCATTGAGGGTAAGGTCACGCAGACGCGGTTCCGGCCGGACGCGAAGTACGCATGGTCCGCGGGCGAAGCGATGTCGAGGTTCCTCGAAGAACTCCAGAACGGTCGCTTCATCGCGCGGACGTGCCACAAGTGCGAACGCATCCTCTTTCCTCCGCGGATGTTCTGCGAAGAGTGCTTCCGGCCCACGGACGAGTGGACCTTCATTCAGGATACCGGAACGATTGAGACGTTCTCCGTCTCGTATCTCGACACGGATGCGAAGCGAATTGTGGAGCCGATCCTCGTCGGGGTCGTGAGCCTCGATGGCGCCTCGCCGAAGATGGGGATGATGCACTACTTCGGCGAGATGACGAAGGAGGAGATTCGGATCGGGATGCGCGTGAAGGCCGAGTGGAAGCCGCCCGGGGACCGCCGCGGCAGCGTGCTCGACATCCGCTATTTCCGACCCCTGCGGGAGGACTAGAGATGACGTTCCTCGATCGAACGACCGACGCGAGGAAGTTCCGCCACTGGGAGGGAAACGTCGAGGCGGACTACATCTACACCTCGGGCGTCGCGGGGGAGAGGTTCTTCGTCACGCTGCGCGACGAGGGCCGGATGCTGGCTTCCCGGTGCACGGTGTGCAAGCTCGACTATCTCCCGCCGCGCATGTTCTGCGAAGATTGTTTCGCGGAGCTCACGGAATTCGTGGACGTACCGAGGGCCGGGCGGGTCGCGGCGGTGACGGTGGCCCACATCGACCGGACCGGCGCGAAGCTGTCGCACCCGCAAGTCTGGGCGTTTGTGACCTTCGAAGGGATCCGTGGTGGCCTATTTCATCGCCTCCTCGTCGCGCCGAAGCAGGCCCGCGCGGGGTTGTCCGTGCAGGTGCGACTCAAGCCGCGGAACGGGCGGACGGGGACGATCGCCGACATCGAAGGATTCGAGCCGGTGCGTTCCTGATTCTGAAAATCGGGCCGACGGCTTGATAACCCCCCGGCTGGGTATCGCGGCCTACCATGCTGCGACGGCCCACGATGGATCCAGAATCGAAGACCTTCAAGTTCAAGATCTGCCTGGTGGGCGAGGAGGGCGTCGGCAAGACGAGCCTCATCCACCGGTTCGTGTCCGGGGCGTTTGATGAGTCGTACATCCGGACGCTCGGAGCGGTCGTGTCGAAGAAGTCGGTCGCCTTGGGCTCGATGCAAGGTCGGCCGGTCCAGGTCGACATGATGATCCTGGATATCATGGGCAAGCGGACCTTCCTTCAGCTGTTCAAGGAAGCGTACTTCCACGGCGCCAAAGGCGTCCTGGCCGTCTTCGACATGACGCGAGCCCAGTCGCTCCGCGACCTGACGAAATGGATTGACGGGGTCCGGGATTCCGTCGGTCCCTGCCCGGTGTATGCCCTTGGGAACAAGACGGATCTCGCGCACCGCCGAGAGGTCAACTCGGAGGACGCATCGACCGTCCTGGCCTCCTACGAATGCCCGGTCCTTTACACGTCGGCGAAGTCCGGAGAGAACGTCGAGCAGGCCTTTCAGGGTCTCGCGAAAACGATTGTCGAGTCGATGGCGCCCGAGTGAACCGACGCAATCATCTTATAGGCACGGCCCTTTGAAACCACGCGAGGCGCTCATGCGGGACGAGGACGAACGCAAGGTCCTCGAGAAGGAACTGAAGAGGTGGGAGGAGACCACCCTTCGGGAGGCGCTCGCGTCCCACCCCGAACGTCGCAAGGAATTCGTGACGACGTCGAGCCGACCCGTGAAGGGCCTGTACACGCCGCTCGACCTCGCCGGGAAAACCGGAGGCGAGCGCCTTGGGGCGCCTGGCGTTTTTCCTTTCACTCGCGGCATTCATCCGACGATGTACCGCGGCCGGCTGTGGACGATGCGCATGTTCGCCGGCTACGGGAGCGCCGAGGATACGAACCGGCGGTTCAAGTACCTGATCTCGCACGGCGAGACGGGTCTCAGCGTTGCCTTCGACATGCCGACCCTCTACGGCTACGATACCGACGAGCCCGAGGCGAAAGGCGAGTTCGGGACGTGCGGCGTCGCGGTCTCCTCGCCCGACGATATGAAGATCCTGTTCCGCGGAATCGATGTGGGCAGCGTGAGCACCTCGATGACCATCAACAGCCCGGCCTCCGTGATCTGGGCGATGTATCTCGTCATGGCCGAAGACCGCGGCGTGCCCTGGACGAAACTCCGCGGCACGATCCAGAACGATATCCTGAAAGAGTACCAGGCCCAGAAAGAATGGATCTATCCGCCCGAGCCGTCCATGCGGCTCGTCGTGGACACATTCGAGTTCGGTTCGAAGCAGGTGCCTGGATGGAACACGATCTCGATCAGCGGGTACCACATCCGCGAGGCGGGAGCGACCGCGGCGCAGGAGCTCGCCTTCACCCTGGCGAACGGCATGGAGTACGTCCGGTGGGGGATCGACCGCGGCCTGAAGGTCGACGAGTTCGCACCCCGTCTGTCCTTCTTCTTCAACGCGCACAACGACCTGTTCGAGGAGCTCGCGAAGTACCGCGCCGCTCGCCGCATCTGGGCGCGCGAGATGCGAGACACCTTCGGCGCGAAGAACCCGCGGTCGTGGCTGTTGCGGTTCCACACGCAGACCGCGGGCGTGAGCCTCACGGCCCAACAGCCGGAGATCAACATCATCCGCACGACGATCCAGGCGCTCGCGGCGGTCCTCGGCGGCACCCAGTCGCTCCACACGAACGCGTACGACGAGGCGTATCAGGTCCCGAATGAGAAGGCCGCGCGGATCGCCTTGCGGACCCAGCAGATCCTCGCCCACGAGAGCGGCGTCGCGAACACGGTGGACCCGTTCGGCGGCTCGTATTTCCTCGAGGCGCTGACGGACGAACTCGAGGAGGACGCGGTTCGCACCTTCGATCGGATCCAAGACCTCGGCGGGGTGATCCCCGCGATCCGGAAGGGATTCTTCCAGCAGGAGATCGCGAACTCCGCGTACCGGTACCAGCGCGAGGTCGAGGACAAGGAGCGGACGATCGTCGGCGTGAACGACTATGTCGTCGACGAGCAGACCGAAGTCGAGCCGCTCCGCGTGACGGAGGCCTCGCTCAAGGCTCAGGTGGAAGGCCTCCGAAAGCTTCGGCGAGCGAGGGATGGGAAGAAGCATGCTCGGGCACTCGACCGTCTCCGCAAAGCGTGTGAGGCCGACGACAACACGATGCCGTTCATCCTGGACGCGGTGCGGGCGAAGGCGACGCTCGGCGAGATCTGCGACGTGATGCGAGAGGTCTTCGGCGTCTGGGAGGAGCCGCTCCTCTTCTGAGGTGGTCCGATCGGGAAGAAGATCCGCGTCCTGATCGCGAAGCCGGGCCTCGACGGACACGACCGCGGCGCGAAGGTCGTCGCCCGGGCGTTGCGAGACGCGGGCATGGAGGTGATTTACACCGGCCTTCGACAAACGCCGGAAGACATCGTCGAGGCCGCGATCCAAGAGGACGTCGATGCGATTGGCCTGTCCTCTCTCAGCGGCGCTCACATGACGTTGTTCCCCGAGGTCGTCCGCCTCCTGAAGAAGCGGAGGTCCGGGGACATCGTCGTCGTCGCTGGCGGCATCATCCCCGAGGAGGACGTGCCGAAACTGAAGCGAGCGGGGATCAAAGCGGTCTTCGGACCGGGCACTCCGTTGAGCGTCATCGTCTCGTTTTTCGAGAAGGCGGGTAAAGCTGCGTGAGGGCCATGCCCGCGAAGGCCTCGCGCGATTCCGTCCGAGGCCTCGTCGACTCCCTCCTGAAAGGGGACAAACGGTCGGCCGGCAAGCTGATCTCACTAATCGAGGACGATGAGCCGGAAGCTGTCGAGGCGGTCGCGCGGATCTTCCCGCACACGGGCCGCGCGCACGTCGTTGGGTTGACCGGACCGCCCGGCGTCGGGAAGAGCTCCTTGATCAACCGGTTGGTCCGAGCCTTCCGGTCTCGGGGCAAGACGGTGGGGGTCGTCGCCGTCGACCCCACGTCTCCGTACACCGGCGGCGCGGTGCTGGGAGACCGAATTCGGATGGCGGACACGGGCGCGGATCCGGGCGTCTTCATCCGATCGATGGCGACCCGAGGTCACGCCGGCGGCCTGGCCTTGGCCACGTTCGATGCGGTGCGGGTCCTGGACGCGATGGGCTCCGACCTCGTCTTCGTCGAGACGGTGGGCGCGGGCCAAAGCGAAGTGGAGATCGCCAGTCGTGCGCACACGACGGTCGTCGTGGAAATGCCCCTGACCGGGGACGTCGTGCAGACGATGAAAGCCGGAATCCTGGAGATCGGGGACGTCTACGTGGTGAACAAGGTCGACCTCGGGAACGAAGACGTGCTCGTCGCGAACCTGAAGTTCCAGCTGCAGACTCGAGACGGCTGGACGCCGCCGATCATTCGGACCGCGGCCCTCGAAGGCCGGGGCATCGACGACCTTGCGGCCGCGATCGAGAAGCACGCATCGTACCTGGACGAGAGCGGAGGGCGCCGCAAACGCGAGGTCGCTCGGGCCCGGCTCGAAATCCTCGAGAACGTGCAGCGTCTCCTGGTCCGCCGCGTCTCGGAAGGGTCGCGCTCCGGCCGCGCGTTCGACAAGCTCGCCGAGGATGTCGCCGCCCGTCGGCTCGACCCGCATGCCGCCGCGCGGAAACTGCTCGGGTCCGGTCGCCCTACGGCGCGGTAGGCCACTGGCCCGTGCCGAGCCTTTGCCATTTTACGGCGTCGAGGAACTCTTGGAACCGGGTCATGCGGTAGCCCCAGGCGGCCTCCAGCGCGGGGATGTCGACGTGGTACCCGATCGTCTTGAAGAACTGGAACATCCGGAATCCGTCGTCGCCCATCTGCTTCCGGGCCTCTTCCTCGGGCTGCTCGACATATCGAATCGGATGTCCGAGTTTCTTCGACAGCGAGGCCGGGAGGTCTCCGAAGGCCAACTCGTCGCCGGCGAGCTCCACCGTCTTGCCGATCGCCGCCTTCGGGTCGTCGAATGCCCGGGCAACGAGCTCCCCGATATCCTTCACCGCCACGAGCTGCTGGCGGGTCGTCGGAGGGAGAGGAACCTCCATGATCCCTCGCTGAAGGGACGACGTCATCCAGGGGCTCGAGTAGTTGTCCATGAAGGCGACGGGCCGGGTGATCGTGTGTGGGATCCGCGAGGCCCACAAGTATTGTTCCACCTTCGCCTTCGACTCGAAATGCGGAATGCCGGTGTTCCGGTCTGCCGAGGCGACGCTCGCCAGGACGACGTGCGCCACCGATGCGGCTTTCGCGGCATCGATTGCCGTCGTGCCTTGCTGGACCTCTCTCTCCGGGTGCACCGAGAAGTCGGGTTCGAAGGGAGTCGTGACGAGGAAGAAGCCGTCCACATTCCGAACGAGCGGGGCGACGCTTGCGCGTTGAGTGAGGTCACCCTGCGCGCCTTCGATTCCCGCGGCGGCGAGGGCGTTCAACTTCGAGGCGCTTCGCGTGAGGCCGATGACTCGATGTCCTCGCTTCAAGAGGCTGCGTGCAACCGCACCTCCCTGCTGTCCCGTCGCCCCTGCCACCAGAATCGTCTTTGTTTCCGCCATCCTCAGATCGCCTTGCGGTCTTCAGGCGTCCGTTCTACTAGTAGGTTGAACCCCGCTCGGACGAGTTTCGGTGCCCAACTGCCGCAGAATTGGCCGTGTCGGGGTCGAGCTTCGCGGTCTTTCGGCCAACGCTCGGGTGGGGATTTGAACCCCAGATAACCCGCTTAGGAGGCG
>DATMDM010000133.1:0-5745 GCA_035557795.1 Thermoplasmata archaeon | reverse complement strand
TCGGGGACGGCGCGACGGGGAGCGGGCCGGTTGTGGAGCACTCGTTCTCGGCCGGAGGGTCCTACCCCGTCGTGTTGACCGTCACGGATTCGGACGGCTTCACCGCGAGAGCGATGGACACGCTTTCAGTCACCCCGGTGTACCCGCCCGAGGCGTCGTTCGGGGAGAGTGCGAGCCTCGTCTCGCCCGGTACCAATGTGACGTTCGATGCCTCCGGCTCTTCGGACGTTGACGGCACGATCGTAGGGTATGGGTGGAACTTTGGCGACGGGACCACGGACTCCGGCTTCGCGACTGTCCACGCGTACGCGGTTTCGGGATCCTACACGGTTACCCTGACGGTCTTCGACGACGACAACCTGACCAACTCCACTTCGCGAATCATCGTGGTGAACGCCCCGCCCGTCGCAGCCTTCGCGGTCTTCCCGGCCGCTCCGTTCGCGGGCGACGCGATCGTCTTCGACGGATCCGCTTCCTCGGATCCGGAAGGGTCTCTCGAGACGTTCGCGTGGGACTTCGGAGACAACACGGCGACCGCGACCGGAATGAACGTTTCGCATGCGTACGCACAACCGGGGACGTACCTCGTCCGCCTCGTGGTGACCGATTCCGTTGGGCTGACGGACACGAGGTCGATGAACGTCGTCGTGCGGCAAAACCAACCGCCCGCGGCGGTCCTTGCGATCACGCCCACTCGGGTCAATCCGGGTGACTCGGTGACGTTCGATGCCTCTGGCTCAACGGACCCGGACGGCTCGATCGTGTCGTATTCCTGGGCGTTCGGCGATGGGGCGACGGCGGATGGCGTCGTGCGCGTCCATGCCTATGCGGCCCCGGGGACCTACTCCGTCGCCCTCACAGTGAGAGACAACCGAGGGGCTTCGGGGACGGTCTACGGTGAGGTGCGCGTGAACGCGCCTCCCGTTGCATTGTTCGTCGCGACGCCGACATTGGCCTACCCCGGTGTCTACGTCACGTTCAATGCGTCGGCGTCTGCGGATCCTGAAAGCGCGATTGTCTCCTATCATTGGGACTTCGGCGACGGGACCACAGCGGACGGAATGGTCGCGGTCCACGCGTTCGCCGACCACGGGTTGTTTGTAGTCGGACTCGTCGTCACGGACGACCTCAATGCACACAGCGAAGTGTCAAGGACGATCGAGGTTGGGAACCGAGCACCCGTCATCGAATCGACAAGTCCCCAGGCCTCGCTCCTGGTCAATAAGTCCGCCTCGACGACATTCCAGGTGGGCGCGTTCGATCCGGATGGGGATTCGCTCACGTTCACATGGACCGTGAATGGAGTACCGGTCGGCGGATCCTCAACCTCCTACGAATTCGCTCGCAACCAGACGGGCCCCTACGTGATCAAGGTCATCGTATCGGACGGATCGGCCACCACTGATTTCCAATGGATCGTCGAAGTCCATGAGCGAAACGCGCCGGCGGGATCCCCTTGGTCCCTCACTTCGGTGGCGTCCATGGGAATCGCGGTCGGAGTCCTGTTGGCCGCCCTCCTGCTGGTCATCATTTTGATTCACCGGCGCAGGAGCCGATGAGCGGCCATGGCTTCCGATTCGCTCAGCCCTGAGACCGAAAGCCGGACCAAACCGAAACCGGACGACAGTTCGCCGCCACCTGCAGAGCCCGTGGCGCCAACAGTCGCAACGTCAGCGATTGCTTTTGAACCACCGGCCCCTCCGGTCACAATCACGCCGCCGCCTCTGGTGCTGGAACCAGCCGTCCCGGAACCTCATCACGACGAGTCGGTTCGGGTGGAGCTCGTCACTGCTCCGAAGACAAGCGAAGAGCGCGCATGGGGTCTCGGGTTTTTCGCGCTCGTCACTCTTGTGTTCACCCTCGCGACGATTGCGGCCCTCTCGTGGAATTGGAGCTACATCGTTCGACTCTCCGGCTTCCCCGCAGCCGTCCAATCGTGGTCGTGGCCTCCGTTTCCCTTTCCCGGGTTTCCCTCCGCGATCCTCGCGACGATCCAGATGGTCGTCCTCGGAGCCGCAGCCTACCGGTTCCTGTTCCCCCGGCACACGGAGCCGTGGGAGGCCATCGCGTTCGTCCTCGGGCTCGGCGAGGGTCTGACGGGACTCACCGGGACCATCCTGGCCATCACCGGACATTTCACGTTCGGTTGGATCGAGGTCGTCTTGCTCGGCGAAATCAGCGCGTTCGTCCTCTTCTCCCTCATCTATGGGCTACCGGCGAGACCGTCGCTCTCTCGATGGATGGCCGTCGTGCGCGGCCTTCGGCCTCATCCGAGTCTCATCGAGTGGCTTGCGTTCGCCGGCGTCGCGTCCATCGCGGTTCTCATTTTCTACCAAGCCACGGTCGAGCGAATCATCGAGACGGACTCCCTGATCTACCACGCCCCGCTCGCCGCGCTCGTGTACTATCAAGGCGGCCTTCCGTGGATCGTCGGCGGTGGCGTCGGGTTGAGTTCGAGTGCGAACTACCCGCAGGCCTTCTCGATCCTCGGCGCATACTACTACGCGTGGACGGGAGGCGTGAACGATGTCTACCTCCGCTTCCTCGGCGCGGCGAACTGGTGCCTCGTCATCTACGCCACGTTCCTTATCGGTCGACGGCTCGCGGGACGTTCCCACGGTGTGCTCGCGGCGGTCCTTGCGGCGCTCGTGCCCTCGTTCGTCTCGTATGCGTTCCTGGCAACCCAGGAGACGACGCTCGTCATGTTCGGCGCGCTGGGTTTCCTCGCCCTCCTCAAAGCGACCCGCGCGAAACGCCCGGGGTACGCGATCGTGGGCGGCCTTCTCCTGGGCGGCGCCATCTTGACCTCGTATCAAGGATTGTACTTCCTCCTCCCGGTCGTCGGGCTGTATGGGATCGCGCTCCTCCGCCGGTTCGATCTTCGACTCCGGGCGTTCTGGCAAGCCGAGCCGATCATGCTCTTGCTCAGCCTGCTCGTCGCGGTCGCGGCCGGGTGCGCGCCGTACGTGCGGAATTGGGTCCTCCTCGGCGACCCGGTTTATCCGTTCTACCGCGGCGTGTTCGCGAGCCCCTACCTGTCCCCGACGACGATGGGTTTCGCGGAGGCGGAGTGGAGGAGCGTCGCGCTGGATCTCGCGTCGTCCGGGCCCACCCCCAGCTCGTACTGGGACTTCCTCTTTCAGTTCGGGACCAACCCGTCCTTCGTGCCGCTAAGCCTGGCCTTCGTGGTGCCGGCGTTCCTCATCCTTCCGGCGACAAAGATCCGTCGGAAACCTGAGCTGGCCTCTTTCTACTTCGTCGTGCTCGCCGCCATCCTCCTCGGTCCGGTCCCGTTCATCCGGTACGTATGGCTACTGATCCCGTTCTCCGCGGTTGCGGTTGCAGGTGCCGCGTTCGCAGCCCTCCAAGCCCTCCGGGCCTGGGCCTCCGTTGACAAGCGCACGCGCCCTACGCGGATTGCGACCGAAGCCGTCGGCCGAATCCCGGTCGTCGTCCTTGCGAGCTTGTTCATCCTTCCGCTTGTCGTCGGCTTCGGCGGCAACGCGTACTTCTTCGGGGCAAACAACCCCACTGGCGACTACTTCCGTCACTTCGGAAAGAGCGGGACCGACCTATGGTCTGACTTGAAAACCTCGTACGGCTCCGACACGAGCGCGTGGCAGTGGTTCAATGAGAACCTCACACCGGGTCAACGCATCGCGAGCCTTGAGTATCGAGTCTACTACATCGAGGAAAGCTTGCGGGTCGCCGACACGATGCTGTACCTCGACAGTCAGGAGGCCGAGCCGCTCTACTTCATGCAAGATCCGGCGGCGATGGCCGCATTCCTCCAAGCCCATCGGGTTTCGTACGTCTTCGTGAGGTCCATGGATTGGAATGGATTCACCAGCGCGGCCCTGCCGCTATTCCGATGGCTCGGCTCTCCGTATTTCCCGTGGGCTGCCGTCTTTGGCAGGAGCGTCATCTTCGCGGTCGGAATCCAATCCTATCCCGACGTTCCCGCAGGCAATCCGATCGGACTCTATGGAATCGCGGGACTCAACGATCCCCAGGAATTTGGCGGCAAGCGGGTCCTGCGGATCGAACAAGACAACAACCTGCCTCGTGTCTCCGCGCTCAGCCCCGTCGATCCCGAGGTGCTTGTCGTACGGTATTGGGATTCCGGCGACGGCAGGCTGGACCTGAACGTGAGGCGGCTCGCGGACAACACCTGGTACACGATCGATCGAAGTGTGAAAGGGAACAGTTCGACCTGGTACACCGCGGTCTTCCCCGTGCCGCGGATCGGGGGTCAATCCGTCCTCGAGCTCGGTCTCCACGCCACCGGGAGCGATTTCATTGTCGACGACATCGAGGTCAAGAAGATCGTCGGGCCGTGGTTCGCCTGGTACGGCTCCGAAGGAAACGAGACGTTCCCCGCCGAGACCCACCCGCCAGCCGTTTTTGTGTACCTCCCCTTCCTGACGATTGGGCAACGGCTCACGGTGAGCGCGACGGCCGGAGGCCGCAACCTCAGCGTCGAGGTCTTCCGGAACTTGATCCGGCCGGACCTGACGACCGGATGGTGGCTCCAGTACTCGGCGCGCGCACGGGTTCCGTCTTTGCCGACCCAGGGAACCCCGAGCCCTCGACTCGATTACACGATCACGGCGTCTGGGACGTACACGCTGGTCATCGTCCTATGGTCTCCTTACCAAGCCGGGATCACACCGGACGTCCAAATCGCAATCAAGTGAGCGGGGGTGGTCGAATAGCCGATGACCCGAAGGCGACTCTTCCCGGCGTCCGGATCCTGTCGCAGGCATTCCGTTCGAAGGATCTCGGCGAGCCCCTGACCAGAGTCGGATTCCTCTTCGTGGCGTACATCCTGACTCACGTCGCGGTCTCCGACGCGTATTCGTTCCCGATCTTCACGAACCTTCCCCTGCTCATCATGAACCTCGGTGCGTACGCGTTCGCGTTCGCGCTGATTGTGTTGGCCCTCGTCTCGAAGTCCGATCTCCGACCGAAAGCATACCTGGTGCTGATCGCGGCGGCCTATGCGGTCCTCCTGAATTTCGTTCCGGCGGTCGTGTTCCAGCCGTTCTATCGGATCGACTCGCTCTCGTACACCCACTACTCGGCCGTCCTGTTCATGAAGGGCCGCAATCCGTACGCGGAGAGCATGCTTCCGTCGCTGAGCGCCTTCCACGTCCCCGCGGACGCTTGGTCGCCATTGGAAGGTGGCGGGCTGTTCGGCACGTCTCCGTATCCGCCCCTGGCCTTCCTCGTCTACGTGCCGATCCTCGCGCTCGGAGCGACGGATGTGCGCATCGTGTACCTCGCGTTCCACCTTGCAGGACTGGGGATTCTGTACCTGCGCGCCCCTCTGGCGTTCCGCGGCGTCGCCCCGATCGGCCTCGTGATGACGCTCGAGCTCGTGCAGTACACACCCTGGGGCGTGCCCGACATCCTCTGGGTCGTCCCCGGCCTCCTCATGGCCACGGACTTAGGACGGCCGGCCCGGGCCGGCCTCTGGTACGGCATCGCGTGCGCGTTCAAGCAGACCCCGTGGCTCTTGGCGCCCTTCCTCTTCCTCTGGTATTGGCATCGGCACCGGGGGGGTGTGAGCAAGACGCTGCTTGCCTTCGGCGGCGTCGCAGCGGGCGTCTTCCTTCTTGTGAACGCTCCGTTCGTCGCCTGGAATCCGTCGGCCTGGGCGGCGGCGATGTTCGCGCCCCTCACCTCTCTTCAAGCCCCGACCGGTCTCGGGCTGTCGACCCTCGCTGCGTACGGATACGTGTT
>DATMDM010000132.1:0-1964 GCA_035557795.1 Thermoplasmata archaeon | reverse complement strand
GTCTTCGAAACACCTCCCGTCGCGTACGGACCCGAGAGCACATCGAGGGTGATTGCCTCGCCGATGAACACCGCCGCGGTAACGACGATTCCCACGAGCCCCATGAGGGTCGCGCTACCGACCAAGAGGCGGTCCTTTCCGTTGAATGCGTTTCGCAGCCCGACGAAGTACGGAATCGCCAAGACCGCGGCGAGCCCGATGAAGATGTCCCCGGCGAGGAATGCGCTCCGGAAAGAGCTGAACTGGGCGAGGGTTGCATCGGCCTGGGACGGCCCCGACGGGAAATTGTAGGATGAGGCAAACGTCGCGATCACGAGAATCCCAAAGAGGATTCCACAAACGCTAGACAACCGGGAGTCCGATTCACCTACATCGCCCCCCGACGACGCCTCCGCCATCATGTCCCGGCCCCGCGGGGCATGTTTGGAAGACTACTCAAGCGTTTGTAGGACCCGTTCAGGCGCCCGCTGCTCAGGAGTGCCCGTTCTACTCGAACCGACACCTGTGCCGGTGTGGGGCATTTGGCCTCAATCTTTCAGGAGCGGGGCGGGCCCGAACAAAGGGAGCGTGCCGTGGAAGATGAAATCCCGCAGCGACTTCCACGAGCGGATCCCGTGGGCCCACGCGAAGGCAATCAGGTAGACCGACCCGACGATTTCACCGAACTGGACGTACGGGTCGTGGAGCAGCGTGTCGTACCACCGGGCCACGTTGAACGGGGCCGGCGGAAACGACCATCCATACGCCGGGTACAGCACGATGGCCGGTTGATTCCAGATCATGTCGAGCAGCAGGTGCGTCGCCACTCCGAATCCGATGAGTCGGAAGCCGTGCAACCTCGGGACGAAACTCAGTGCGAGGATCGCGAACAGGAAGAGAAACGTATGGGCCCAGAGACGCGAGTCGAGCCCGGTGACGTAGGCGAGCGGCTTGTCGATCAGGTCGGGGAGGATCGCCCCGAAGAGCACGAGGCGAAAATCGATCTGGGTCGGCGATTTCCACGAGAGGAGCCACGCGAGGCCGAGTCCAATCCCCAAATGGCCGAGCAGAAACATGGTGGCTCATCTCGACACGCGGGCGGAACGCAGGTGCCGGCCTCGGGAACCGGCGGCTCGCAACAGCGATTCGTCCGCCGTGTACACGACCGTGTCGAGCCGCTCGGCGAGGGAAATGTAGCTCGCGTCGTAGATGGACAATCCTAGGTGGAAGGCCGAGTGGATCGCTGCGATCATCGAGGTCTCGGACGTCGGATCGAATCCGATGTCCAGGGCGAACAGGTCTCCGATGTGCTCGGCGAGCCGATCCATCCCGGCCCGGGGATGGTAACGCAACGCATTGGCGACCTCATAGACCATCAGATCCGGCGAGATGAGACGGATGTCCCCGTTCACGTGGCTTTCCCGCAGAGAGAGGGCCGCGTCGGTGTCCGTCTCCGGGAGATACCACTTCGTTGCCACCGAGGCGTCTACGACGGCCGTCTCAGGTCGCGCCAACGTCGAATCTCCTTCGTGCTATTGTACTCGCTGGGGCCGATTTGACTCCGGAACTCGTCCATGCGACGCGCCGCCTCTAGGGCCTGCCGTCGATCGATTGGCGCTCGAAGCCGCTCTTCGAGTTCGAGCCGCCGCCGAATCGCATCGCGGAGGACCTCGGACCAGTTGATGTCCCGGATGCGGGACATCCGGCGCTTCGTCGCGGAGTCGACTTTGAAGCTTACGACTTCCATGATTCTTGATATTACTTGTAATACTTAAGGATTACCGAGTCACTCCTTCTTCTATTCCCCCTCTGGCATTCGACCCGGCCCGCGGCTTCGCGACGCATGGAGAACGTTCATATCGTCCCGGGCCTTGCAAGCCGCAAATGGAGCCGCGAGGCCATGTCTGGTTGGACTTCAGCTTCGTGGTGTCGAGCGGCTACCGCGAGAAGGTCTTGGCGTCCCTGGCCCCGAAACCGAAGGTGCC
>DATMDM010000131.1:0-32183 GCA_035557795.1 Thermoplasmata archaeon | reverse complement strand
TAGCGCGCCGATCTACGCCGCGTGGTTCTTCCTCGGATCCGGCTGGGGCCGCCTGACGCCGATCGGCATGGCCTTGGCGATCGCGAGCGCGGTGTGCGGGTGCTTCGGGACGATCTTCTGGTTCCGCGCGATGGAATCCGGCACCGCGAGCGTCGTCAGCGGATTCACCGCGGCCTACCCGGTCATCACGGTCGCCGCGGCCGTCGTCATCCTCGGCGTCTCACTCGTCCCGGTACAGATCGTCGCGATCGCCTTCCTGCTGATCGGCGCGGTCGTCCTCGGGCTCCACGACCACCCGGGCGACGCCGCGGTCGGGAGAGCCTGGCTCGCCCCGATGCTGCTCGCGATCATCCTCTGGGGCGCCTGGGGAATCCTGGAACGGATGTCGATCGATGCGCTCGGCTTCGCCGGAAATGCCGGGATCTACGTTCTCGTTTCGACCCCGATCTATTTGGCCGTCGCTTCGAGAGGCCTGCGCGAGAACGGCGCCTGGGACCGCGCCGGGGTCCGCGAGGCGATTCCGTCGCTGTTCCTCTTCAGCATCGCCGGGATCACGATCTTCCTGGCGATCGGACTCGGGCCCATCGCGATCGTCGTGCCCCTCACGACCGCGTACCCGATCGTCGCCATCCTGGTGCGGCGGTTCTGGATGGACGAGCGGCTCACGTTCCCGCAGAAGTTTGCGATTGGGCTCGCGATGGTCGGGGCTTTCCTCGCGACCCTGTGATGCGGCAAGCTTTTCAACGAGGGTCCGTCTCCGGCCGGCGTGTTCCGCCCGTGGCGCAGCTTCCCGACGATGGTCGCCTCGGGCTTGGTGGTCGGCTTCGCGACCGGCGGCTTTCCCGCGTACTCGAAGGAGATTTCGCAGGTCGCGCTCGTCCTCGGCATGACGTTCGCGCTGACCGAAATCTCGATCGCTGGGATTTCCCCGCGAGCTGAGCTGCGACCGTTCCTGCTCGCCTTCACGATGAGCTACGTCATCCTGAGCGGATTGATTCTCGCGTTCGCCGTCGTGAGTCCAGATCCTCAAATCCGGAATGGTTGGGTGCTCATGGCGGCGGTCCCCCCGGCGATCGCGGTCGTGCCCATCACCTCCATCCTGAAAGGAGACACGCGTCGGGCCGTGATCGCCTTGGCCCTGTTGTACGTGCTCGGCCTAGGGCTCGTACCGGCAATCACCCTCGTCTTCACGAACCGGACTGCGCCGTTCGGAGACCTAGTCTTGCAGACGGTCCTGCTGATCGGGGTCCCTCTCGTCGCGTCCCGGTTCCTCCGGCGGTTCCCCCGGGCCGTCGACTTTCGCGGCAGTGCAGTGGGCATCTCGTTCTTCTTTCTCGTGATCGCGACGGCGGGCTCCACGCGCGGGCCCTTGTTGGCCCATCCCGAGCTCATCGCGTCCCTGGCCCTCCTTTCATTCGGACGGACCTTCCTCCTGGGCGGGGTCGTGTTCCTGCTCGCGCGGGCGCTCCGCGTCCCATGGGCGAAGCGAGTGGCCGTGACCACGTTCTCGTCGTTCAAGAATCTCGGCTTGACGGTCGTCCTGGCGTTCGCAGTGTTCGGCTCTGTCGCGACCTTGCCCTCGATCGTCTCCCTGGTCTTTGAGATTCTCTGGCTTGCGGCTCTGCCGGTATTGTTCCGAGCGGACATGCCCAGCGCCGCAGCAACGGCGTAGCGCCCGGCAAGGTCACGCCGGCAACGGACGGGTCGAGAGCGCTCGCGAGACGGCCCCCTTGACCGGATCGTAGTCGCGGGGGTCTCGAAAGACATCGCGGCCGTCCACGATGACCGCGAACCCTTTGCCGACGCGGTGGCGGAGGCCGAGCCACACGCCTCTCGGCGAATCGAGTCCGACGACCTCGATCCGAACGCGGTCCCCGAAATCCCGGAACAGGTCTTCCGCGATCCGATGGGCCCGATCCGCGTTCTCGAGCACGAACGGCGGGGTCTCGTGCCACTCTTCGTCCCTCAGTGCCTCGACGTTCCGGTTCGTGAATGGCTGAGCGCACGCCGGCCCACACGGCTTCAAGATCGCTGGGAGGAGGCCGAGGAGCTGGACCCGCGGGGGTCGCGTCACCACGTTCTCGAAAAGGCGAACGATCCTATGTGCCTTCCGAGGCGGTGAGCGGGGCCTTTTCTGTGTCGGGTGGGGAATCTGGGCGGGTTCGCCCGGGCCGGTAAACGTGACGTTTAAGCGGCCTGACAAGAATACCCGTGGCAGTTCCTCGCAAGGGGTTCGGGGAGCAGGAGGAGGTACCGTGGTCGACATTCTGTCAACTCCGTTTCTGTGGGTCGTCGTCACGATCGGACTGTACGGCGTCGCGTACTGGGGCTATGGAAAGTGGGTTGACCGGAACGTGTGGCGATCCAGCGCGAAGAAGGCGACGCCGGCGCACATGTACATGGACGGCGTGGAGTACTTTCCCGTGAGTCGGTACGTTCTATGGGGCTACCAGTTCAAGAGTATCGCAGCGCTCGGACCGATTCTGGGTCCGTTCATCGGTATCACGTTTGGATGGCTTCCTGCCCTCCTATGGATCATCGGCGGGAACTTTTTCATCGGATGGCTGCAAGACTACGGCGCGATGATGTTGTCCGTCCGGAACGAGGGACGTTCGTTCGGGCCGATCACCTACGAGTTCACGGGCGCCCGGGGCCGGTCGAACCTGCTCGCCTTCGTCCTGTTCTACCTCATCATCATCTCGGCCACGTTCATTGCCCTCATCGCCTCGTTCTGGAATGCGTTCCCGGGGACGTTCGTCGCGACGGTCGGCATCCTCGTCGCCGGACTGCTCTGCGGCCAGCTCCTCTATCGGGTCAAGATGAACGTCTTCGCGGTCACCGGAATCGGACTCGCGTTGGTCATCTTCAGCATCTACCTGGGCGTGGCTTTTCCGATCACGCTTGGTTTCGGGGTGTGGAACATCCCGATCTGGGCGTTCGTGGCCGCCGTCATCCTGTACGCAGCCGCGGTCCTACCGACGCCGATGTTCGTCCAGCCGACGAACTACCTCGCATTCTACCCGGCGTACGCGGCCATCCTCTTGATTCTCTTCGGAGCGCTCATGACTCCGTTCTGGGGCGCCAGCTTCCTCGGGTTGACGTTGCCGAGAGCACCCACCCCGATTAGCATCCAGATGCCGGCCGGCCCGTTCTGGTTTGATCCGCAGGGAATCCTCGGGCCGATCTGGCCGATCCTGTTCGTCGCGATCGCCTGCGGAGCGATCTCCGGGTGGCACAGTCTGGTCAGCAGCTCGTCGTCGGCGAAGCAGCTGGACATCGAAACGGACGCCCTTCCGGTCGGCGGCGGCGCGATGCTCTCGGAAGGACTCCTGGCGCTCGCCTCGCTGATCGCCTACATGGTCCTCGCCCCGAGCTTCTTCGTCGGCCGCACGAATGTCGCGGCCTGGGTCGCGGGCGCCGTCACGCTGACGACGCCGTTCCTCGGCGGTCTGACGGCTCCGGTCCTGACGACCTTCTTCGGGCTCGTCCTCATCATCTATGCGCTCACGGTTCAGGCGCTCGTCACGCGATTCTTCCGACTCGTCGCCGCGGAATCGTGGAGCGAAGGCCGATTCCACGTGTTCGGCAACAAGCACGTCTCGACGGTGGTCGGCCTCGGCATCCCATGGGCGTTCGCGGTCTCCGGGAGCTGGTGGGCCCTCTGGTTGTACTTCGGTGGCGCGAATCAGCTCCTTGCGGGTCTTGCGATCATGCTTATCACGATCCACCTCGCAAGGACGCGCGCCCCGACGAAGTTCTCCCTGATCCCCGGGGTCTTCATGATCGTGACGACCTTGGCGGCCCTGGTCTGGCAAACCGGGACATTCCTCTATTCCGTCTGGGCGTACCTCAACAACGACAACTCATGGGTCCTTCGGAACGTCCGGCCGCCGATCAACACGAAGGACTACATCCTCGTGGCCGTTGCGATCAATGCGGTGTTCGTCGCCGTGGGCGCGGTGCTGTTTGCCATCGGGCTGTCGATGGCGGTCCGGCTGTTCCGCAGCTACCGCAGCAGCATGGCGGAGCGTCGAACCCGGGCGCCGGCAGCGGCGGACGGCGGCGAGCGGGAGCGATAGCCGTACCGGCAAGGCTCTTGAGTCCGTCGCGCATGGGGAAGACAAGGAGCGAGGCGAGATGACGGAATCGAAGGATGAGCCCAAGCCCAAAGGCCGCGGCGGAAAGATGAAGGAAGCCGCGAAAGGGGTGTTCTACGGGATGGCGGCCCACGGTCACGTGACGGCGGCGCTCCGCACCCGGATGTACCTGGAGCACCTCTTCATGTTCATCACCCTCGGTGACATGCTCGGTGTGCCCGTCATCCCGCCGTATTACTCCCTGAAGATTCTCCCCTACGCGGTCCCAAACATCAAGAGCTGGAAGCAGCGCGTATTCCGGGAACGGGATTTCACCGACCAAGTCTTCTGAGGGACCTCATGGGCCTTGCTTCCTTTTTCGAGAAGAAAGGCGATAAGGGAATCGTGATCTTCGCCGGAAAAGGGGGCCTCGGTAAGACAACGTGCAGCGCCGGCCTGAGTCACTACATGGCCTCGAAACGGAAGCGCAACGTGCTCTGTTTCTCCACGGATCCGCAGGCGAGCCTGAGCGATATTTTCGACCGGGACATTTTCGGAAAAGGGCTCGTCTCCGTCATCCCGAACCTGGACGTGGTGGAGATCGATGCGGACCGGCGCGTGGCCGATTACCAAGATGAAGTCAAGCAGAAAATCCTCACCATGTACGGGCTTTCCGAGCTCCCTGTGGAAATCGAAGAATATATCGACTCGACGTCAGCGGAGCCCGCGATGTACGAGTCCGCCACGTACGACGCGATGGCGGACCTCGTCTCGACCAGCGGCCACGACCTGTACGTGTTCGACATGCCGCCGTTCGGCCACGGCGTACGCATGATCGCGATGGCGGAGATCCTGAGCAAGTGGGTCGGGAAGATCACGGAGGCGCGAGAGAAGGCCCAGGAGTACGAGGCGGTCGCCGCCACCTTGAAGGGCACGAAGGTCTCCGAGGACGAGGTCCTCAAGGAACTACAGGATATTCAGGCAAAGATCACGCGGTTCACCGACCTCATGGTCGACCAGCGCCGGACATCGTTTTTCATGGTCTTGATCCCGGAGCGCATGGCGATCCTGGACACGGAGCGTGCGCTCGAGATGTTCGATGCCCTCGGCCTCCAGATGGCCGGGCTGATTGTGAACCAGGTGTATCCCGCAGAGCTTGCCGAGGCAAAGGGCGGCGAGGCGGTCGAGTTCCTCCGGAACCGTGCACGGATGCAGCGGAAGTACCTCGACGAGATCAAGTCAAAGTTCGCGGGCAAGGTCGTGGCGATGCTGCCCATGTACCCGAGGGAACCGCGCGGACTCGACATGATCGAGCGGGTGTCCCAAGACCTGCTCTTCGGACCCGAGCTCTAGGTGATGCCGTGTGACGACCCTTCCCGAAATCCTCGAACAACGGCCGAAGATGCGCTACATCTTCACGGGTGGAAAGGGCGGCGTCGGAAAAACGGTCGCGGCGGCGGGCCTTGCGTACCACTGCGCTTCGCAAGGCGAGAGCGTCCTGGTCGCGTCTTTGAATCCCGTCCACTCCCTGTCGAGCCTGTTCGGCCAGAGCCTCTCCGGCGGTAAGGTCATCGAGGTGAAGGGCGCGAAGAACGTGTACGCGGTTGAAGTGGAGACGACAGAGGTCGTGGAGCGCTACCGCAATTCGATCCGGGGCCGGGTGAAGGAATTCCTGAAGTGGGCGGACATCCCTCTTGACGCGAGGCCGTTCATCGAGATCGCCGCGACGAACCCGGCGTTCGAGGAGAGCGCGATGTTCGACCGCATGGTCGACTACATCCTCAAAGAAGGCGAAGCGTACGATCGCGTGATCTTCGACACCGCGGCGGTCGCGAACGCGGTGCGCCTGATCGGCCTGAGCAAGATCTACGGCCTCTGGCTCACCCGCATGATCGATTCGCGCAAGGAGGCGCTGAGCATGCGCGTCCAGCTCTCGTTCCGGAAGGAGAAGGTCATGGCGGAGGTGAAGAAGGATCCCCTCATGGCGGACCTCATCTCCATGAACGAGCGGTTCGAGAAGGCCAAAGGCGTGCTCGTGGATCCCGAACGGACCGCGTTCTTCTTCGTGACTCTGCCACTCGCGCTCCCGATTGCGGTGGTGCGGCGTTTCATTGGGATGGTTCAGAAGTTCAACATCCCGATTGGCGGGGTCGTCGTGAACGAGGTGCTCCGCCCGGAGATCGCGCTGCAAGACGGCGCAGGCGAGTACCTCGCGAACAAGTACCATGAGCAGATCGCCTACATGAAGGTCCTCTACCGCGACCTCGGTCCGCTCGTGCGGTCGTACATTCCGCTCTACCCGTCCGAGGTCACGGGAGTCGACATGGTCCGTCGGGTCTCCGAGGACATGATGCGGTACACGCCCCCGTTCGCCGCCGAATTGATGGGCGCGGCATGAAGCCCACGACGCGGGATCACGTCGTCGCCGCGACGCACTTCGTCCTCGGGCCGTCCAATTTCGTCGTGATCCGCCTGCCGGACCAGTGGGACTTGCGTCTCGGCCGCCATCCGATGGATGTGGACTACACGGTCGCCTACGACGGCGTGCGTTGGGCCCAAGAGGGCCGGGCCGCGGGGCTCCTCGTCGATGCACGAGCCCGGCGGGCGATCGAGTTGTCCGTGCGAACCTCGCGCGGATCGATTCCGCCCCCGAAGTTCGATGAGTCCCGCCCGGGAACGTGCAACATCGGAGGCCATTCGGCTGCCTACACGCTCGGCTCGGCTCGCTTCGGCCTCCTGGGGACGAAGCTCTATCACGTGCTCCATGTGTCGTACCGGTGCGACGAAACACAGCGTCTTGTCGATCTCCGGTTCATGCATCGGGGAACGGCGGAACTTCTCGAAGAGCTGCTGACTCCCCTCGCGGGGACGCGCTGCCACTAGCCGGCGAGGCGTTCCGCCAACGCCCGGATCGCGGCGATTCCTCGAGCCGCGGCACCCGGCGCCACGGACACGGAGGCCGCGATGCCCGGCTGCTTCCCGGCGGTCACATGGAGGGCGGCGATCGGGCCCAGGGTGCCCGGGTCGATACTTTCCAGGATTCGACGGGCACTCCGTTCGTCGTCCGAGGACAGGAGAAGTTCACTCCCGCCGAGGGAGACGTTCGACCAACCCGCTTTGGAGCGACTCCTCCGCCGGCCGATGCGAGTCTGCGGGTTCACGAGCTCGAACTCGATCCGCGGGTCCTTCCGGAGCGAGGCCTCGACCAACGCGGCATCTCGCCGGCCTTGGGCGGTCCCGATCGCCCAGTTGATTGGCATCTCCCGAGGTCGCAGGGTCACCGTGAGAGAGAATTCCTGAAATGGCGGATTGGCTCCCTCCGTCTTCATCCGGAAGGCCGTCGTGCCGAACCATTGGATTTTCGAGGTGCCCCCCAGGCCGACGACGGCCCGCTTGAGTTCCGTCCCGATTCGGCGGGCGAGGCGCCGTGTGTAGACGAAGGCACCGTAATACCAGACCAGAAAGAAGGCGGCGACGACGAGCACCGCGGTGAGGCCGGGGTCGAGATCCGCCACAGCCGACGGAAATACAGGAGGCCCCTAAAGGCCTGCGGCCCGCGCAGGAAAACGTTTAGCGCCGTCCGACCATCCGCTCGGATCGGGGGACGGCGTGAGCCGCTGGAGGCGCGCCTGGCAGGTCGTCAAGGAGATCCTATGGGGACTCTTCCTCTTCGACTTCTACACAGAAACCATGAAGACGCGGATTCGGTACAATGACGCCGTAAACCTTCTCGTGTTCTCGGAGCAACTCGGGATCCCGCTCATGAATTCCTACGTTTCCATGCGTCTGCTCCCGTACTTTGTCGGGGAGCTCGAGGGATGGAAGCGCCGCGAGATGCGGGAGCGCGAGATCCTCGAGGAAGCCCCGGAGATTCACTAGCGGCGGGAACGCTCCCGCACCGCCAGCATGCGTCCCGAGCGATCCCGTTCCACGCCGCGCAGGTGGTGCATGGCCACCGTCGCGCGAGCGGGATGTGGCTCGGATCGTGGACGGTCGTTCCGGCACCGCGTCCGCAGCTCCAGCATCGGTCCAGCTCGAACTCGTTGCGTTGGCCGCACGCCAGACAGAGCCAGTCTGCACGCCGGACTCCTGTGCGGATCGATTGACGGCGTCCAAAGGCGAACCCGGCCAAGCACGAAAGAAACACGGCCACGGCTGCGATCGCGAGCGAATCCATGGGGAACGTCGCGTCGTTCCCGGACCGAACTAAATACGTTCCTCGCTGCCTATCCAAAATGAAACTCTGACGCGCGTCTTGCTGCCGGGATCGTGGCGGGAGCGTCCGTCCGGAATCAATGTCCAATCACACGCGACCCGAAATAGAAAGTCACGACGAGGGACAGCGCTTGCTCGGCGCGGCCCGCCAAGAGCCCTCCTTGTTTCGTCACCAGGGCGAAGCAGATGTACGCGGTCAAGCCGAGTGCGCCGACCGCGACGATGTCGCGGAAGATCGTGGCGAGGCGATGACGGATGTGGCTCTCGTGTGCCCGACGGTGGACGAGCCAGGAGGCCGTGGCCCCGAGGACGTAGCCCCCGAGGACCTGCAGGACCGCCAAGAGGTCGGCCGGAATGCCCTGGAGGGAAGGGTTCCGGGTCAGGAACCACCCCGTGAGGCCCGCGAATCCGAGGAAGAGGAGGATCCGGACCAGCCGCGGATGGTGCGGGGCAGGCGGAGCGGTCTGGCCGGGCACAACCGCAGGCGGGGTCGAGACGGCCCGGCTCCCGAAGTAGAAGGCGATGACGACGACCACGGCATTCACGAGGACGGTCGGTACGGTCGGTGCGGACCCCTGAAGGAGGACGTACCCATATGCCGCGGTCACGACGATTGCGATCGCCCCGCGCACGCTCCCGTGCGGGAGTCGGAGGGGCTCGGGCAGTTGGCCGACCGAAGGGATGGCCACGTTCGCGCAACGGTGGATGGGGCGCTTAAGGCTGACGATAGGCGAATGAAAAATCTAGAAGAAGAAGGTGCTGATCGCCTGCGTCAACCGGCGCAGCAGGCGACCGTCGTCCTCGGATTCGGACGACCCGCGGTCCGAATGGTTCGGGCGAACCCCGTCGGCGAGCCAAGCCCCATCGCGGTCCCCGAATTCGGCCCGAACGTACCGATCGAGGTCCGTCGTGCGGGTTCGCTGCAACCCGGCGACGATCGAGGGGTACGGGGGGATGCTCATCACTGCGGCGACCTCCGGGTCCACGGATCCACCCCGCGCACGGCCCAAGCGTAGCGGACGGCACAGTCCGACGGGAGGCCCTCGTTTGTCTCATCACTTGGCTTCGTAAATCGTCCGTTTCTCTTGTTCCAATGCATGTTTGTCTGATTGCAATGGACGTTAATAAAGCCTTCGTTTTAGTTATAGAAACATTTATTATAGAGCACAAACATACATTGTTCCGGAGGCGGCCAATGAAGGCATTCAAGGTCATCAAGAGCCCCGAAGCATTTCAGCTTCTCGCGGACGAAACCCGGAGACGGATCATCTATCTGCTCCGGGCGAAGGAGATGACGGTCAGCCAGATTTCGGCGGAGCTCGGCCTCACGCCGCAGGCGATCTATCATCACATCCGAAAGATGCGCGAGGCAGACCTCGTCGAGGTCGCTCGCGAGGAACGTGTGGACCACTTCATCGAGACGTACTATCGCGCGACCGCGGAGATGTTCAACCTCTCGCACGGCGAGGGGATGTCCCCGGCGTATGCCGCGGAGAAGGCCACGGAGGCCTTGCAGGCGTTGGCGAAGATCGGGCTGCGCGTGCGGACCGATCCCGAAGTCGTAGCTCGGATCGTCGAGCTCGAGAAGCGGATGGAAGCGGTCGGCGAGAAACCGGAATGGGCCGAGGCGATCGCAGGCCTTGAAGGCGTCGATTTCTTCGTGAAGCAGGGAATCACCCATCTCGCGAAGCTGCTGACGATGACGGACAAGGAGTTCACCGAGTACCTGAACGTTGAGCGCGAGTACCGCAAGCTCTTGCGATCTCTCCTCGAGGAACCCGCGAAGGTCGAAGCGCTCGCCCGGAAAGCCTAGAGTTCCCCGATCTCTTCGCGCGAGATGACGAGTCGCTGGATCTGCGAGGTCCCTTCCCAGATCTGGAAGATCTTCGCGTCGCGCATCCACTTTTCGACGGGCTCGTCCTTCATGTAGCCTGCTCCGCCGAGGATCTGCACCGCGTCCGTCGTGACGTCCATCGCCATATCGGCCGCGAAGAGCTTCGCGATGCTCGCCTCCTTGTTCATCGGCATTCCTTGGTCGAGCATCCACGCGGCCCGCCACGTGAGGAGGCGAGCGGCCTCGATCTTCGTCTTCATGTCGGCGAGCATGAATGCGATCGCCTGCTTCTTGGCGATCGGCGTGCCGAACGCCTTTCGTTTCCGAGAGTAGTCGAGCGCATACTCGTAGGCCGCGCGGGCGATCCCGATGGCCCCGGAGGCAACAAGCGGTCGAGACGACTCCAGCGTCTTCATCGCCCCGTAGAACGCGGTGCCTTCGTCCGAACCGAGCAGATTGTCCTCGGGGATCCGGCAGTCGTCCAGGATGACTTCCGCGGTGTGGCTCGCGCGGACCCCCATCTTGTCCTCGACCTTCCCCGCCTTCAGCCCCGGCGTGCCGTGCTCTACGACGAACGCCCTAATGCCGAAGTGAGCCCGGCTCTTGTCGAGCGTCGCGAAGACCACGTGGATGTCCGCGATCCCGCCGTTCGTGATGAATCGTTTGACGCCGTTCAACACCCACTCGTCGCCTTCCTTCTTCGCGGTCGTCGAGATGTTCGCGACGTCGGATCCGGCGTCGGGCTCGGTGAGGCAGAGCGCTCCGAGGCGCGCCTCTTTGCCGGTGAAGCGCGTCAGGAACCGCTTCTTTTGTTCCTCGGTCCCCATGTGGATGATCGGCAGGTACGCGAGGCCTGCGCCGATCAGCCCGGTCGCCATGCCGGCGCAACCCCAGTTCAGCTCTTCGTTCACGACCACGTGGGTGAGGGCCGAATCAATGCCTCCACCGCCGTACGCCTCGGGGATGAAAGCCGTGTCGAGGCCGAGCGCATGCGCCTTCTTGATGACGTCCCACGGGACCGTGCCTTTCTTGTCGTACTCGAGGGCGACGGGCCGCATCTCGCGTTCCGCGAACTCGTGCGCGGTCTTCTGGAGGAGCCGTTGTTCATCCGTGAGGTCGAACTCGACCATCGTCTCCGCCCGCCGCGCTCACGGGACGATGAGCCCCGCGATATTTAATCTCTCGATAGATATGACCCACGCGTGCACGTGCTCGTGGCGGGCGCGAGCGGTGTCCTGGGACCCCGGATCGTTCGGCAGCTCGTCGCGCAGAGGTCGTGAGGGATGGAACGTCTCGATCGGTATCTCATCGGCCTCGTGCTGGCCCATTTCGTCGTGAACTTGGTGCACGCCACCGCGCACTTCGGCCTTCAGATTCTGCCCGCCGGTCTCGACCTCGTATTCATCCTCGGGGTCATCCTGATCGGGCCGATCGTTGCGCTCGTCGTCTTGCGATTCAATCCGCCGCTCGCGGCGGGGCTCCTCGCGGTCCTGATGGGCGCCTCCTTCGTGTACGGGATCGTGAGCCACTTTCTCGTCCCCGGCCCCGACAACGTCACGCTTATCGGGTCGCAAACCTGGACGGTCTTGTTCGTGGCGACGGCCTTCCTGCTCGGCGTGCTCGAATTGGGCGTCCTTCTGGTCGCCGTGATCGCGTTCTGGGCGGCGGCTAGAACTCCTTCGGGACCTGTTGCGCGAGCTGGGTGATGCGGCTCAGCGGGCCCATGAGGGCCATGACCTTCGGCATCGATCCTCGGAATCGGATTTTCCCGCCGAGCACGAGTCCTTGGAAGTCCTTCTCCCCTTTCCCGAGTTGCGTCCAGGCCTCGTAGGTCCCTTCGAACTTGAAGTCCGCGGGGACGTCGGGCGCAACGTCGTGGACCGCGACCCGTCCCCGTTGGATGTCGAGGAGGAACGACGCGTTGCGATCCGTGCAGGTAAGGACGATCTTCGCGGCGATTGCTGCGGCTTTCTTCCCCCATTCCGGGTCCGCATTCAGCAGACTTGCGAGTTCGTCAAAGAATCCCTTCGTGAAGTATTGGACCATGGACGCCCCTTTGCGGCCCCGAAGGAGGCCAACACGAAAAAGCCTCGGTTGGCCCCCCGAGTCCAAACCCGACGGGAAAGATTTTACGGACCGCGGTCTCTGCGCGGCCGCGCGTGGGTAGCCAAGCCCGGTCAAAGGCGAGGGACTCAAGATCCCTTCCCGAAGGGGTTCCCAGGTTCGAATCCTGGCCCACGCATCGAATTCGCTCCGTTCTAAAGGTGAGTCGGACCGACACTCGCACCATCCTCGGGTTGCATCGCGCGAGTCGACTCCCTCGCGGTCCCGCACATGCGGATTGCAGATTCTGAAACGCGTCGAGGTTCCGAGCAAAGGGCCAAGCTCTTCACGTGTACGAGGGACACACAATAACCTGAACATCGGTTCGTGAGAACGAGGACGCAAGACATAAGAAAGCGTCGCCGCCATCGCCCGGCCCCCGGGTGGGAACATGAAACAGGTGATGGAGCCTCAGAACCGGACCCAGCGGCGTTCGCCGCTGGCGATGAAGTGCACCGTCAATCGCGCGAATCTGAAGCCAAATGCGGGCACCTCCGTGTACATTGCCGTGGACCTGACCCCGTCCGCCGCCGTCATCGCGGGGCGCGTCCGAAGCATCTCCCTCGCGATCGATTCGAGCGGTTCGATGGACGGCGAGAAGATCGAACAGGCGAAGGCCGCGGCGCTCGCTCTCATCAAACAGCTTCGCCCGACCGACCAGATAGCGATCGTGTCATTCTCGGACACCGTCACGGTCCAGCTGCCCATGACGCAAGTCGGGAACTCCCGAGAGGTCGCGGCGGCCGTGAAGGCCATCTCGGTCAGCGGCCTCACCGCGATGTACGATGGACTGGATTCCGCCTTCAACCAGGCGCGCCGGGCCTCTCAGGAACCCGGGACCGTGAATCGGGTCCTGCTCCTGACCGACGGCAATCCCACCGTCGGCAAGACGATCGGCTCGGAGTTCGTGACCCTCGCACAGCGGATTCGCGAATCCGGGATCACGATCACCGCGATCGGCATTGGAACGGACTACAACGAGCAGCTGCTCGAGAAGATTGCCGAGTCCGGCGGAGGGCTGTGGCACCACATCGTGGATGCGAGAGCCAATCTCCCCCAGATCTTCCAGGACCAAGCCGCCCAGATGGCGGGCACCGTCGTCTCGAATCCCGAGTTGAAGGTCTCGATCATGCCCGGGTCGGAGCTGGCCGATGCCTATACCGTCAAGCCGGTCCTGAACCGACTGCCTCGACCTCGGTTCGACGGAGCCGCCTATACGGTCCCGCTACGAGACCTGATCGCGGGTGAAGAGCAGACGCTCGTGTTCCGGATTGGCGTCCCGTCGAGGCCCGCGGGGAAGGCGACGCTGATCCGCTTCTCCTTGGTCGAAGTGACGCAAGACGTCGACGTGAGTTTCACCGACGATCCGAGGCTGTCGAACGCCGAGACAAACCCGTACCCACGCACCCTGTTGAGCTCGGCGGAAGCCACCGTCCTCATGCAGCGGGCGGTGCAGTCGAGGGATGCGACGGCGCTACAGAAGGCGGAGACGATTATGCGGTCCATGGCGACGGATGCCGGCGCGGCGACCGCGATTCGCGCGAACCCTACCCTGAGCGACGTCGCGACGACGATGCGGGACGCCCAGGCGACCGTGGCTCGGAGCGGGCTCCAGCTCAGCGAGGCGGCCAAGAAGGACTTCCTGCAAGCGACGACGATCATCGGAAAGAAGAAACCGAAGCGGTGATGAACGTGACAAAGTGTTCGGCGTGCGACAGCGAGAACAGGGAAGGCGCGCGGTTCTGCGACACCTGCGGCGCGAAGATTGAGCCCGAGGCCGAATCGTCGGAACTGAAACTCGCCGCGATGCCTGCCGAGGACGAAGCCTCGGTCGTTCCGTCGAACGAGGACGAGGGCGCCGTCGATTCGATGTTTGGCCCGGAAGCCGGCGGGCCCGAACCCGCGGGTGAACCAGAGCCCTCCGCCGATGTGATGGAAACGCAGGGCGAAGACTCTCCCGACCTGGCGGATGTCGAGGACGAAGGCCCGGTCGAGGCATCGGAGCCCGAGGAAGAGCTCCCGGCCCCGCTGCCTAAGGCGGGTTACCTGGTCTTTCCCGACAACACGGAGCAGCCGATTCCCCCCTCCCAGTGGTTGATCGGCCGCACGGACCTGGCGAAATTCCTCCCCGACCCGAAACAGGCGAACGAGATTTCGCGAGGGCATCTCACGGTCTTCCAGGAAGGCGATCGGTTCTTCGTCGAAGACGGAACGACGATGGTGCAACGGAGACCCAGCACGAACAAGACTTGGCTGGTCCGAGGCAGCTCCCGCATCCTGGTCACCGGGACGGGTCGCACCGAGCTCCAGGACGAAGATGAGATCGACGTCGCGGAATTGGTGACGCTCCAGTTCGTGGTGAGATAGGCCTGCGGACGGTATGACCCTCTCCCTTCCCTGCACCTTGAAAGGTCGGAAGGGTCGCTACGAAGTCGTCAGCAAGTTGACGGAAGGAGGGATGTCGACCATCTATGTCGGCAAGTCCAAACGCGGTCAAGCTGTCATCGTGAAAGAAGCAAGCGGCGTCGATCTCGCCCAGTCCGAGGAACGACTTCGGATTGAAGCCGAGATCCTGCGGACCCTCGGGTCTCCCGGCCATCCGAGGGTCGTCCGATATCTGGACGAAGGCGCCAACCTCGGACCTTTCTGTCTCGTCGAGGAACAACTCGAAGGCGAGACGCTGGCGGAGTTGTACAAGGATAAGCCAGCCGATGCGACGACCGCGGCTCGACACATCACGCAGCTCCTCGAGGCGCTGTCGTACCTCCACGGGCGGAACGTGATCCACCGGGACGTGAAGCCGAAGAACATCATCCTCGACGCCCGCCGCGAGGTCGTCCTCCTCGACTTCGGAGCGGCGAAGAAGGAGTTCCACCAGTTCACCGGGTCCGGAACCGTCATCTACACACCGGGCTGGGGGGCCCCGGAGCAGAATCTGGGAGAGGCGACGCCGGCGAGCGATCTGTACAGCGTGGGCGCGGTCCTCTTCTTCCTCCTCACCGCCAAAGACCCTCAAGCTTCGATGAAACAACTCGCGGCCGGGAAATCCGAACTCTTCCGATCCCCCCGCGACCTCGAGCCCGGCGTCCCTCGGGAGCTTTCGGATGTCGTGACGAGGGCCATGTCGTTCGACCCGAAGCAGCGGTTCCAGACGGCCCAGGACATGGCGCAAGCGATCTCCGGAGGGCCGGGGGAGTCGCCCGGGTTTCCACATCTCGTCGTGCTGGGAAAGAAGTGCCGGGTCAAGCGGGAGATGGAGATCGGCCGGGACCACAAATCCTGCGACCAAAGTTGCACGAAGCGAGGCTTCGGGCACCCGCCCGAGATCGGTATCCTCGATGCGGAACGGTACCTGTCGAAGCACCACGCCCGGATTCTGAAGGATGGGAAAGGCCGCTGCTGGATTGAAGACCTGGGGAGCCTGAACGGCACGGCGATGTCCCACGACGGCGGGAGAACCTATCGGCAGATCCCTGGATTCAAACGCGAAAAGCTGACTGACGGGGATGTCGTCGCCCTCGTATACAAGCCGGGGCGAGGGCCGTACATGACGATCGCATTCAAAGGTGGCCGACGACGCGGGGGCCGGTGACGTTGACGCGAAATGCGAATGGGAAAGGAGTGTCCGCCAGGATGTCCGATACGATCATTCGCTCCCCCCGGGGGGAAGTCGGGTTTGCCTCGAACGTGGGCAGGGTCCGACCGGTCGATGAAGACAGCATCCTCGCGGTCGAGCTTCGGATGGCGTTCCTTTCCGAACCCCGAACCCGGCTGCTCCTAATGGTCGCGGACGGGATGGGAGGCCACAATCGCGGGGAGGTGGCGAGCCGGATTGCGATCCAGACCGTCGCACGCACGCTCCTCCCGCTCTTGACGAGCGAGGAGGACATCCCGCGAGCCACGTACTACCGGGACCTCGGAGCCGCCGTGGCCCGCGCGAATCAGGCGATTCTCCTGGAGGCGGAGCGGCATCCGGAGTACGAGGGGATGGGCACGACCTTGAGCCTCGCCGTCGCCGATGGTCGCAGCCTTCATGTCGCGAACGCGGGGGACTCCCGTGTCTACATCGTCAATGCGCGAGAGATTTTCCAGGTGACCCGGGACCATTCCCTCGTTCAAGAGATGGTCGATCGCGGGGAGCTCCGGCCCGAGGAAGCGAAGCACCATCCCCGGAAGAACGTCATCACGATGGCCCTCGGAGTCTACGAAGAGGTGACGCCGGACATCGGATGCCTGACCGTGGAGCCCGGTGACACCGTCCTGCTGTGCTGCGACGGCCTCATCAATCACGTCGAAGACGAGGACATTCATCGCGTCGTGGCCGAAACGAGCGATCCGCAGCGGGCCTGCGAAATCCTTGTCGCGTTGGCGAATAGGGGAGGCGGAACGGACAATATCTCTGTCATCATCGCGCGCGCTCCGCCTCTTCCTACAACGTGAGCAAGATGTTCGACCCGAGGAGTATCCAAGGAGCGGACCTCTCGATGAGGAAGGGAGAACGCAACAAGGAGACGGACCCGTGAAACGCAGCTACTTCCTCGTCGCAATCGCCACCCTCCAGATCATCCTCGGATCAATCACCCTGATCGGCGCGGCCCAGCCGGTACGGATGACCCAAAATGTCGTCGTCCTCCAAGGGAGCTACTACGTCTTCGAATTTGGCATCTTGGGGACGGGGCGGTTGAGCGGAAATCTCTCCGAGCTTCGGGGCCTGTCCTTCGACCTCATCGTGTTCGATGACGCCGGCTACGCGTCGTTCCGTGATGGCTCCAACTCGGTGGCGCCCCTCTTCGAACAGAGCGGGACCCGAATCCTGTTCGCCATGAATCTGAGTGGCTCGGGTCAGTATCACGTCGTCGCTGTCGACGTCCCCCAAAGGCGCGAGCTCCAGCTCCAACTTGACCTCGTCGTAGTGGGGTTGAAGACAGGGGAAACGATCGTTGCACTCATCGTACTCGTCGGCGGATTGGCCTTGGTGGGGGCCACGCTCATGCTGAGCGTTTGGTCATGGCGGCGGGCCCGCTCGGCTCCGGCTCCCGCTCCCGGGCCGGACCCGGCAGCTGATCCGTTCCCCGATCCACCTCTGGATCCTCTTCCTGATCCGTTGCCCGAGCCGCAGGAAGTCGCGCCGGACCCGCCCGACGACAATACGCGCATCTACTGAGCCGTCATGTGAGACGGGTGGAACTCAGCGGGAAAAGCGGGGGACGTCGGAGCCTCGAACTCCGACAATTCCCCCTTGATTAACGAAACGATCACGCGGCGAGAGTCTCGGCGAGCTTGTCAAGGGATTCGTTCCAACCCTGGTTCGCGCCGTCGCGGTCCGGACCCGCTGGGATGCCGACGTGGTGCAAGGTGAGCTTCGTCTTGCCATCCTGATCTTCGAACGTCACGGTCACCTGCATCTCGAGCGGAAAGTCGCGGCTCATTCCGTAGTACGTCGCCGGGACCACGTTGCCTTTCTCGTCCGCGAAGCTGTCCGTGTACACGAGTCGCTTCAACTGGACGATTTCGCGGTACACCCCGGTCCCCCAGATGTCTTTGCCGTCGGCCTGCCGCATGCAGTAGAGAAAGGCTCCGCCCACGCGCAGATCGATCTTCGCGACCGGCGTGGTGAAGGTCCTCGGGCCCCACCACCGCTTGAGGCGCGCGGGCTCCGCCCACGCCTTCCACACGAGCGCCCGTGGGGCGTCGAAGACCCGCACGATCACGAGCTCGCGATTCGCGGCTTTTCCCGGCGCGCCTTGCTTCTGCATCTCCGTCACCAGCTCGGTGAACCGTTCCATCGTCTCGGCCGCCCCTTCCTCCATGCCGGACGCGAGCATCCCCTCGAGGTCCTCGACGCTTTGGAAGAGGGAGCTCTGCGTCAGTTTCGTCTTCCCGCCCACCTCCTCGAAGGTCGCGGTCTCGAGCAGGACGTGGCCCGGCATCCCCTCATATTCGAACGTGCCGACGAGTCGCTTGGGCGGCACGACCTCGCGGTACTCGCCGTGAAACCCGTACTCATTTCCTTTCGCGTCACGCTGGACGAACCGCCAGCGGCCGCCCGGCCGGACATCCATCTCGTCCACGATGGTCGAATACCGGCTCGGCCCCCACCACTTGGGGATCAGTTTCGGATCCGTCCACGCCTTCCACACGAGCTCGCGTGGCGCATCGAACGTGTGCGTCGTCACGAGCTCCCGTTCCGACTTCCTCACAAATTTACTTTTTGCGGGCATGTTTGTGTTCCTCCTTTCCTCGTACATCACGGATTTCTTTCAGGTGTTCGTCCAATCGGGCGAAGCGGTCCTCCCACAGGACCCGGTATCGCGTGAGCCAACCGAACGCCGCGCTCAGCGGAGCGGCGTCGATCTGGCATCGGTGCACGCGGCCCTCCGGTTCGACCTGCAGCAAGCCCGCGTCCTCGAGCACGCGCAAATGCCTCGAGATCGCAGGCAGACTCACATCGTAGGGCTCGGCGAGTTCGCTCACGGTGGCGTCACCGGTCGCAAGCTCTTCGAGGATGGCCCGCCGGATCGGGTGGGCCAACGCCGCGAAGATAGCGTCCAGGTCCAGTTTGACTGCCGATTGGTTAACCATCTGGTTAAGGGACATGCGTGAGGGATATTTAACCATTTGGTTAAGTGATGGTTTGACGCCGCCGAGCGACCTCGGGGGAGCGTTGTAAGTGCAGTGAATCGTGTCACTTTGATGGAAGGTGTAAACGTCCGGCGGATATCCTGGTCGAAGCGTCGGCGGCCTCGTGACGCGCACACAGATGTGCACTCCAACTCGGACGAATCGATGGACGCCGACTTTGCTCGTGTTCGCGGCGACTCTTCTCATTGGCCTCGTTGTGGCCTCCGGGTCCCTCAATGCCATTTCGTGGGTACCGGATGCCGGCGCACAGGGGACGACGACCAGTGGACTCGCCTCGTGGAACCCGAACGTGGCGTGCCCCGCCGATCTGGTGACGATCCGCGACGTGCTCGGACCCGCGTATCCACACCAGGACCTCAACGGCAGCCGATACCAAGTCAATTCCACATCGGGCGGGATCCCGGTCGACCGATCGCTCACCCCGCCGTGCACGATCACGAACGCGACCGGCCAGACCGTCTCGTCGTTCGTTCAGATCAACGGAGTCTCGTTGTACGGATACGGGGTGAAGACGACGGATTGCTCGGGTTGGTACTCCAAACAGAACGGCGGCGGACGCTATCCGGGGAATCAGACGTTCTGCACGAACGCAGGACAGATCATCACGATCGGCACGACGAGCGGATACATGAAAGTCGAGATCGATCGCGATTGGTTGGGGAAAGGGTACTGCGGACCGAACGTGCCGTCGTGCGACAACGCGACGCTCGCCCAAGAGCAGTCCAACGGAAGCATCTCCATCGACGTCCAAGGGTTCGTCTTCTGGGAGGGTCCGTACCACTGGGAACTCCACCCATTCACGGCTTGGAAACTCTCGAGTTCGCCACCTCCGCCACCGCCCTCGAACCTGCCGCCCTCGGTCGATTTCTCATGGAGTCCGGCCTCCGGCAATAACAGCACGGTCTTCTCCTTCACCGCTCAGGTAAGCGACGACCACGATTCGCCGAGCTCGATTCAGGTCCGGTGGGACTGGACGGGGGACGGCACTTGGGACACGGCTTGGTCGACCACGAAGACGGCGAGCCATCGATACAGCACCGCAGGCAACAAGACCGCGGTCGCGGAGGCAATCGACTCCGGTGGCCTCACCTCGACCCGGTCCCGCGTGGTGCAGGTGACCTCGTCGCCGCCACCTCCGCCACCTCCTCCACCGCCGAATGCGCCGCCCGCCGCGGACTTCACCTGGACTCCGACATCCGGTGATACGACCACCGTCTTCACGTTCTCCGCGCAAGTGACTGACGACCACGATCCACCGAGCTCGATACAGGTCCGCTGGGACTGGAACGGCGATGGCGCATGGGACACGTCCTGGTCCACGACGAAGACTGCGACCCAGACGTTCGCCTCAGCGGGCGGCTACACAGTGGTCGTCCAAGCCCAAGATTCCGGCGGGCTGACGAGCAGCATGTCTCACGCGATCACGGTGAGCGCGCCGCCGCAGCCACCCCCACCGCCCGGCGATTTCAGCATCGGGGTCTCTCCTGACTCCCTGACGATCGTCTGTGGCTCCTCTGGCAGCTCCGCGATTACCCTGGCGAGCCTCAACGGCCTCTCCGGGACCGCGAGCCTGAGCGCATCGATTACGTCGTCCGGCCTGATCCTGATTTGGCCGACGGTCTCGGTGAACCCGGGCAGCGTGACGTTGGCGGCAGACGGGACGGCCACCTCGACCCTCATGGTCTCGACGTCGCTCTTGACGACGCCCGGAACGTACACCGTGACGGTGACGGCCACGGTTGGTTCCATCACCCACTCGGTGAGCTTGACGGTCGTCGTCAAGCTTCTCTGAGACCGAGCGCGGACCGGGAGCTGGCGCTGCACATTTGCCCGCCGTGGTGATCTATCGAGAATCGGCCAATCACGTCGCAGAGGCCCGCGTGGCCGGCCAGAGGATCTCTCCTTTCAAGATGGCCGCCGCATCCTCGGGTACGACCGGGTTGATGTAGAATCCGGTGCCTCGTTCGAAGCCCGCGATCTCCGTGAGGCGAGGCGTGATCTCGAGGTGCCAGTGGAACGTGCCCTCTGGCTCTCGGACCGGAGCGGTGTGAATGTAGTAATTGAAGGACGGATCTTCGAGCATTCGATCCATTCGACCGAGGACGTCTTTCAGAATCCCCGCGAGTGCCGCACGGTCCAAATCGGAGAGCGTCTCGAACGCGCGTGCGTGGACTTTCGGGAGGAGCCACGTCTCGAACGGGAACCGCGCCGCGAACGGCTCGAGCGCGACGAACGCTCCGTTCTCGGCGACGACGCGCCGTCCGGAGGCCAGCTCGCGTCGGAGGATTTCGCAGAACAGGCACTCGCCCTCCCGTTGCTCGGCGTGCGAACGCATGCCCTCCATCTCCTCGAGAATCCGGAGGGGCACGATCGGGATCGCCATGATCTGAGAGTGCGGGTGAGAGTAGGAGGCGCCGGCTCGTTCGCCGTGATTCTTGAAGATCTGGACGTACTTGATCCGACGGTCCGCGGCGAGGTCGTGATACCGCTCGCGGTATGCTCGGAGGACCTGCTCGATGTGGCGATCGTCCAACGTCGCGAGGTGAGCGTCATGGTCCGGGGACTCGACGACGATCTCGTGCGCCCCGACGCCATCGACGCTCACGAACGGCCCGTCGTGATGCTCTCGGACCTCGCCGACCCGTTCGAGCGCCGGGAATTTGTTCGGAACGCACCGGATCGACCAGCCCGGTCCGTCCGGCTTCCCGCCATCCCGATACGCGAGGACCTCCGGTGGCGTCATGGACTCGTGGCCCTCACAGAACGGACAGCTCTCCTTTGGCGTCGCATCCTTCGAGTTCCGGAAGGCCCCGGGCCGTTGGGAACGGGCCGCGGAGAAGACGACCCATGTCGGGGTTGCGTAGTCTTTTCGAATTTCCGGCATCGAGCAGCGCCCGTACCCGTTCTGGATGGTATTGAGGATTGTGCGCCGGAACGCGGCGACCCATCGCGTGTGTGCGAAAGGGTAATGGGGGGTGGAGCTATTTCCGGGCCGAGACCGGGAGGAGGAGGATTTTGTCTTCATCAGCCGAAGCTGGAGTGCCGAGTGCTGCGGCGGGGCCGTACGTTCCGACGCGATCGATGGGAAAAATGCTCGGGATTGTGGTCGCGCTTCTTGTGGTGACGAACGTCATCACAGGGCTCGCGGTCTATTACCTGGCGGTCCCTGCACCAGGAGCGGGCGCGGTGCAAGTCATCGGTCCGTGGGCCGGGGGCGAGTGGGCGAATTTCAAACCGGTCCTCGACGCGTTCAAGAATGCCACCGGAATTTCGTATCAGTATACGACCTCACGGCAGGAAGACCTGTCGCCGACCCTGCCCATCAACTTCCAGGCGCAGCAGTCTCCTGCGGACCTGATCTTCATGCCGAGCGCGACGATCAAACAGTACGCCGGAAGAGGCTGGGTGACGGACCTGACGGGAACGTTGAGCACCTCCAGCTATCAGCCGGGAGCGCTCGACCCGCTGACGGTAAGTGGCAAGGTCTGGGGCGGCGCGTACACCGGGAAGGTGAAGCCTGGTTTCTGGTACAATTCCTCGTTCTTCACGAGCCACAACCTGAACGTCCCGACCACGTGGGTTGGGTTCAACCAACTCCTGTGGGACATTAAGAATACGTCCGGCGTCGTCAAGCCGATCCTGAGCGGGGATGGCGTCGGCTGGCCGCTGTCCGACATTACCGAGGGTTTCATCGAGACGTACGGTGGCGCGGCCATGCATCGGGGTCTCGCGAACCGGACGCTTAGTTGGACCGACCCCACCGTCAAGGCGGTTTTCCAGAATTATCTCGTGCCGACCTTGCAGAACGGCTTCTGGAGCGCTCCGCAGACGTGGAACGATCCGGCCGTCATCAGCTCCTGGTGGAACGGCGCGTATCCCCTGTATTTCATGGGAAGCTGGATCACTTCGGGCTTCGTGCCGAACCCGGGCAACCTCAAGGTGTTGTCCCTGCCGGGCGGGGGGGCGAATCAAGGGATCGTGTTCGCGGCGGACTACTTCTTCGTGCCAAAGTACGCCGCGCACGCGGATCTCGGAAAGCGCCTCGCCACCTTCCTCGCGTCGAAGGAAGCCCAGCAGATCCAGGTCAGTGTGGGTGGACACATTGCCACCTCGGCCGGGGTTCCGTTGTCGGCGTATCCCGCGCTCGACGCCCAGGTCGCCTCTCTCATGACGGGCAAGGCGGTCCTGACAGACTTGGACGACACGATCGGGAATCCGTTCCAGGGTCATTTCTGGAGCGAGCTCCAGAGCCTTTGGGCGAATCCGGCCAACTGGCAGACGGTCCTGGCGAACATCCAGGCGGCCGCGCAAGCGCAACCATGAAAATTCCGGGAGGCGGGTTTTTTTCCCGCCTCGTCCCCCGGCATGGCGGTCGCGTTTCGATGGGCCGTTGGGCTCGGTCGCAGGCGAAGTTCCTGTCCTTTTTCCTCCCGGCGGCAATCTTGCTCATCGTCCTCGTCATCTATCCGATCGTGGCCACCCTGACGTTGAGTTTCGTCGCCCCCGACGGTAGTTACACGGGCCTCCAAAACTACGGTTCCGTCCTGGGCTCGCCGGACACGTTCAATCCCGCCTGCCTCCAGCGCGGTCCTCCCTGCGGGACCCTCCTGAACAACCTGATTTGGATTGGTATCCACCTCCCGCTGACGGTCTTCATGGGCCTTTTCCTCGCCGTGCTTCTGCAGAACGTCCGCGGGGCCTCGTTCGTCAAGTCGCTCATATTCCTCGGGATGGTCACGCCGCTCATTGTCGTCGGAGTCGTCCTTCGATTCGTCCTCGAGTATCCGATCGGGCTCGTCCCGGCTTTCTTCGGGTGGCTCGGGGCCAAGTCGCTCGACGTCAACTGGCTCGTGACGCCCAACACCCTCCTCCTCGGGTTGATCTTCGGGACCGTGTGGTCGTGGACCGGCTTCAGCATGATCGTGTATTCCGCGGGCCTTACGACCATCCCGAAAGACTACTTTGAGGCAGCCCGCGTCGATGGAGCTTCTGAGTGGCAAGTCTTCCGAAAAATCACGTGGCCGTTGCTCCGTCCGGTCACCCTGGTCATCGTCACGATGACCCTTCTCTGGGAACTCAAGTTGTTCGACATCGTCATCGGGGCCACGAATTCGCAAGGGGGCGTCGGCGGCGCGGCGGACGTGCTTGCGCTCCAGATGTATCGGTACTTCTTCGTCATCGACTACAACTCTGCGGCGGTCGTCGCGACGCTGTTGACGATCTTCACGCTCATCGTGGCGATTGGCTTGTTCCGCAAGCTCCTCGGCCTGCCCCTTCGAAAGAAGGGAAGGCGCACGGCCCCGTCCGTCCCGGAGGTTGAAACGGAGTCGGCCAAGCCAGCGGGGGACGAGAGTCAAGGAGCCGTCGAGGTGATCTCCTGAACGCGTCCGCGCGCACCGTGCGCTCAGCGTTGCTGACACGGCCTCGGTGGCGCCGCATCCGCCCGCGGACCATCGTAATCCACGTGGTTGCATGGGCGATCGGGCTCGCCTGGCTGCTGCCCTTCGTCGGAGTCGCGATGACGGCCGTCCGGCCCCTCGATCAGACGAGCCTCGGATGGTGGCGCCTGTCCCCGTTCAGTGTGACGCTCGACAACTTCGTCGCCGTTTGGAATAACCCGGGATGTCCGCTCTCCCTGGGACTCCGTGACTCGTTCCTCGTCGCCATGCCGGCGACGATCCTCCCGATGCTCGTCGGAGCTCTCGCGGGCTACGGCTTCGCTCGGTTCCAGACCCGCTCTCGGGATTACATCTTCCTGGCGGTCGTCCTCTTCATGGCGGTCCCTCAGATGATGGTGGCCGTCCCGGTCTACAACCTCATGATCCGAGCAGGCCTGATCAGCAGCCTGATCAGCCTGATTCTGGTCCACTCCGCGTGGGGGATCCCGTGGATCATCCTTTTCATGCGGAACTTTTTCCGGACCCTGCCTCTCGAGGTCGAGGAAGCCGCCCGCGTCGACGGCGCTTCCGACTTCAAGATCTTCTACAAAATTGTTTTGCCGATGTCGCTCCCCGCCATGGCCGCGATCATCGTCTTCCAGTTCATGTGGGTCTGGAACGACTTCTTCTTCGCCCAAGTCCTCATCCAGAATCCGAACTGGTACCTCTCCACCCAGTGCGTCCCTCGGCTCGTCGGCCAGTTCGTCCGTCCGTACGACCTTCTCTCCGCGGGGGCAATCCTGACGATGTCGGTCCCCGTCGCACTGTACGCCATCCTCCAGCGGTTCTACATCCGTGGCCTCGTCGGTTGGACGATTAAGGGCTGACGCCCGTGTCGTCAAGAGAGATCATGTCGAGGAGGCCGGCGCTGGCCCATGCCTGAAGCGGATTCGCCTTCACCTTCACGTTCCGTGAGGGAGCGGAGAGATCAACGAGTTTGTCATCCACGACGGCGTAGAGTTCCGGGATTCGCCCCAGTTCTCCGTAAGCACGGAGGAGGGCCTCTCGGACCCGGTGTGCCTCGGCCTGAAGGTTCGCGGCGAGGAGCCCCCGATACAGAAACCAATTGTCGTGCGGCCAAACGGTCCCGCGGTGGTAAGAGATCGGATCAAAGTCAGGTTCCGAGGTCGCATGGTTGCGAACCCCATACGGCGTCCAGAGGTCGTCTTGAAACAGACGGCCGACCACCGCCGGGACTCTTCGCGGCTCGACGGCACCGCAGAGCAAGAGGTGGCCGGGGTTCGAGGTGACCGCGCGACGCATCCGTTTCCTCCCGTCCAACGCCAGGGCAAAGAATCCGCGGCCTTCCATCCAGAAGGCTTCGTTCAATCGACGCCGGAGGTGGTCCGCCGCGGCCTGGGCAGAGCTCGCGACCTCCGCATTGCCGACTGCTTCCGCCAGGGAGGCGAACGCTCGGTGAGCGGCGTAGGCGTATCCTTGGACCTCGACGATGGCGACTGGAGGCTCGATGCCTAGGTGATTCTCGGAGCCGTCTTTCCAACCTTGATGGAACAGCCCGTGTGGATTCTTCCTCTCGTATTCGACGAGTCCATCGCCGTCGACGTCACCGTAGGCTCCGATCCAGCGATGTGCCGCAACGAGCGCCGGCCAGAGGTCCGTGAACAGTCGCGTGTCATCCGTCCTGTGTGCGTACTCCGCGGCCACGATGAGGAATAGGAGAGTCGAGTCGACGCTCCCGTAGTAGGGGAACTCCCACTTGGGCAATTCGGCCCGGGATCCAGCATCGAAGCGATGCTCGTGCAAGATCTTCCCGGGTTCCTCCTCCGATTTCATGTTCACGGTTCGTCCCTGGAAGTTCGCGAGGACGCGCAGGGTTCCGGCCGCGATCGACGGGTCGAATGAGAGGCTCTGCCACGCGGAGATCAGGGAGTCGCGGCCGAACAATGTCGCATACCGCGGCGCGCCGGCGCGAAGATAGCCATCGGCAGACCTCAATCGATTCAGGTCCTCGTGCAATCGCGCACGAATCGAGTTCGCGTTCACCGCACCGCCGACCGAGCTACCGGATCGCGTGCCCCGAACCGCGGTCGAACAGGTGAATCCGATCCGGAGGGAAGTGCAGCTCGACCTTCGAGCCGGTGTCGCCCGCGAAGGTCGCCCCCACGACCGCCTTCAGAAGCGTCTCTCCGACTTTCAGGTCGAGGATCGTCGAGTCTCCGAGCGGTTCGGTGGTGTAAATCTCCGCAGGGACGGACGTCGATGGGAAACGGTAGACAACCACCCCGTCTGCCTCGGTAGGAGGTGTCGGATTTACCCGAAGGTCTTGTGGACGGATCCCGAGGACGAGCTTCTCCGATGCCGTCTGCTTGAGCGGTTCCAGGTATCGGTCGGGGACCGGGATGCGGAAGCTCCCCGCATCGAGGACATTTCCTTCGGCCAAGTCGCAGTCGACGAGGTCGATCGGTGGGCTCCCGACGAAGCTTGCGGCGAACGAGTTCACCGGACGATTGTACAGGGTCTGCGGGGCGTCGTACTGCTGCAGCACGCCCTTGTGGAGGAGGGCCACGCGGTCTGCCATGGTCATCGCTTCGACTTGGTCGTGGGTCACGTAAATCGTCGTTACCCCGAGGACCTTCTGCAGTTTTTTCAACTCAGCCCGCATGTGGACTCGGAGTTGGGCGTCGAGATTGCTCAGCGGTTCGTCCATGAGGAAGACCTGCGGCTCGCGGACGATCGCGCGGCCGACCGCGACCCGTTGCCGCTGGCCTCCACTGAGCTGGCTGGGCTTGCGCCCGAGGAGGGTCTCGATCTGGAGGAGCTTGGCGACCCGGTTCACGGACGCGATGATTTCGCGCTCCGCGACCTTCGCGTTCTCGAGCGGGAAGGCCATATTCTGGTAGACCGTCATGTGCGGGTACAACGCGTAACTCTGGAACACCATCGCGACGTTGCGGTCCTTCGGATCGAGGTCGTTCACGAGGCGGTCGCCGATGTAGATCTCACCTTCGTCCGCCGACTCGAGTCCTGCCACGCATCGCAAAGTCGTCGTCTTGCCACATCCGCTCGGTCCGAGGAGGACGACGAATTCCTTGTCTTGGACCTCGAGGTTCAGTCCCTTCACCGCAAGGGCTCCGTCGTACGCTTTCGTGAGCCCCTGCAACTTGACTCGGGCCAAGGAGACGTTGGACGGGGAAGAACGGATAAATAATCTTCGCTTACGGGTCCCTGTCGCGGTCTCGGAGCGTACGGATTTCCATGGAAGAGGTTCGCGTCGCAGAGAAACGCCTGTCCGACTATCGCGCGATCATCGGGGGCCCGGCGTTCGCCGAGATCCTCGCCCTCGCGAGCAAGCTGAAAGGAAAGCGGGTCGCGCACGTGAACGCGACCGGCTACGGAGGCGGCGTCGCCGAGTTGCTGCACAGCCTCGTCCCCTTGCAGCGGGATGTCGGTCTGGACGTGCACTGGTTCGTCCTCGACGGCTCGAACGCCTTCTTCACCGCGACCAAAACGATGCACAACGCGCTTCAAGGCTCCGAGGTCGCGCTGACGCCGGACATGGAGGCCACGTATCGTCATTTCAACGAGCTGAACGCGGCAGGATTCAGGGACGAGTACGACTACGTGATCATCCACGATCCGCAGCCCGCTCCGTTCGCGACCCTGTGCGAGCGGAAAGGTAAGTGGATCTGGCGCTGTCACATCGACCTCACGTCTCCGAACGAGTCCGTCTTGCGGCTCCTCGCCCCCCACCTCGAGGCCTACGATGCGGCCGTCTTCAGCGCGCGCGAGTATGCGCCGCCGACGGTCCAATTCCCGCGGATCTACGTGAATCCGCCGGCAATCGATCCGACCAGCCCGAAGAACCGCCACGTCTACCGCGAGGAGCTGGAGACGATCTTGCCTCGCTTCGACGTCGATTTCGACCGGCCGGTCATCACCCAAGTCGGCCGTTTCGATCCGTGGAAAGATCCTCTCGGAGTCATCGACGCGTATCGCCTCGTGAAGAAAAAGATTCCTCGGGTGCAGCTCCTGCTAGTGGCCTCGATGGCCCGTGACGATCCAGAAGGGTGGATGTGGTTCGAGCGCTCGGCGCGGCATGCCGGCGATGATCCAGACATCCACTTCCTCACCGATCTCCGTGGCGTCGGCGCGCTTGAGGTGAACGTCCTCCAGAGGCAGACCGACGTGGCGATCGCGAAATCGCTCCGCGAGGGGTTCGGCCTCATCGTGAGCGAATCCCTGTGGAAGAGCGTCCCCGTGGTCGGTGGCGACGTCACCGGAATCCGGCTGCAGATCAAGGACGGTCGACATGGCTACCTCGTCTCCAGCGTCAAGGAGTGCGCCGATCGGACAATCCAGCTGCTTCGGGATCCCGCGAAGCGGAAGACGATGGGGCGGGCGGGGCGGGAGCGGGTCCGCCGTCACTTCCTGATCACGCGGTACCTGCGGGAATACCTGCGAATCTTCTCCGACCTCAAAGCCGCGGGTTAAGCCGCAGACCTTCAGCGCTCAAACACCGATGACGGGAACCCCTTTAGACTCGGAGAACCACTCCGGGGCATGGCCGCGCGGACGCACCGAACTCGCGTGACGGGAATCGGAGGCATCTTCTTCAAGGCGAAGGATCCGGAGGCCCTCGCCCGATGGTATCGCGAGCATCTCGGCATCGCCATCGAGGGGATGGTCGCCCTGTTCGCCTGGCGCAGCGGCAAAGACGGGAAGCGCGTCGGGCACACGGTCTGGTCGATCTTCCCCGCGGATACATCGTACTTCGGAGAAGACGCCGCCTCGTTCATGATCAATTACCGGGTAAAGGACCTGGACGCCGTGATGGCGGCGTTGCGGAAGGAGGGCGTCACGGTCGACCCGAAGATCGAGGAGCTGGAGTACGGCCGCTTCGGTTGGGTCCTGGATCCGGAAGGAAATCGCATTGAACTCTGGGAGCCGCCGAAAGTCAATCGTGCGCCCGAGAAATCGATCCCCATGGAATGAGCGCGCGCACGGTCGCCCGTTCATCAGACGAAGACTTCGATTGCTAATCCGGCGAGCAGTAGAATCCCCGTGACCACCGTGGCGAGGATCATCCCCGCGTTAGATGGAATCAGGGCGTGCGGATCGGCACCCGCCCGCTTCAGTCCGAGGATCGGCTTGATCGCTAGGGGAAGCGCCAGGAGGGCGAGGAGAGCCCACGGAGTCAGGGAGAACAGGACGACGCCGACGAGGAGGATCGCATAGGCGGCGAGGACGATCGCACCGAACGCCATCGTCGCACGTGCCACACCGAGCCGGACCACGAGCGTCCGCTTCCCTACGGCGGCATCCGCCGGGATGTCCGGGATCTCGTTGATCCAGAGGATGCCGGCGACGAGGAGACCCAGGGAGACGGAGAGAATGACCGCCGGCGGATCGAAGCGACGGGCGAGGACGTAGTACACTCCGAGGACCGTCACTGGACCGAAGGCGATCCCGACGGCGATCTCGCCGACGCCCCGATGGGCCAATCGAAGAGGCGGCGCCACATAGAAGTAGGCCACCACGACGCCGACGAGGCCGAGCCACAGTAGAGGGAGGCCGACGATGGACACGAGGTACAGGCCGACGAGAGATCCAAGGAGGAGAAACGTCACCGCCACGGCGAGGTGGGTTCTCAAATTCAGCACGCCGCGGAATAGGACGCGACCTCCCCCGGCGAACGGGTTGAGATGGCGAACCTGCAGATCGTTCCCGCTCCGATAATCCCAGGCGTCGTTCGACATGTTCGTCCCGAGATGGATGAACACGAGGCCGAGGAGCGACAGGCCCAGCAATCCGAGATTGATTTCGTATCCCGCTTGCCGCGCGGCGAGGGCTCCGACGAAGCCCGGAATCAGAGAGGCTACAAGGAAAGGCGCTCGGAATGCCTGAACCCAGAGCCTCGCAACCGGCACCGGCCCGGGCGGGGTCAACGGGTGCGTCATGCCCATGAAGCCCACGTGTTGTCCCTCGCGGATGATCGGTCGCACGGTGAGCACGGCGCGGAAGGTCGAACCGTCCTTCCGCATGAGGATGACCTCCTCCTCGAATTTTCCCTTCTCGACGGCCTCCCGAAGGAGGCGCGGGACGAGCGTCGGGACGTTCTTCGGCACGTGGAACATGGCGACAGACATCTTGCCGATGACCTCGTCTTGCGTCCATCCGAACAGGTCGGCGGCATCGGCCGCATACTCCTGCACAATGCCCTGCGTGTCGCAGGTGATGACCGAGGTCCTCGACTCGAAGGGCTGTCCGGTCATCGAGAATGCCTCGGAGCCGTGCCTCAAGGACGCCGCGGCGGTTCCAGGGGATGCGTCATTCCCATGAAGCCGACTTGCTTCCCGTCCCGATACACCGGGCGAACCGTGAGCCGCGCGCGGAACACTTCGCCGTCCTTTCGACGGAGCGTGACCTCTTCCTCGAACTTCCCGTTCTCGACGGCTTCCTTCAGAAGCCGCGGAACAAGGGTGGGCACGTTCTCCGGGAGATGGAAGGTCGCGACGCTCAGCTTCCCGACGACCTCGGCGGGCGACCACCCGAACAGCTCTCCGGCGTCCGCCGCGTACTCTTGCACGATCCCTTGCATGTCGCACGTGATGACGGACGTCTGCGCATGGAATGGCTTCTTGGTCATGGGGCTCTCCGAGGAAATCGAGGGGCCACACGTATAAGTGGGTTCTGGTTTACCTGTCAACCATACCCCGATGAAACGGCTCGAGCTCACCGTGCCCACGTCGCTCCTCGACGACCTTGAGATCCTGAGTGACCGCTTCTTCCGCCACAACCGTTCGGTGCAAGTCCTCCAATCCTTTTCCTTGCGCCCGCAAACGAACGCCCTCATCGTCCGCGTGCATCGGAAGGGCCCCTTCAAAGACGAGGCGACGGTTCGGCGGGAGGCCCGGGCGATCGCTCGTCGATATCGCGTGGCCCGTTTCGAACTCCTCTCAACGGACCGGACCCACGGAGAATACGTCGCCTGGATCGAATGGCGCCTGCCCGAGCGACTTCGGGGTCTCCTCGGCGAGGAGTGGTCCGGGGCGGTGCCCCTCGAGGTCGCCGCGGTCGGGTCTGGCGAGGCCCGCGTGGTCCTCTTGGCCTCCGAGAAGGTCCTTCCCGCCTTGAGTCGATTCCTCGATGACGTGGAGGCCCCTTATCGGATTCGCACGATGAAGAACGCGTCCTTGGAGTCTTGGCAGCCTCTCGCTTCTCTCACGCAGCGGCAACGGGATCTTCTCGAGCTGGCGTATCATCTCGGCTATTACGCGAGTCCCGCGAAGGCGACGTTGCGACAGATTGCCGGCTTGGTCGGGATTACACGCGCAGCCGTATCGAAGCACCTCCGAGCCGCGGAGCGGAAAATCTTCGCCGCGGCGTTGGGCGCAAGCCGCTGACCCTGCCGACGGTGTAAGGTCATCCGGCCGAGAGGGCCTGGTTCTCCCCCGTGGTGGGCGCGTTCGGTCGCCTCGCTCGCAGGATGGCGTTCGAGCGGATCGTAGAGAGAAATGTTCCGTCTTCCGGTTCTGTAACGTTTGGGTTGGTACCCTCACATTACTCCACTCCGCTCGGCTCCTCCCGTGCGCCTCCTCCTTCTCGGAGGAGGTCGTAGAGGGGACTCACCACATCATGGCGGAGGGCACCGGGCTGGAACCGTACAGCCCTTGCCAAGGCCTCGTTCGAGGCCAAGGCGGTCTTCAGGATGTTCATGCCTGCGTTGATCTGCCGGTCCATCTCCCAGTCGCACAGCAGGCACACGAAATCCTGGCCCACCCTATCTCGGCGCCGAGCGCCACACACTGGGCAGGTCTTACTCGTCCATGCAGGATTGACTTTGATGACTGGCACGCCCTCGAGAGCAGCCTTGTATTTGATCTGGCGGTGGAGCTCGCCGCGAGGCCAGGAAGA